>NZ_CP172312.1:3371122-3694829 GCF_047946665.1 Allohahella sp. A8
AAGACAATAGTGACCTTTCCAGGCAGTCCGCGCGAGGTAGCCACCCTCACTGGTGCCTTGAACGGTCTGCTCAAGAAACTGGCCGACAAGGAGCAGCAGCAGCTAGAGCTGAATGCGAATCTGGAAACCCGTGTACAGCAGCGAACTACTGAGCTGGCGGACATGGTAGAAGCTTTGACTGAAAGCGAAGCCCATATCCGCGCGGTGATCGATACCGCCCTCGATGCGTTCATTGGCGTCGACAGTGCAGGCATCATCACTGACTGGAACAGACAGGCTGAAGTGATGTTTGGGTGGAGCAAGGCTGAAATCCTGGGTGCACCTGTGTCTTCATCCATCATCCCGCCTCGATTCCGTGAAGCACATGCAAGAGGTATGCGGCATTTTACGCCTGCCTCGAAAACAGGTGTGATCGGTCAGCGCCTTCAGTTATTCGCATTGCGACGTAACGGCGAAGAGTTCCCGGTCGAGATGACGATAGGTCTGATCGAGTCGTCCAGACAGTACAGCTTTGGCACTTTCATTCAGGACATCTCTGCTCGAAAACATGCGGAGGATGCGCTGGCGCGCGAGCGTTCACTACTGAATGCTGTGCTTGAAACCATTGAAGTGGGTGTCGTGGCGTGCAACTCCGCAGGGAAGCTGGTGCTTTTCAATCGTGCTGCACGCAATCTGCATGGCCAGAACCCTCAGGAGGTACCGGATGCCGAATGGGCACGCGAGTTCAGCCTCTATCACGCAGACGCGGAAACACTATTGCAGAAGGAGGAGATACCCCTCTACCGGGCGCTCAAGGGTGAAATCGTGCAGTCCGCTGAGATAGCGGTACGTGCAGATCCTGATCAGGCACCGCGATTCCTGCTAGCCAGCGCCAGGGCAATGATGAACGACGCTGGCGATCAGCTCGGTGCCGTAGTGGCCATGCAGGACATCACGGCTCTCAAGGAAAGTGCCCGTGAGCTGGCAAGAAATGAAGAACGCCTCCGTGCCATTACTGAAAACATTCCAGCGCTTATCGGACAGGTCGACAGGGATGAACGATTCACGTTTCTCAACTCACGTGGAGCCGGATTGTTTGGTCGAACGCCTGAGGCGCTCGTCGGCGAGACAGTGGCCAACGCTTACGGCCCCGAAAGATATGGAAAATTTGCGCCTCAGATTGCCGCTGCCCGCGCAGGGAAGAAAGTCGGGTTCGATGATACGGTCAGGTTGAAGGATTCGATACGGCACTTCCAGGCGATGTACATTCCTCAGTTCGACTCAGCAGGGGAGCCAGATGGCTTCTATGCGCTTGCCTTCGATATGACGGATAGGAAGACCGGCGAGCTGCGGCTTGCGGAAAGCGAGGAACGACTGCGCACCATCACCGATAATTTACCAGTACTGATTGCCTACATCGATCGCGAGGAAATCTACCGCTTCGCCAATGCTACCTACGAGACCTGGTTTGGGGTTTCGCCTGAACAGATGATCGGGAAATCCGTGAGCGACATATTGGGGCCAGAATTCTACCCGGTGGTTCGTGAGCAGCTGCAGAAGAACCTCGCGGGTGAGCACATTCGCTTTGACGCCGAAATGCGTGTTGATGGCGAGCAACGCGTAGCCAGGCTGGTCGGTATTCCCGATATGAAGGACGATGTTATCCGTGGCGTCTATATCATGACCACGGATATCACATCTGAAAGGTTACACGAGCAACAGCTGCAATCGCTGGCAAGGCAGGACACGCTGACAGGCCTGCCGAACAGACGCGCCTTTGGTGAGGCGTTCAGTGCAGCCACTCTACGTGGCACAAGGGCTGGCACACCAGTGGTACTGATGATTCTCGACGTCGACCATTTCAAGCGCATCAACGATAGCCTGGGTCATAGCGGAGGCGATGCCGTGTTGACCGAGTTTGCGCGACGCCTCAAAGCCTGCGTAAGGGCGACTGATACCGTAGCCAGATTCGCAGGTGACGAATTTACGATCATTCTGGAGAATGTGGTGCCCCCGACCGACGCAATGCTTGTTGCCGAGAAAATTGTTCAGGCCATGCGAGCGTCCTTCGACGTGCTCGGCAAGACAACGACCGTTACCACCAGTATCGGTATCGCTTTCGCCTATGGCACTGACATAGAAGAGGCGACGCTGGTGGCCAGAGCCGATGAAGCGCTGTATGAAGCCAAGGCCAAGGGGCGGGATGGCTACGCGCTGGCGCAGCCAGGCTAAAGCCGGCGATGCAAGCTATATCGCGAGGAAGTTAAGGCGCTCTGATACCAGCTTCAGATAGGTAACCTTCATCTCCCCCGTGAGAAAGCTTGCTTCCACCAGCCGGCGCGCATGCTTCTCGACCTCGACACAAAGCTTCCGGATAAGCGTGCTGATAGCTTTCTCCGGCAGGCCCGCTGCTCGACCCAGCTCGATGAAGTCGCCTCCGGAATAGTGACCGTTACCCATTTCACGGAAATAGGCGGGCTCATCGAACGGTAAATGTCCTCTCGGATAAAAGCGTAGCGCCATACTGGTAGAGTCGCTCGCGTGGATCTGTGCGTTCAGAACATCATAGGCAGGTGCCAGACCAAAGGGAGACGCTGGCAGGAAACTGATATTCTTGAGGTGATGATCATTATTACCGACCACATAGCTGAATATCAGTCTTGAGAGCAAATCCCGACAGACCGCAGGTCCGCCATGTGAGCGGGCAAATTTCAGCACGTCGAGATAAGAACCGGCAGTATATTTTGATGCGTCGACCTCGTTGCCCAATCCCATTGCCTGCATGGCATCTTCCTGATGGATCTTGCCGGCACTGCTGCGGTCGTAGCGGCGGATTATAAACACCTTGTGCCCATCACTGAGCGAGATCAGCCCGCACGCTGGAACCGGGTACCCAAGCTTTGTCATCAAGGTCAGTGTCAGGTGTTCGTTCTCACTGACACCGGGGTATTCTTCCGGGCTGGGCTTGATGATGAACTCCCCATCGTGATCAACCAGTTGTAACTGGTTTTCGAGAATTGCTGCCTGAGCCTTGATCTGCACGCCACTAATACTGAAACCTGTGGTTTTCTTAGGCATGCCTTGCACCAGATCCTGACGACTTTGCGCCAGCTGCAGTTGTACCGGGGCGCTACCGAACAGGCGCTTTTTGCAAGCCGGATGATATTCCGCTGTAGGTGTCGCAAGTGGCTTTAGACAGATTAAGCAGTTCATTCAGCAAGCTCGATGGTAATCGCCCCGGGCAGGTCTCGGCCATTGTGAACCAACAGCGCGAAATGATCCTCGGGATCGATGCGCTGCTCTTTTGCCTGAATCCGTCTCAACCAGCCTTCGCTGACCAGCCCTTCGAAATATGGCGGAAGGCGCTTGTCGATATAGGGTTGCGCCTGCAATGGAAGACTGAGACTGACTGGTGGCAGACCCTTGGCCAGGTAATCAGGATCATATTGGAAGGAAATACTGCCGTTGCTTCTCGCCAGTACACCGGCAAGCTCTCCATGCATTCGCACGAACGCTTTCACGCCGACTCGATCCAGAGCTTGAGATTCAATACTGCGCAGACAGCCATGAGGGTCTGGAGGCTCGGGTTAGCACCCTCACGCTCCATGGCCCTATAGGTATTGGCTGAAATGGACGCCAGTTCCGCGAGGTCTGGCACTGAGAGACCCATTGCACGTCTACGTGCTACTAACACGGCGGGCAGATCGTCCAACGCTGTTAGATCCGGAAGGTTCGAACGCTCTACCCTCTGGGACAGCGCTGCAAGTGCAGAGATCTGCTGATCTAGGGCCTGCTTGATTGACTGCTTGGTCTGAAGGCTGTTTGTCATCGCCAGGCTCAATATAATGAATAATTAACGGAATAACCTCCGCAAATTTCACTATAGCGAAAATTCAGCACTAATCAATCAGTATGATTATCATGCAAGCCGTAATACCACGCTATGATCAGTTTACTGAGCCCAATAACTACAACATCAACTCCCGCAAATCCCCCAGCAGCCGACTCAACAGGCTCGTAAACTTCGCAGCATCCGCTCCATTAACCGCCCGGTGATCATAAGACAGCGACAGCGGCAGCATCAGCCGAGGCTGGAAAGCCTTGCCATCCCAGACAGGCTTCATCGCCGCACGAGATACCCCGAGAATCGCCACCTCAGGCGTGTTGACGATCGGTGTAAAGGCCGTGCCGCCGATACCGCCAAGACTGGTGATGGTAAAGCAGCCACCCTGCATTTCTGCAGGTTTCAGTTGCTTGTCCCTCGCTTTCGCGGCGAGCTCCTGGGCCTCGCGGGCCAGCTCCCAGATGCCTTTACGATCGACATCGCGAATGACGGGTACGACCAGACCGGCAGGTGTGTCTACAGCCAGACCTATATGAACATAGCGCTTCTGCACCACTTCTCGTCTGTCCATATCCAGCGATACGTTAAATGCAGGCTGAGCTTTGAGCGCATAGGCGCAGGCCTTGAGAATGAACGGCAGTGGCGTGAGCTTCAGACCCTTCGCTTCACCAGCCGCTTTCTGGGCTTTGCGGAAATCTTCGAGATCGGTGATGTCCGCTTCGTCGAACTGGGTCACGTGCGGCACGTTGAGCCAGCTGCGTTGCATGCTCTCTGCGGTCAGGTTTTGCAGGCGGCTCATGGCGCTGCGCTCGACTTCACCGAACTGGCTGAAGTCGGGTAGTTTCACGGCTGGCAGCGCCCCGCCCCCACCTGAGGCCGCACCACCTTGTGCAGTCTGCAGCTGCTGCTTGATGTAGCCCTGCAGGTCGTCCTTGGTAATACGATTCTTGGGACCGGAGCCTTTTACCCGATTGAGCTCGACGCCGAGTTCCCTGGCCAGCTTGCGCACGGCCGGTCCAGCATGAACCTGTGCGCTGCCAGCTTCCTGATCGGCAGACGCTGCGGCAGCTGGCGCATGCCTGGCATTCGACTCCGTATTTACAGGCGCGGCGTGTGCCTCGGCCTTGCCGCCGGGCTTCGATTCGGCTTCAGCTTTCGATTCAGTGCTGGGGCTGGATTGCGCGCCTGACTCCGCACTCGGCTGAGCTTCGGATTTGGCAGCGGCTTCACCGCTGCCGCTTGCAGTGGCGTCTTCACCTTGGGACTTTCCATTTTTCGCCTCTCCGTCGTCGGCAACCTCGTCGGCTTGATCAGCGTCGCCAGCCTCCATTGATCCAATCACATCGCCTTCACTGACCTTGTCTCCGACGGACACCGTCAGCTCGACGATCTTCCCTGCCCTCGGTGAAGGCAATTCCATCGTTGCCTTGTCGGACTCCAGTACCAGAATGGCGTCTTCGGCATCGATCATGTCGCCCGCCTTGACGCTGATCTCGATGATCTCGACCTCAGCAGCACCACCAAGGTCGGGTACGCGAATACTTTCTGTGTTCATCCTTACACGCCTCGCTTAGCTGATTGCTGGGTTGGGTTTGTCGGCGTCGATGCCGTACTTCGTAATGGCATCACTCACGACTGATGTCTCAATTTTGCCCTGCCGTGCCAGTGCACCCAGGGCAGCAACCACGACATGAAAGCGGTCGACCTCGAAGTGGCTGCGCAGTTTTTCGCGGGTATCACTGCGGCCGAAGCCATCGGTCCCGAGCACGGTATAGTCCGCCGGTATCAGCGACCTGACCTGGTCAGCGAACAGGCGCATATAGTCAGTCGAGGCAATTACTGGTCCTTCCGCATTCTCAAGGCAGCTGGTGAGATAGCTGACGCGAGGCTGGGCCTGTGGGTGCAGGCGGTTCCAGCGTTCCGTGTGCTGACCATCACGAGCGAGCTCAGTGAAGCTGGTAACGCTCCAGACATCACTGGAAACACCATGCTCTTCCTGTAGCATGACGGCAGCGGCCCTCACTTCATTCAGAATCGTGCCACTGCCTAACAGCTGAACGCGTGGCGCCGGTTGTGAGTCAGATTCCACCTCGTGATTCTGAAGACGATAGATTCCCTTGAGGATGCCTTCTTCCACACCCTCAGGCATGGCCGGGTGAACATAATTTTCGTTCATCAGGGTGATGTAGTAGTACACGCTCTCGTTGTTCTGATACATGCGCTTAAGCCCGTCGTGGACGATGACGGCGACCTCGTACCCGAAGGTCGGATCGTAGGACACACAATTCGGCACCGTCGCAGACAACAGGTGGCTATGACCATCCTGATGCTGCAGACCTTCACCATTCAGCGTGGTTCGTCCGGCGGTGCCGCCCAGCAGGAAGCCCCGCGAACGCATGTCACCAGCCGCCCAGCACAGGTCACCGACGCGTTGAAAACCGAACATCGAGTAAAAGATGTAGAACGGGATGAGCGGGTAATCGTTTGTGCTGTAAGAGGTCGCAGCTGCGATCCACGCTGACATGGCACCTGCTTCGTTGATGCCTTCCTCGAGAATCTGCCCTTGCTGGCTTTCCTTGTAGTACATCAGCTGACTGTGATCGTTCGGTGTGTACTTCTGGCCTTCGGCGGTGTAGATGCCAAGCTGGCGGAACATGCCGTCCATGCCGAAGGTGCGTGCCTCGTCGGGCACGATGGGCACGACTCGCCGGCCGATCTGCTTGTCTTTCACCAGGGTGCCGAGTTGACGCACAAAGGCCATGGTGGTCGAAAGCTCACGGTCTCCACTGCCCTCAAGCTGGGCTTTGAACGTGGAGAGGGGCGGAATCGCCAGTGGCTGGCTGTCCTTGCGGCGACGCGGCACACTGCCACCCAGGGCGTCACGCTTCTGGCGCATATAGCGCATTTCGGGTGAGTCGGGCGCTGGCCGATAGTACGGCAGCGATTCCAGATCCTCATCCGGCACTGGCACACCGAAGCGATCACGGAAGGCCTTGATGCCTTCGATATCGAGCTTCTTCAGCTGGTGCGACGTGTTCTGTGCCTGACCCTGGTCGCCAAAGCCGTAACCCTTGATGGTATGCGCAAGAATGACTGTCGGCTGGCCCTTATGGTTGACCGCAGCATGGTAGGCGGCGTAGACCTTGTAGGGATCGTGACCGCCACGGTTGAGGTTATAGATGTCTTCATCAGACAGGTGCTCGACCATCTTCAGCACTTCCGGATCCTGACCGAAGAAATGCTTGCGAACGAAGCCACCGCCGTTCGATTTGAAATTCTGCATCTGGCCATCGACGGTCTCGTCCATGATGCGCTGCATGCGACCTTCGGTGTCGGTTTCGAAGAGCGGGTCCCACAGCCGCCCCCAGACGACCTTGATCACGTTCCAGCCGGCGCCACGGAACACACCCTCGAGCTCCTGAATGATCTTGCCGTTACCGCGGACAGGCCCGTCGAGCCGTTGCAGGTTGCAGTTGACCACGAAGATGAGATTGTCGAGCTTTTCACGACCAGCCAGGCCAATTGCGCCGAGGGATTCCGGCTCATCGCATTCGCCATCGCCGACGTAGCACCACACCTTGCGCTCGTCTCTCGGCACCAGCTCACGACTGTCGAGGTACTTCATGACGTGCGCCTGGTAGATCGCCTGAATTGGCCCCAGACCCATGGAGACGGTCGGGAACTGCCAGTAGTCGGGCATCAGCCACGGATGGGGATACGATGACAAACCGTTGCCATCGACCTCCCGCCTGAAATTATCCATCTGGGTTTCAGTGAGATTGCCTTCAAGGAAGGAACGGGCGTACAGTCCGGGAGAGGAGTGGCCCTGGAAGTAGATCAGGTCGCCTTCGCGCTTGTCGTCGCTGCCACGAAAAAAGTAGTTGAAGCCGACATCGAGCAGGGTTGCAATGGAGGAAAATGACGAGATATGTCCACCAAGATCACCTTCGCGTCGATTGGCGCGTATGACCATGACCAGCGCGTTCCACCGAATCAGGGAACGAATGCGTCGCTCCATGAACAGATCGCCCGGCATTCTCGCTTCACGGCTAGCCGGTATTGTATTGCGATAGGGAGTGTTCACGCTGTAAGGCAGCGCGGTGCCTTCGCGACTGGCCTGCTCGGCCATACGCTCCAGCAGATAGGCGGCGCGCTCCACGCCCTCGGCACCCATGACCGAGTCCAGCGATTCAAGCCATTCACGGGTTTCCGTAGGGTCTATATCATGATGCATCCGCTGTTTACCTCCATTCAAATTTGACAGGTGGCCCACTCCATCGATTGGACAAGCCGGGCTTGGCGGAAATGCCGTTACTGGTGTGCCAGAGCTCCCATCTTCAAACGATGCGCATTCAAAAAAGGGGGGATTTAAGCTAGCTTGGCAGACATGTCTAACAATCCGCGTAGTAAACTTACCAATATTCGTTCATTGTGTGCGGGATAATAGACTTTATTTACTAAAGTTTACAACATGATTTACCGTGATGTGCCTATGACGACAACGATCCAGCCAGGCCGCCGAACATTGATTGGCGCCAAGATTTCACCGCCGACACCGCCTACCGGACTGCTGTCGCGGGAAAAGTTCACCGACCAGCTGCACGAGACGGAGCCGGTTGGGCTGATACTCGTCCATGCGCCGTCTGGTTATGGCAAGACGACGACGATGGCCGAGCGACTCGCAGCGCTCGACGCCGATGCCGCCTGGTACCGCCTCGATGCCCAGGACAACAACGTCAGTCAGTTTGCCGCCTACCTTGCGCAGGCACTGGACAACTGCAGGCCGGGTATCTGTCAGTCCACGCTCGAAACATTGGCTTCGACGGGTTTCGACAGTATTCAAGCTTTTCTCACAGAGCTGCTTGCTGAACTGCCGCTGGATAGTGCGCCGCTGTATCTGGTGCTGGACGACTATCACCTCATCAACAATCAGGAAGTTCATCAGGCGGTCCGTTTTCTGCTGCGCCATTTGCCCGCGTACGTCACGCTGGTGATGCTGACGAGAACACTCCCACCCATTGGCACTGCACAGCTGCGCATGCAGGGCCGCATGCTCGAGCTGAACGCCCGCGACCTTGCTTTCTCTGCTGATGAAGCCCAGACCTATTTTGAACAGCGTCTGCGATATGAAGTGTCGAGAGAAAGCATAGAAAGGGCAGTCAGACGGGTGGAAGGCTGGGTATCCGCGCTGCAGCTGCTCGCCAGTAGTGCACCGACCAGTATCGATTTCAACAATTTCGTCGAGCAGCTGCAGGAAGGCACGCAGCATCTCTTTGACTACTTCGACGAGCTGCTGCGCTCCAGCCTGTCACCAGAGCAGCGTACCTTCCTGCTGCGCACCAGCATCCTGGATCGTTTCAATGCCTTCATGGTCATGCGAGTGACCGATGACAACGATGGCCAGGCCTTGCTGAGTAGTTTGTTGAATCTTGGCCTCTTCGTGATTCCGCTGGATAGCAGTGGACTCTGGTTCCGCTACCACCCGTTGTTCGCGACCTATCTGCGCCATCTGCTGAGCTGTTCGACCCACGAGCAAGTCCCTCACCTGCACCAGCGTGCCAGTGATGCCTGGCTCGAACTGGAGCAATACGAGGACGCCGCTCGTCATGCCGTTATTGCCGGAGACGCGGGCCGGATAACGCATATTCTCCTGAAACAGGGCCGAGACTTCTTTACCCAGGGTCAGTTCACGATGCTGCAGCGCTGTCTTGATGCACTCGACCGCAGCATCGTAGCCAACGAACCCATTCTCACGCTGCTAAGAGCCTGGGTCGCGCAGAGCCAGTACAAGTTCGACGAGGTCGAAACCTGGTTGGCGGCCGCTGAAGCAAAGCTGCAGGAAAATCTCAGTGCCGACGATCTGCGTACCATGCATTGCGAATTCAGTGCAGTGCGGGCACAGGTCGCCATGAACTATGGTGATTCCTCTCGCGCACTGGCGCTGGCCAATGAAGCGCTGGATCATGAAGCACGCTATTTGCCAACCTCGAAGGTAGCCGCTGCGTCGGTCATGGGCGAAGCGCTCTTTGTTCAGGGCCATCTCAAGGATGCGCTGGTGCGGATGCAGGAAACCGAGCAGATGGCGCGTGCGCATGGCGCGCATCAGAACGTCTTGTGGGCACTCTGTCAGCAGTCGGAGATCAGCGTGGCGCAGGGCTTTCTGCAGAAGGCGTATAACATTCAGGATCGCGCATTCCAGTATGTGGAGGACTACCAACTCTATCAGCTGCCCATACTAGAGTTCCTGCACCGCATCCGTAGCCAGATCATGTGGGAATGGCACCTATTGGACAACGCTGAGAGCGGTGCCTTGAAAGGCATTGAAATACTCGAAGCGCAGGGTGAGCGCTGGTACGTGCAGAGCTATATTTCACTGGCAAAAGTAGCGCAGTCACGAGGGCGTCAAAGCCTGTCGGCCGACTATGTACAGAAAATCCAGAAGATGCTGGCCTGTGGCGACTATCACCTCGACTGGCTCGCCAATGCCCACACCACCATGCTGGCGTTCTGGGAGGCTGTGAGAGATACCGAATCGGTTCAGCGCTGGCTCACGATTGCGCCGGCGTATACAGTCGAAACAGCCACCAATCACTTTCAGCAGTGCAATGCGCGCAACTGGGCACGGGCCTATATCAGCCTGGGCCAGCTCGATAAGGCTCAGCCGATACTTGAAGGGCTGCAAAAGGTCGCCGAGCGCTTTGGCTTGCAGACTGACCTCAACCGCAATCACATCGCCCTGGCCCAACTGCACTGGCAGAAGGAAGATCGTGAGCAAGCCCAGTATCACCTTACTCGAGCCCTCAGGCTTGCCAGCACGACAGGTGCCGTGGGTAGTTTCCTGCGCATGGGCAAGGTGCTGATCGTAATCCTGAAGGCGCTGATCAACGAGCAGCGTATTGAGGGCATGGAGCTGCAGCGGGCCGAACGCCTCATCCAGTTGGCCAAGCAGCAGCGGGACTTCAGCAAGTCGATCCGCATCACCCTGGACGAAGCCATCATCCAGGACATCATCAATCGTCCAGATGTGCCGGAGCTTATCCGCACCTCACCACTTACACGTCGTGAATGGCAGATTCTCAGCCTGATTCACGCCGGGCTATCGAACGATCAGATCGCAGAACAGCTGAAGGTTGCGGGTACCACGGTCAAAACGCACATCCGTAGTCTGTACCAGAAGCAGAACATCACCAAACGCTCTGAAGCGATCGAACTGGCGCGTGATCTACTGAGCAAGATACAGGGGGAGTAACACCCCCCTCCCCACCCTCCCCCCCTCTACGCCAGCAAAAACCACGGCAGGAGGATGAACTCGGGCTCGCCAAGGCTCACCATCGAAGCACTCATAAAAACAAGCCTGTCGCTTCCGGCGCGGGACAAGAGAGGCAAGATGCAAAAGAATCCCAACTGGTGGCGCGGCGCGGTCATTTACCAGGTTTATCCCCGAAGTTATTACGATTCCAATGGTGATGGTATTGGCGACCTGCCAGGTGTCACGGCGAAGCTGGACTATATTGCCAGCCTCAATGTCGATGCCATCTGGTTGTCGCCCTTTTTTACTTCACCGATGAAGGACTTCGGCTACGATGTCTCCGACTATCGCGGTGTCGACCCCATCTTCGGCACCCTGGAAGATTTCGATACGCTGCTGGCTGAAGCGCACAAGCGCGGCCTGAAGATCATGATCGACCAGGTGTTGAGCCATTCGTCAGATCAGCATCACTGGTTTGCGGAGAGCCGCCTGAACCGGACCAATCCGAAAGCCGACTGGTATGTCTGGGCTGACCCCAAGGCCGATGGTTCGCCACCGAACAACTGGCTCTCGGTCTTTGGCGGCTCCGCCTGGGCCTGGGATAGCCGACGCAAGCAGTATTACCTGCACAATTTCCTCGCCAGCCAGCCTGATCTCAACTTCCATAACCCGGAGGTCGTCGAGCAGGTATTGGCCGATGTTCGGTACTGGCTCGAGCGTGGAGTAGACGGCTTTCGTCTCGACGCTATCAACTTCTGTTTCCATGATCAGCAACTGCGGGACAATCCAGCTCGCGAAGAAGCTAAAGATGGCTCCATGGGCGTGCGCAAGGAAAATCCCTACGCCTACCAGAGCCATGTCTACGACAAGACGCGCCCTGAAAACCTGGCTTTCCTCAAGCGCTTCCGCGCGCTGCTGGAAGAGTTCCCGGGCACCACTACCGTGGGCGAGATCGGTGATGACAACTCCCTTCAGGTCATGGCTGACTACACCGCTGATGGTGACAAGCTCCACATGGCGTATTCATTCGATCTGCTGACTGAGCAGCACAGCGCCGAGTTCATCCGCAGGACGGTCGAAGGCATCGAGTCGAAGATGAGTGATGGCTGGCCTTGCTGGGCAATCGGCAACCATGACGTGGAGCGGGTCGCTTCTCGCTGGCAGGCACAGTCAGATGTGCATATCAAACTCTACATGACCCTGCTGCTTACCCTCCGCGGCAGTGTCTGTATCTACCAGGGTGAAGAGCTGGGTCTGACGGAAGCCGAGCTCACCTTCAAGGATCTCGTCGATCCATATGGCATCAATTTCTGGCCAGAATTCAAAGGTCGCGACGGCTGCCGCACACCAATGGTCTGGCAACCAGATCTCATCAACGCAGGGTTCTCCAACAACAAGCCCTGGCTGCCGGTGCACCATGCGCACTACAGCGCGGCGGTTCATGTTCAGGAAGCTACCGAGACGTCTGTACTTCAGGCTTACCGTGAGTTCATGGCCTGGCGAAGCCGTCAACCTGCGCTTACCGTGGGCGACATCGAATTCCACGATAGCCCAGCCGATACCTTGCTTTACAGCCGTACAATGGGCGACCAGCATCTGCTGATTGCGCTGAACATGAGCGCCAAACC
The DNA here is from genome assembly GCF_047946665.1 of Allohahella sp. A8. Lineage (GTDB taxonomy): Bacteria > Pseudomonadota > Gammaproteobacteria > Pseudomonadales > Oleiphilaceae > Allohahella. Next base: position 3,383,823 of record NZ_CP172312.1, read on the forward strand.
GGTCACCATACCGGTAAGCCAGAACGTCAGCACGATAGCCGATGGCCCAAGCGTCGAGTCCGGCGAATGGCAAGAGGGTCAGGTTCGTCTACCAGCGCATGGCGTGAGCATCGCTGCCGTACGCGGCACCAGAGCCTAAAAGAGTCACCAGAGCGAGAATCACGAATATGGCCAGCGTCACCCTAAGGAATATATTCAAGTGCTACGGCGATGCCGAAGTCACCAGGAACGTGAGCATGGAAGTGAAAGACGGCGAATTCGTCGTCTTCGTCGGCCCCTCCGGCTGCGGAAAATCCACGCTCTTGCGGATGATTGCCGGGCTCGAGGAGATCAGCGATGGCGACCTGTTCATCGGTGATCGCAAGGTCAATCATCTGGCGCCGAAGGATCGGGAAGTCGGGATGGTGTTCCAGTCCTACGCGCTGTATCCCCACATGAACGTCGCAGAGAACATGGCCTTTGGTCTGAAGCTCGCGAAGACGGACAAAAAGGAAATCGATCGGCGCGTTACGGAAGCGGCCAGGCTGTTGCAGCTGGAGCCACTGCTCGAGCGTAAGCCAAAGGATCTCTCCGGTGGTCAGCGCCAGCGTGTGGCCATCGGTCGCACCATTGTGCGTGAGCCCAAGGTCTTCCTGTTCGACGAGCCCTTGTCCAACCTCGACGCCTCGCTGCGCGTGCAGATGCGTATCGAAATTTCGAAGCTGCACAAGCGTCTTGGCGCCACCATGATCTACGTTACGCACGATCAGGTCGAAGCCATGACCATGGCGGACAAGATCGTCGCACTGGATCAGGGTTGTATCGCGCAAATCGGCAAGCCGCTGGAGCTCTACCATTACCCTGCTACGAAGTTCGTAGCTGGTTTCATCGGCTCACCGAAAATGAACTTCATTCCCTGCACCGCGCTCGATAGCGACAGCCAGCACGTGACCATCAATCTGCCCGGCGGAATGAGCCTGAAGCTGGCTGTGAACGGTTCGGAAGTCACGACTGGCGAAAGACTGACGCTCGGTATTCGCCCGGAGCATTTTACTTCGGCAGACGAGGCTGAGCTGGTTTTTAACGGGATGGTGACCGTCGTTGAGCGACTTGGCTATCAGACCCTGGTGCACCTGGATGTTGAAGGCATTGATTCAGTGTTGACGATGCGTACGAGCGGCGGCAACCCCGTGCAGGAAGGCGAAAGCCTCGCCCTGGGGCTCAGCGCCCGTCAGTGTCATTTGTTCCGGGAAGATGGAAATGCCTGTCACCGTCTGTACAAGGAGCCCTGCGTAGATCTTTGAGTTTGAGCTTGTTCAGGCGGTGAGCTTATGGTGATGGTCCTGTGACCATCACCTTTTTTTTGCCTGCGAGTTTTGGTGGTTTTACTGAAAGGCGGGATGAGCTTGTGCAGGACGAGAGAGAAAGGAAAAGGGCGACGGATGCCGCCCTGGATCGGCGAACTGGCTAGCCCTTCACCCCACCAGCAGTAAGCCCACCAACGATCCACTTTTGGCAATACAGGAACACCAGCGTTATCGGCAGGCCTGAAAGCACCGCCGCGGCAGCGAAATCGCCCCACAGATAATTCTGTTCATACAGATACTGCTGCGCCCCCACCGCCAGCGTGAGCTTGTTGGTATCGACCAACAGGATGGAAGCCATCGGGTATTCCATAATGGTCATGATGAACGCCAGTATGAAGACCACCATCAGAATCGGCACCGACAAGGGCAACAGAATGTATCGGAACGCCTGCCACGGTGAGGCACCATCGACTACTGCCGCTTCCTCGAGTGAACGATCTACCGAATCGAAATAACCCTTGATGGTCCAGATATGCAGCGCCATCCCCCCAAGCGAGGCGACGATGACCGCGCCATGCGTGTTCAGTCCCAGCCAACTCACATGGTTGCCAATCTGGTTGAACAGGGCGTACAGCGCGACCAGGGTCAGCACCGGCGGGAACATCTGCAGAATCAGCATCGACTTAAGAATGAAGCTCTTGCCGGCGAAACGCATGCGTGCGAAGGCGTAGGCGCTGGTTGTCGAAAGCAGAAGGATCAGGATAGAGGAGACCACTGCGATCTTGATCGAGTTCCACAGCCACAACAACACCGGGAACGGCGGCTGACGCACCACTCCGTTATCTTCGGTATAGGGGATGCCCAAGGCCAGAGACCAGTGCTCCAGCGAAGGATTTTCCGGCAGCAGGCTGCCGGTTGCAAAGTTACCGCTGCGGAACGAGATCGAGATGACCATCAGCAGGGGGAACAGGATGATGGCTATGAAGCACAGCATGCCTAAGTGGGATGCCCAGACCCGGTATTTCGTTGAGGGCGGTTGAACCATGGCCATAGTGGACTCCTTACACCTTGATCTTGGACAGTTTCAGGTTGAGTAGCGACAAGGCCCCCACCAGCAGGAAGATGATCGTTGCGATGGCTGCAGCCAGACCAAAGTTCTGCCCGGAATCCTGGAAGGCAATCCGGTAGGTGTAGCTCACCAGCAGGTCGGTCGTACCAGCCGGCGTACCCGCACCGATAATATCTGGCGCCCCGCCCGTCAACAGCGCTATCAGCACGAAGTTGTTGAAGTTGAACGCAAAGCTCGCCACCAGCAGAGGTACCAGCGGCTTGATGATCAATGGAAAGGTGACATTGAGCAGATTGCTGAGTGGCCCTGCGCCGTCCATTGCTGAAGCCTCATAGAGATCTCGCGGAATGGACTGCAGCAGACCCATGGTCAGCAGCATCATGTAGGGATAGCCCAGCCAGGTGTTGACGATGAGAATCATCGTACGGGCGAGCGTAGGATCGCTGAACCAGTCTGGGCGAATGCCGAACACGTTCTCCAGTATAAGGTTGATTTCACCGAAGTTCTGGTTGAACAGGCCCTTGAATACCAGAATCGAGATAAAGGCAGGTACCGCATACGGCAGAATGAACATCGTGCGATAGAAGGCCTTACCCTTTATTTGGTCCCACTGCAGCAGATTCGCCAGCAGCAGCCCCAGCAGCAGTGTGAAGACGACTGTCGCCACTGCGAAAACGATCGTCCACAGGAAGATCTGCAGGAAGGGGTCACGGATACCGGGATCAGTCAGCACCTGAAGATAATTGGCGAAACCAATGGTGACGGACCAGCCGGGTGTTAGCCTGTCGCCCTCCGCGCTTTGGTAAAAACCAGTGTCGTGATTGGGATAATAAGTGACGCCGGTACGGTTATTCACCAGCTGCTCACCGCCCGCAAGGCTGTAGAGCGGGTGCACGGCCGCAAAGGCACGCAGATTCGCCTGTCTCAGTTCGCGGCCGTCCTCGGTGGCCAATACCACCTTACCCAGCGCCTTCCGCAGCTTGATAACATCGCGCAGTGGCAATGCTTCACCAACCGGCTGGTCCGTGGTTGCCGTAACAGGAACTGGCTCAAGCTTTTCGGTCGCGTCCAGCGAGAAGGGCGCTGAGCGGAGCGTCTGCGTCGGTGCATCCAGATAGACGACATAGCCTTCCGGCTGCTCGAAAAGCTGATACTTGTAGCGGACGGCTTCCGATTCATAAGTCCGGCTGAGCAGGCTTTGCTGTACTCGCTCATGACTCAGCAGGTTATCCGCACTGAAATTGGTAAAACCGATACCAACCGTATAGAGCAAGGGGAATATGACGAACAGGGTCATCCCCGCCAGAGACGGATAGATATATCGGTGGGCGTAGAGCCGCTTGTCGAAAAACACAAACACAGCGGAGCCAGTCAGCACCAGGAACAACAGTGCAAACACGAACTCACCCTGGGCGTAGAGCGCCAGGATAAGATAGAGCGCCAGCCCGATAATCAGGGCTGAGACACCAAACTTGATAATGCTTCGCTTCATGGTCGGCCTGCTGGCAAAGTCCGAAGGGGAAAGCGCTTGGGTAGACATGGTGAGGCACTGCTCCACTTATTGTACGTTGTTAACGGCTGATGCGGGAGCTTGATGTATCCGAACCGCACTGCCTCACACCTTGCGGACATCGGCAGTGAACAGGGAAGATTGATCTGGTTGGACCTTCGGCAGATGGCGAGCCGGCACCTGGATAGTGCCGGCTCGCCTCCCTCAGCTACAGGGTGCTGGCGCGAAGCCTAGCGGGTTATGCGTTTTGCAGCGGTATCGAGCGCATCATCGACTGACTGACGTCCGGCGGTGATGTTTTGCAGGGCAGGTCCCATCGATGACCAGAAAGCACCCATTGCAGGTACATTAGGCATCGGCTCGCCGAGCTTGGCATTCTCGAAGGTCGCCTTGATGTGCGCATTGCTCTGCGACAGCTCTTCCATCAGCGCCTTGTTCGCAACGGCACCGAGCGGTACGTCGTCGTTCACCATTTTCAGACCCTTCGTGGTGAGCGCGTAGTTCTCCAGGAATTCGACTGCAAGATCCCGGTTCGGACTAGCCGCGTTGAGCGTTGCCGCCATGACACCGACCATTGGCTTCGGCGCCTTGCCATTGATGGTCGGCAAGGTGGTCACACCGAAGTCGATGCCGCTCTTTTCAAGGTTGGCCCAGGCCCATGGTCCACTGATCATGAGCGCCAGTTCACCCTTGTTGAAGCGGGAGTCCATGGCACCGTAATCGGCACCGCGTGGCATGACGCCTTTCTCGATGAGATCTGCAAGGACCTTGGCACCAGTTTTCGCGCCTTCGTTGTTGACGCCAGTGTCCTTGACGTCATAGCCCTTCTCGGTTTCCTTGAAGATGTAGCCACCATCAGCTGCCAGCAAGGGCCAGGTGAAATAAGTGTTGTTATAGTCCCAGAGGATGGCCTTCTTGCCATCTTTCGCCAGCTTCTGATCCAGCGCAGGAATTTCTTCGAAGGTCTTGGGCGCCTCGGCAACCAGCTTCTTGTTGTAGATCAGACCGATTGACTCCACCGCCATTGGGTAGCCGTAAACCTTGCCGTCGATAGAGACAGCATCCCAGGTGAAGTCGAAGATCTGGTCCTCAACACTCTTTGACGGGCTCAGTGGCGCGATCAAACCACTCTTGGCCCATTCACCCAGTCGATCGTGTGCCCAGATAAAGATGTCCGGACCATTACCGGTGGCAGCAGATTGCTGGAACTTGTCAGTTGCGCTGTCGGGATGGGCGACTTCTACAGGAATACCGGTTTCCTTGGTAAACCACTCGCCGACTTCCTGCAGACCATTGTAGCCTTTGTCGCCGTTGATCCAGACGACAAGCTTGCCCTCTTCGATTTCGGCATGAACTGGTGCGATAGCGCCAAGCGTGAGCAGCGATGCTGCGATGGTGTTACGGATGAAATAACGTGGTGTCATATGACTGTACCTCTGATGAGTGCTTATTCTTGTTTTCGGCCTGTCTCGCTCGCTTGGCTAGAACAGATGCCGGTCAGAACGCTGAAATTTGCTGCGAATACCCCGAATGCTCCGCGAAATGCGCCGAGACCGCATCAGCCCTGATTTTATTACCCGAGGCGTAGAGTGGGGGAGTAGTGTCACTAGCGATTTCCACCTACTCAATACCCCATTTTTTTGTTCTGATGCAGGCTGCATCCATTTGTCCAGCGCCCATGTATCAAGGCTTCAGGGCAGACATAACCATAAAAACCGGAGCTCGTACCCCATGCTGTCGTCCGCATCCAACTATCCTCTAAGCTTACTGCTCGCGACCCTGCTCGGCATCCTGAGCGCCTGTGCCAGTACCGACATTTCACCTACCCGCTGGGTGAGCGCGAGCACTGATCAGGGCAATATTCCGCTCGAGTACACTGACGGCGGCGACGAACGACGCGCCACGGGCACATTCTCGGCAGGCTCGGTCACACTTGACTTCGGTGGTGACAGTCAGGGACCGGCGAAGACGGCTAAACCCTTTGTCAAGGTACCCTTTGAAACCCTCACTGGTGCCTATACGCTGGACCTGCCGCGTGATGGCCGCTACCAGATTCGCGTGTATGAAGGTGAAGAACCGCACTTTCGCGTCACACCTGCACCTGCCAAGGTCGTTGCAGCGCCAGCACCGCCGACCGACAGCCCGATCAAGAATGATGGGATCTGTCTGGCCAGTGAGGCACCAATCACGGTATCCGTAGGAGAAGTCTTCAAGGACGGTGAATGGGTCCGCGATTTCTACTCCGGCGTTCGCGCCGAGGTCGTCGACGGTGAAGTCACCATGACGCCAGCGGCATCGGCGGAAGGCTTGCTGTTGCTGGAGCCCGTCGATAACACCACAGCCTCATTCACCTGGAAAGGCGCGACAGTCTACTTCGTGGTCACTGATCGTTTTGCCAACGGCCGACAAGACAACGATAACAGCTACGGCCGCAAGCCTGATGGCGAGGAAGAGATCGGCACCTTTCACGGCGGTGACCTGGCTGGCCTTACGCAGAAGCTGGACTACCTCAAGGCACTCGGCGTCAATGCCGTCTGGATCACGCCACCTTTCGAGCAAATACATGGCTGGGTAGGCGGCGGCGATCGCGGCGACTTCAAGCACTACGCCTACCACGGTTACTATGGTCTCGACTTCACCCGTCTCGACGAGAATTTCGGTACCGAGGCAGAACTGAAAACGCTGATCCAGGAAGCGCACAACCGTGACATCCGGGTGCTGGTCGATGTGGTCATGAACCACCCTGGCTACAGCACACTGCAGGATATGCAGACATTTGGCTATGGAGGGCTGCAGGATGGCTTTGCGCAGCACCTGCCGAAAAACTGGGGCGACTGGGCACCGCAGTCCTACGAGAACTATCACGCCTATCATGCCCTGCTCGACTACGACCACCCGGACTGGAGCAAGTGGTGGGGCAAGGACTGGGTCCGTGCCGGTATTGCTGATTATGACAATCCACCGACAGTACGCATGGACGAGCGCCGCGGCTCCCTCGCCTTCTTGCCTGATTTCAAGACCGAAGCAGACAAGACGGTCGATCTGCCTGTATTCCTGCAGAACAAGGCCGACACCGGCGCACGAACGCTGGAGAATGCCACCGTTCGAGATTATCTCACTACCTGGCTGACCGACTGGGTCCGCCGCTATGGCATCGATGGCTTCCGGGTAGACACAGTCAAGCATGTAGAGCCGGAGGCCTGGCAGGGGCTCAAGAAGGCTGGGCAGCAGGCGCTGGATGAGTACCGGGCCGCCAACCCGGATCAGCCCTTGCCTGCAAAGGACTTCTGGATGGTCGCAGAAGTATTTCCGCACTCGGTCACTCGCAGTGAGTATTTTCAGAGCGGCTTCGACGCCGTGATCAATTTCGACTTCCAGAGTGAGAGTGCACGCGATGGCGCTCGATGCCTTTCGAATCTGGAGCCCGTCTTCGCCGAATATTCGCAGAAGCTGCACGGTGACAAACCCCTTAACGTGATGAGTTATCTCTCCTCTCACGACACCCGTCTGTTCAGCCAGATGCATGACGATCCGCGCCTGCAGAAGCGAGCTGCATCAACCCTGCTGTTGCTGCCGGGCACCGTGCAGATCTACTACGGCGACGAAAGCGGACGCGAGTTCGGGCCAACAGGTTCCGACCCACACCAGGGCACGCGCTCCGATATGAACTGGGCAGCCATAGAGGCTGGCGAGAAAAAAGAGCTGCTCGAACACTGGCGCAAGCTGGGTCAGTTCCGTGACCGGCATCCAGCGCTTGGCGCAGGCGAACACAAGATGCTCGACCAACAGCCCTATACCTTTGCCCGTACGCTCGAAACACCCGAAGGGGCCGACCGAGTCGTGGTGGCCTTTGCTGAGGCGCAGAAATGAGCTTCGCGCGGCAGACGGCCGCCAAGGAACCCACCATGCCTAAGCTGATCATGGGCATGATGCGCCTGTTCGACTATCCAGAGCTCGCTTCGCCAACAGCATTGGCACGATGGATCAATGAACGGCTTGATCAGGGCCTGGACACCTTCGATCATGCTGACATCTACGGCGATGGCCGCTGCGAACTGCTCTTTGGTGCAGCCTTGCAAGCGGATCCGGCCCTTAAGAAACGAGTGCGAGTCATCACGAAAGCCTCGATCATACTTCCCAGTCACGACAGCTCGCCCTGGCGCATCAAACACTATCGGGGCACAGGCTTCCATCTGCGAAAGGGCATCGACGATGCGCTTGGCAGGCTCAAGATGGAGCAGATAGATACTTTCCTGATCCACCGCCCCGATCCGCTGGCTGATACTGAAGACATGGCTCATGCGCTCGAAGAGGCGGTGTCTGCAGGCAAGATCAAGCGAATCGGGGTGTCCAACTTCCTCCCGGAACAGTGGCGATGGCTACAGGCCAACACGACACTGCCGCTGCTTTTCCAGCAGAGTGAGCTGTCACTATTGGCCACCGAGGCGCTTTTCGACGGTACGCATGAAGCGCAGTTGCGGGATGGTCTACGCTGGCTGGCGTGGTCGCCTCTGGCCGCTGGACGCCTGCTCGAAGGCGGGATAGGACGAGCGCTGGCCGATGCACATGCGGTAACCGGCATGTCGCCTACCGCATTGGCGATAGCCTGGATAGGCCGCATACCGGGTGCACCTATTCCGGTGCTAGGCTCGATGCGTACAGAGCGAATCCAGGAAGCGCTGAGTGTCGAAGGCGAGCAGTTGCCGAGAGAGCTCTGGTTCAGCCTGCTGGAGGCCGCCCGAGGTCACGAAGTAGCTTAAGGTACTGGCCCCGGGCCTGCTCAGGATCAGGACCGGGGCCTCTGTCAGACCTCCTGGTTGAGCAGTGCTTCGGCAGCCCCAAGCAGACCCGTATAGGGCTCAGTTACTACAAAGACCGGCGTCGATTGCATCAATGGGCGCATCCGACCCTTGTCTTCAAAAGCCGCTCGGAAATTACTTTCAGCAAGAAACTGAACGAACCGCGGCACGATACCGCCGCAGAGATAAACGCCACCCAAGGCCCCGATAGTCAGCGCTGCATTACCCGCTACGCGCCCGAGAATTTCGCAGAAATGTCGCAGGGTTGCTCTCGCCAGCGCATCAGAGGCTTCGAGCGCAGCCGCAGTAATGCGCTCGGGCGAGTTCAGTGGCGCGGCCACACCCTCGATTTCAGCACGTGCCTGATAGAGATTCAACAGACCCTGACCGCAGAGGATGCGTTCAACCGAGACTCGCCCGAAACGCGCCCGCAAAATCCGTAGCACCGCCATTTCCCGGTCGTCGACAGGGGCAAAATCCACATGCCCGCCCTCGGTCATCAGAGGCACCCAACCCTCCCTGATCGGCACGAGCCCAGACACCCCGAGCCCTGTACCAGGCCCAATTACCAGCTTCGCACGCGCGGGATCGCCACTGCCGCCACAAACCTTCGTGAGCTGCTCCGGCTTCACGTGAGGCACGCCAAGCGCCATCGCCGTAAAATCATTGAGGACCTTGAACTCACGCCAGTCGAAGTGGTTGCGTGTCTCTTCGATGGAGAAGCGCCAGTGATTATTGGTCATTCGCACTTGCCCGCCTCGCACTGGCGAGGCCACAGCGATGCAAGCCTTGCTGACGCGGTCGACACCGGCTCTTTGCAAGTAATCCGTCACAGCCACATCAAGATTCTCGTATTCACTGCACGGCAAAATTTCCACCGCTGTCGGCTGTACTTCCCCAGCCCGCACCAGCGCCAACCTGGCGTTGGTGCCACCAATATCGCCGACCAGTGCCAGCTCTTCCGTGATCATCATGAGTCGTGATTCCAGAGGAAGCTCGCGCCCTCTTCCGGGCTACTGGCGGCTCGGCGCATCCAGCCGAACATCTCCCGACCGTAGCCAGTCCGGGCAGCTTGCAGATCTGCCGTGACAGGTGTTCTGTCCGAAAGGGCATCGTCGCTCACGAGCACACTCAGCTCACCTCGGTGGGCATCCAGACGAACAATGTCGCCGTTCTTCACCCGTGCGAGCGCCCCGCCCTTCGCAGCCTCAGGATAGACATGGATGGCAGCGGGCACCTTGCCAGATGCGCCGGACATACGACCATCAGTCACCAACGCCACTTTGAAGCCACGATCCTGCAGCACACCAAGGTACGGCGTCAGCTGATGTAGCTCAGGCATGCCATTGGCGACTGGCCCCTGAAAGCGCACGATGACCACGCAATCCTTGTCCAGTGCGCCAGACTTGAACGCCGCGGCGAGATCATTCTGGTCATCGAAGACCACCGCCGGCGCCTCCACCACCTGATGGGCTTCGGCGACCGCAGAGACCTTGATAACGCCACGCCCCAGATTGCCTTCGAGCAGCTTCAGACCACCCTCTGGTGCGAATGCTTCGGTGACTGTCGTGAGCACGGTTGGGTCACCGCTCACTGGTCGTGCTGGCGCCCAGTACAGCTTGTCGTTATCAAGCGCCGGCATTCGGGTAAAGCGCTCCAGCCCATGGCCGATGACTGTCTCGACATCATTGTGAAGCAGACCTGCCTCGAGTAGCTCACGAATGAGGAAGCCGGTGCCCCCTGCTTCATGAAAGGCATTGATATCAGCCTGGCCATTCGGGTAAATCCTCGTAAGCGAGGGCACTGCCGCTGAGAGCTCTGCGAAGTCACTCCAATCGATGATGATGCCGGCCGCGCGGGCGATGGCAATCCAGTGAATCGTATGATTCGTCGACCCACCGGTCACCAGCAGGGCAATCAGCGCGTTGACGATATTTTTTTCGGCGACCACGTCACAAAGCCCCTGGGTGCCACCATTAGGCTGTGACAGGCGAATAACCTGTTCAGTTGCGGCCACAGTAAGCGCATCTCGCAGCGGCGTCCCTGGATTGACGAAACCTGAGCCTGGCAAATGCAAGCCCATAACCTCCACCAGCATCTGATTGCTGTTGGCGGTGCCATAAAAGGTGCAGGTGCCTGCGCTGTGATAGGACTGGCTTTCCGCTTCGAGCAATTCGTCCTTGCCGATCTTGCCCTCGGCATAGAGTTGTCGAATGCGCTGCTTTTCCTTGTTAGGTAGTCCGGAGCCCATGGGGCCCGCCGGCACGAGTATGGCCGGGAGATGTCCGAAACTGAGCGCACCGATCAATAGCCCCGGTACGATCTTGTCACAGATCCCCAGCAGCAGTGCCGCGTCGAACATGTTATGACTCAGGGCCACCGCAGTGCTCATCGCAATCACATCACGAGAAAACAGACTCAGATCCATACCTGGTTGCCCCTGGGTCACGCCGTCGCACATGGCGGGCGTACCGCCGGCAACCTGTGCCACTGAACCCATGCCGTTGGCAGCCTTGCGAATGATATCGGGAAACCCTTCATAGGGCTGGTGGGCGGACAACATGTCGTTATAGGCCGACACGATCCCGACGTTGGCCTTGTTGACCAGCTTGAGGGTGTCCTTGTCGGCCTGACCGCAGGCCGCGAAGCCGTGAGCCAGGTTGCCACAGGACAAGGTGCCGCGAAGTGGACCGCGCTCGCGCAGCTGACTCATTCGCTCGAGATAGTCTGTCCGGGTGGCGCGGCTGCGTTCGATGATGCGCGCTGTGACCCTGGCTACGGTTGGATTCATTAAAGCTTTCCTCGTGTTGGACCCCACAGCAGATCGGGCACCGCCTGATCAGGGATCGTCAAATAAACTATTTGGTAGTTATTTTACTTAAATTTAAGCAGCATTCCACGAAAAACGCTGCACTATAGGAATTATGTTTGTTATATTTACTATATCTAGAACCAATACACAGCCAATAACAATGAGCCGAGGAGGCCCGACATGACCATTCGCATAGCTATCAACGGGTTTGGACGCATAGGGCGCAATGTCCTTCGCGCACTGTATGAAGGTGAGTACCGGGAGGCGGTGCGCGTGGTCGCGATCAACGACCTCGGCGACGCGAAAAGCAATGCCCATCTGCTGAAGTACGACAGCGTGCACGGGCGTTTCGCTGGCACTGTCGAGAGCGACGCCGACTCTATTACTGTCAATGGGGACCGCATCACCATTACGGCCATTCGCGATCCGCAGGCCTTGCCGTGGGGCGAACGTGGCGTCGACGTGGTCCTGGAGTGCACCGGCCTGTTCACCAGCCGGGAAAAAGCCGCCGGGCACATCAAGGCGGGCGCGAGAAAGGTTATCATCTCGGCACCCTCGGAAGATGCCGATGCCATGATTGTCTATGGCGTCAATGAACACACCCTGGGCGCTGACCACGAAATCATTTCCAACGCCTCCTGCACGACCAATTGCCTTGCACCGGTCGTTCAGGCCCTGCATAGCAGCATCGGCATCGAGAGCGGCCTGATGACGACGATTCACTCGTATACCAACGACCAGAACCTCAGCGACGTCTATCACAGCGACGCTTATCGCGCGCGCTCTGCGACTCAATCACAGATACCAACGAAGACTGGCGCAGCCGCTGCCATTGGCAAGGTCCTGCCGGAACTGAAGGGCAAGCTCGACGGTATGGCAGTGCGCGTGCCAACCATCAATGTGTCATTGGTAGACCTGAGCTTTGTGGCCAACCGCGACACCAGCGCCGAAGAAATTAACGAGATTCTGAAAAAGGCTGCGGATGGCTCAAAGATCCTGGGCTATAACGATCAGAAGCTGGTCAGTATCGACTTCAATCACGATCCAAGATCCAGCATCTTCGACGCCAACCACACCCGTGTGAATGGCCGGCTCGCCAAGGTCATGGCCTGGTACGACAACGAGTGGGGCTTCTCCAACCGCATGCTCGATAACGCGATTGCACTGATGAAGGTGGCGCGCTCATGAGCACCACCAAGCTGAGCACCAAGGACGGCGCTCCCGCCCTTCGACGCACGAAGATCGTAGCCACGCTGGGACCAGCCACCAGCTCACCCGAGTCCATCGCTGCCATCATCAAGGCTGGCGTTGATGTCGCCCGACTGAATTTTTCGCACGGCAGCGCAGAACAGCATCGCAACAATGCCGAGGCCGTTCGTGAGGCTGCGCGTGCCCAGGGTCGTTTCGTCGCGATTCTTGCAGACCTGCAGGGACCCAAGTTGCGTATCGCCCGCTTTACGGACGGGAAAATCAGTCTCCAGGCGGGCCAGCAGTTCGTTCTGGACGCAGCCATGGACAAGGAAGCCGGCACCGAAGAGCGCGTTGGTATCGACTATGAACAATTGATCGATGATGTCAGCCCCGGCGATGTACTCGTCCTGGATGACGGGCGCATCGAACTTGAAATTCAACAGATCGAAAACCGTGCCATCATCTGCAAGGTATTGATCGGTGGCCCGCTCTCCAGCAACAAAGGCCTCAACAAACGCGGCGGCGGCCTGTCTGCGCCGGCGCTGACCGACAAGGACAAGGCCGACCTCAAGACTGCTGCCAAGATCGGCGCAGACTATGTTGCAGTCTCGTTCGTCCGTACCGCCGAAGATATGCATACCGCTCGAGCGCTCCTTAAGGAGTGCGGCTCCAGCGCCGGCCTTGTGGCGAAGATCGAGCGAGCGGAGCTGGTTCACGATGAAGCGGCACTGGATGCGGTCATCGAAGCCTCTGAAGTGGTCATGGTTGCGAGAGGTGACCTGGCCGTGGAGATTGGCGACGCCGAACTTGTGGGTGTGCAGAAGCACATCATCGCGCGAGCCCGGACCCTGAATCGCATTGTCATTACGGCGACGCAGATGATGGAATCGATGATTCACAATCCGATGCCGACGCGCGCCGAAGTCTCCGATGTCGCGAACGCCGTGCTCGATTATACGGATGCAGTAATGCTCTCTGCCGAAACGGCGGTTGGCGAATATCCCGTGCAGACCATCGAAGCCATGTCGCGGATCTGCATCGGTGCAGAGAAACATCCATCGACACAAACCTCGAAGCATCGCATACACGAAAGTATGGCCAGGGTGGATGAGTCCATCGCACTATCGGCCATGTATGCAGCCAATCATCTCAAGCAGATCACTGCAGTCATCTGCATGACGGAGACCGGAGCGACGCCGCTGATGATGTCGCGTATCAAGTCCAGTCTGCCAATCTTCGCGCTGTCGCGTCGCCACGATACCCAACACAAGGTTGCGCTGTACCGCGGGGTACAGACGGTACCTTTCGATTCAGAAGAAATGCCGAACGATCGCATCAATGCCGCTGCGGTAGAGGAACTCGTGAATCGCAAGGTGGTCAAGGCTGGCGATCTGGTCATCATCACCAAGGGTGACTATGCCAACGCCCAGGGCGGCACCAATACCCTCAAGATCGTCAGCGTCGGCGACAGCATTCGCTAGTTCGCTCTAAGCTAGTGTCCGGTATCGACCGGACACTAGCTTCACTCAGTCAATTCCCGAAAACCCTCAACCCCGGCAACGCTGCAGACTTTCAGCTGCCAGGCGCGTCACAGCATCCCAGTCGCAGGCGTCGACTAGTTTCTTGGGCGTCAGCCAGGTTCCCCCGACCGCTGCAACGTTATCAAGGCCAAGATAGTCCCGCGCAGTCTCCTGACGAATACCTCCGGTCGGACAGAAAGTGACATCGCTAAAGGGTCCAGCGAAGGTCTGCAGCGCCTTGACACCACCAGCCACTTCAGCAGGAAAGAACTTGAATTCGCGATACCCCAGGCCATAGCCGAGCATCATCTCAGAAAGCGTTGAGACGCCCGGCAACATTGGTACGGCTGCATTGAGACCATGCTCCAACAGCGCCGGAGTCGATCCTGGTGTAATGATAAACTGGGCACCGGCGGCCTCAGCCTCGCGGTAGGTTTCGACGGTCGTGACGGTACCGGCACCCACCCAGACATCAGGCAGGGCATTGCGCAACTGACGAATGGCAGCCAGACCATGCTCGGTTCGCAGTGTGATCTCCAGAATCCTGATACCGCCAGCCACCAGCGCTCGACTCAGCGCCACGGCGTGATCGAGATCATCGATAGTGATGACCGGCACCAGCGGGCACGAGGAAAGCACCGCCTGGATCTGGTTACGGTGGGCTTGGGGCAGACTGGACTGAAACATGTTGGTTTTCCTTATAAACAATGTGCTGAGACTCAGCTTGAGATGTTGGGTTAAATGAAAGCGGAAGGCGGAGCCGGCCTCAGCCATCTTCGTACCAGCTCCGGCCATCGCGCGCGATCATGGCAATGGCAGCCATCGGCCCCCAGGTGCCCGCCGCATAGCGTTTCGGCAGACCGCCATGGTCCTGCCAGGTCGCAATGACCTGATCGGTCCAACGCCAGGCCGCTTCGACTTCATCCCTGCGCACGAAGAGATACTGGTTATTCTTCATGACCTCCCAGAGCAGCCGCTCATAGGCATCGGGAATGCGCGCCTTATCGAAGGCTTCCGAGAAACTCAGTTCAAGCGGCCCCTGACGCAGGCGCATACCCTTATCCAGCCCCTGATCCTTGGTGAGTATCTGCAAAGACATGCCCTCGTCGGGCTGCAGGCGGATGATGAGCCGGTTATTGGCCAGGTGGGCCTGATCGGGATCGAAGATATAGTGTGGCGCAGGCTTGAAGTGGATGATGATCTGCGACAGTTTGTCCTGAAGACGCTTCCCGGTGCGCATATAGAACGGCACGCCGGCCCAGCGCCAGTTGTTGATCTCGGCCTTGATCGCCACGAAGGTCTCGGTCTTGCTGCCAGCCGCTGCGCCGTCCTCCTGCAGATAGCCAGGCACTGGCTGGCCACCACAGCTGCCTTCGGTGTACTGCCCGCGCACGAGATGGCTATCCACGAGGTCTCGCGTGATTGGACGCAGCGCCTTGAGCACCTTGAGCTTCTCGTCACGGATACTGTCAGCACTCAGGTCAGCAGGCGGGTCCATGGCAATGAGACAGAGCAGCTGCAGCAGGTGATTCTGCACCATGTCCCGCAGCTGGCCGGCCTTGTCGAAATAACCCCAGCGGCCTTCAATGCCCACACGCTCCGCCACAGTGATTTCGACGTGCGAGATGTGATCCTGATTCCACTGGGTGGCGAACAAATTATTGGCGAAGCGCAGCGCGATCAGGTTCTGCACAGTTTCCTTGCCGAGATAATGATCGATACGGAACAGCTGCGATTCATTGAAAACCGCAGCAAGCTCATCGTTGATCACCCTCGACGACTCGAGATCATGGCCTATCGGCTTTTCGACCACCACGCGGGTGGAGGCTTCGATACAGCCTGCCGTGCGAAGGTTACCGCCAATATGACCATACAGTGAAGGCGGCGTAGCCATGTACACGACCAGGGGCACACTCGAACCTTCACGCCATTGACGAATTCCGCTGTAGCCTTCGGCATTGGCAAAATCCAGCCGGAGGTATTTGATTCGCCCAAGCAGCCGGTCTACCACCTCGTCGCTCAGTTCCTTGCTCGGCACATGTTCCGCCAGCTTGCGCGCCAGGCGCTCACGCGTCTTGCCGGTGTCGCTGTCCTGATGCCCCAGAGCCAGAATGCGGGTTTCCGGTGGCAGCAGATCAGCACGATCCAGCTGATAGAGGGCAGGAAAGAGTTTGCGCTGAGCGAGATCGCCCAGGGCTCCAAACATGGCGATATCGCAGCAGACCTTGGCCTTGTTATTCATAGTCGAACAAAACTCACAGCAATAGAGGGATAATTTGTAGTAAACTTACTACAATAGTGGCAGGTAATTGCCTAAAAGCCAAGACATCAACGGAAGGTGTTGATTATTTTACTACATAACTACAGTCGTTGTGGCTGAAACCGTCAGATTCACAGGAGGCTGCGGGCTAGACCCTGTTTTCACAGGTGCACTCGCAGGCTATTGATAAAAGGCGCTATAGTGGCGGGCAGGCGCCATGGCTGATGACAGCACACACGCTTGTCTGACCGGCCGGCAGACGCAACTCCTTACAGACTTTCATGATCAGGATCTCAACATGACCAATGCTGCAGCCACCCAGACTTCGAGCCTGCTGAAGCAGCTTCAGGAACGCCTGGGCCAGCTGAACAAGTCGGAGCGCAAGGTCGCCGAAGCCATACTGCGTGATCCGTCTGCGGCGACGAGGTCGAGTATCGCGGCACTGGCCCAGGCCGCGGAGGTGAGTGAGCCGACCGTCAATCGTTTCTGCAGGAACTTTTCCGCAAGCGGCTTCCCGGACTTCAAGATTCGTCTGGCACAGAGCATCGCGACCGGTACGCCGTACGTGGGTCAGAACGTGGACATCGACGACGATGTCGCCGCGTTTACCGACAAGATCATCCTCAGCACCATGGCCAGCCTGGATCATGCAAGGCAGGCGCTGAACACCAAGGCCCTGGCGAGTGCGATTGACTACCTTATCCAGGCGAAGCAGATCAGTTTCTTCGGTATGGGGGGGTCGGCACCAGTTGCGCTCGATGCGCAACACAAGTTCTTCCGCTTCAATATCCCGGTGGTGGCGTATAACGATGCGCTGATGGCTCGTATGGTGGCGGCGGGCTCCAGCACCGGAGACGTGATGGTCGTTATCTCGTATACCGGCCGCACCCGTGAGATGGTGGAAATCGCGGAACTGGCTCGCAGTAACGGCACCACTGTCATTGGGATAACGGCTCCCGCCTCACCGTTGGCCGAGACCTGCACGGTAGCGCTCGAAGTCACCGCCCCGGAGGACACTGATGTCTATGTGCCGATGACTTCGCGCATCATTCACCTTGCCATCATCGACATCCTCACCACCGGCGTGACCCTCAAGCGGGGCAGTGATTTCCAGGGCCACCTGAAAAAGATCAAGGACAGCCTTCAGCCGACCCGGTTTCCGCTGCGCTAGCTAAAGCAGTTTGCCGGCAGCGGCGCTGGCTCAGACAGTCAGTCGCCGCAAGCCGATGCCCGCCAGCCCTGACAGCAGCAATAGCGCAGCAAGTGGTGCCGGCACAGCGGTTGCAACTGGTATAGGCCCAGCGCCAGCGCCACTGTCGATGGCATTTGATATGGCGTACACACCACCGGGACCTGCCGGCGCCTGTGTCGTCTGCCAGAAGAAGGTGATCGGCTCGCCGGTATCCCAGCCCTCACTGTCGGCCAGCCAGATCAGCTCACCGAGATCGCTCTGCTCCAGACTGAAGCCTACGCCTGCGAACGCCGCCTCCGTAAAATCATACCCCGCGACACCGTTGAAACCATAGGCTTCAAACCCCAGGCTGAACGAGCCCACATCATCGAATTCAACGACGGTCGCGGGATTCGGGAATGGCGGGTCGTTAGGATGATCCACGCCAGGCGTCACTGTATGCGAATAGGTGTAAACAGTGTCGGCAGGATTGGCCGGCGGCAGGCAGTCGGCGAAGCCCGCGGGACAGCTGACGCTACTACGTAGATCACCTACGCTGTCGCCATTACCTCTGACCAAAGACACTTCCACGTCCGGCCCCACAGGGCCGACAATCTTCGCGCCCGTCTCGATCGTGTCAAAATCGGTGACTGAAATGGGCGCGGCTAAAACTGGAACGCTGATAAAACAGCTCAGAAATATCAAACGGTAGACTGGTCGTTGCATGATCAATTCCTTGGTTGAATAGATTGATTGGACAGTTGGTTAAACCCTGCTGCACGCAGATACAACAACAACTGGCTGCGAGCCAAAGTGGCTACGATACAGGGCCGCGCTCACGTCACTCCCACCCTTCTACGCCCCAACCCGATCCGCGCCCCCTCCCCCAAAAAAACAGGCGTGGATGATGCGGCGAGTAGACGCTTCCCTGACTATCGAACAAGACAACAAAAAAACAGGAAGCACCTATGAACCACCTTCAAGTTAAAAGACTCTCAGCCATTGCGGCGGCAGTTGCGGCAGCCGCGTTTGCATCGTCCGCGGTGGCTGTTGAATTTTTTGGATATGCCCGCGCCGGCCTGTCCAGCAACGTAAACAGTGGCGGCGAACAGACCTGTTTCGGCAATGGCGCCAATGGCCATTATGTGGGCAGACTCGCCGACGAATGCGACACCTATGCTGAAATCGGCATCGGCGAAGAGCTATTCGCACAGGATGGCAAGTCATTCCGCATCGATTCGATGATTGCCTACGGCGCAAATCTGCAGGGCAATGATTATCAGGCCTTCAACGGCGCCAACGACGTCAGCGGCGTCAACGTTGAACTCGACCCAGTAACCAATCTACCTGTTACCACCGTCACCAGAAACAACAGTGACCCCTACGGCGGTGGCGAAGTCGCACTGCGCCAGCTGTACGTTTCTGGCAAAGGCGTCGTCGAAGCACTGCCAGGCGCAACGCTCTGGGCAGGCAAACGCTTTTACCAGCGTCACGATGTTCATCAGCTCGACCTCTTCTATGTGAACAACTCCGGCTACGGCGGCGGTATCGAGAATATCCAGATGGGCGCCGGAAAGTTCTCGCTGGCCTGGCTCAACTCTGACAAAAGGGAAAATGACGAGAACATCGTTCAGAACAACAAGTTCGACGTGCGTTATGCCTTTCCGATTGGCTCAAACAATCTTACGCTCATTGGCGTTTACGGCATGGCGGATCTGACCGACCAGCAGGAAGACGCAGGTATCGATGATGAAGATGGACTGTTCTTCAGCGCCGAGCTCGCTTCAGAATTCATGGGCGGCTTCAACAAGTTCGTGTTGCAGTACGCCACCGACTCCCTCGGCGAATCAGCATTCGCCAACCACGGTTCGGGCGTCAGCCTTAACGCACCCTACTACGCCGGCACACTCGAAGAGAGCTGGCGCGTGCTCAACCACGGCGTCATCAAGCTGGGCGGTGGCTGGGATCTGGGTTACTCAGCCCTCTATGCACAGGGTGATACTTACGACGTTATCAATCAGGAGTCACCTGAGCGTCTGAGCGTTGTGGTCCGTCCGGTATTCAACTGGACACCGTTCAGCAGCACCACGTTTGAACTTGGCTATGCCGATGAGCACCAGCCATTTTCGGACGACTCGACTGAGCTGCAGAAAATCGCAATTGCACAGCAGTGGTCTGCCGGTCCGGGTTACTGGGCTCGTCCTGTCATCCGCGCCTATGTCGCCAGCTTCTTCGGTGATCAGGCTGAGTCGGCGCGCGGTGGCGAAGGCGTAGACGGTGATCTGCAGCTGGGCCTGCAGATGGAAGCCTGGTGGTAGCGCAGGACTGACCGTCGAGTGTAGCCGGGGCAGTTCCGATAGGGCTGCCCCGGCGCCCCCTAACAATAATCAGAAGGATAACCGTGATGCTCAACAAAATAGCACTCGTCCCCTTTGTGGCCCTGCTTGCAGTAGGCGGTTGTGCCACTACAGAACAAACTGAAACCGCCAGTGGCAAGCGTGACTTCAGCGAAGTGCTCTACCTGCGTGGCCAGTTCAACTGGTGGGATATCGCGCCCGAGTACAAGGTCAAGAAAGTTGGCGACGACCTGTATAGGACGGAAGTTTCCTTGAAAGCGGACGGCCAGCCCTACGGTTTCAAGTTCGGCAATGCCACCTGGAGCGCAGGCACCAACTGCGGCTACCTCTCCGAGGAATTCAAGACCATCAAGATTGGCGAGCCCGCTAAAGCGAACTGCTCAGCCGTGTTCGAAGATTTCATGTTCACACCGCCTGAAACCGGCACCTATGCCTTCTTTTTCGACAACAGCGGGGAGACGCCAGTCGTCCTTGTAAAGCCCGCCGAATAGTTCCCCCTGTTCAGGCAAGCGTCTTCTTGCTGTGTTTGGGCACTGCTGGTGCCCTCTTTTGATTTTTCTGACGACCCTCTTATCTCCCGCCTCTCCCGCTGTTACATTCAACACCACACCTCTTCCCAAAGGACGTCAAGATGCCGAATCGATGTCGGTCTGCTGCCATTGCCAGATTATCTGCCCTCAAACCGCAGAGCTTTTTCGTGTTAGGGCTGGCCCTGCTGTCCACATCGACTGCAGCTGAATGCCCTTCGACCGAAGAGCAACGCTGGATCTCCGGCAGGCCCTATGACCAGGGCGCCAGGGTTCATCATGAGGGGCAGTGGTACCAGGCTCGCGAACGGCAGGCTGGCCATGAACCAGGCAGTAGTTTCAGCTGGAAGGCCGTAGATGCCCCTGACTGTGACCTGTCTGAACCGATGGCGGCACCCCTCACCGATGAGACGCAGGTGCCGAAATCAAATAGCCATGATACAGGCGCGGCGGAGACCAAGGGCGATATAAAGACCCAACCGCTCCCTCAGAGTGAGCCAGGCTCGAGCTCAGAGGTCAGCGAAATCGCGTGTGAAAGCATTGGTGAATATTCCTTTGGAGAAGCCTATAGCCCAGGCGCACTCGTGAGACACCAGGGTCTGGTGTATCGAGCCACGCGCCCCAGTACTGGCGACATGCCTGGCCTTCAAATGCCGCCCGTCTGGGCGCGTGAGAGTATGGTTTGTGCCGAGCGTTAGCGCCTCCGGAAAGAGGCGCTGAAATGGCGTTTCTATAGCTGTCCGCGTGTTGTCGCACCCGCCGTGGCCGTTACCCTGTTATTGGCTCCTGATTGCCATTTGATAACCTGCGACGGATTGCTCTCACTGCGAATTATGCACTTCCATTCCACAGCCTTGCCGGTCGGTAACGCTATGCTGCCTGTCCAGGATGGATAGCCGCTGGCATCTGGCAAACGCACGGCAGCGCTCGCGTTCCAGTTACCAAGTTCCGCTGTATTGCCCACCACGTAAACGCTCTGACCCCAATTCGTCACGCCATTGTCACAACGGAAGTTGACTGAAGCCGTCGGATCGCGAGGATCAGACCCGCCCCCGGTCTTCCAGACTCTGACTTTGCCATTGTCTGCAGTAACTGCAGACCGGAAGTCACCAGAGGCAATTTGCTCTGGGTTGGACAGGTTGGAATCGAGGGCGAAGACAAGCTTGCCGGCGTCGCCCGTGACCGTGCCGACCAGCCCCGAATACTGTCCGTGGAAGCGGATCTCGGACGATGCTTTCACACCCACGCTCTTGCGCACCTGTATCAACTGGCGAATGAAATCACCGTAGCCCCAGTTGTACATGTGTGCCCAGTACACTACTGGCGTACCTGGACTTGAAAGAATATAGGCATAGGCCATCCTGATCTTCGAATCCGGCAGTGCCCAGTGGTGCTGTCCGCCATTGGCGCCAGGTGAATAGCCGGTATCGTGATTGTCGACGAAGGTAACAGCGACTTCGCGCCAGCGGGGATCACTGTTTCCGTTCAGACCAAAGCGCCAGTCCGCAATGCTGCCATTTTGCATACGCTCTTTCAGGGCGAAGTCAAAGATCGTGCATTTGGCGTCATCCGACCAGTCTTTGAGAATCTCTTGCCAGCTGGCTTGCCTACGCCAGTCGGAGCCTTCATATTCAGCGGGCGACTTCCAGAGCTCTCCTACGCAGAAGCTGTTATCTGCCGCCTCGCCCATCCAGGCGTCGACACGGCTGGCGGAATAGCCGCGTACGAAGTCGAATCGAAAGCCACCCGCCCCGTAGTTATTCTTCAGGTTGCGGAGTTCTGCGCTGAACATGCCGAAGACGTCAGGATGACCGGTATTCAGGTCGGCATCGCCACCCATGAAGCGGTCACCGTCATCACATCCGGTAGCAACATTCGAGGCGGGGTCAGGGCAGTCATGCCGCCACATGCCTTGACCCGTGGGTAAATTGATCGCCTTGTTCGGGTATCCTCGATTCATGTGGTTGGGTACGATGTCGTACACCACCTTCACGCCGTCAGCCCGTAACTGGCGTGAAGCCTGTTTTAGCTGAGCGTCACTGCCGTACTGCCCATCTTTGTTGAAATCGTGCCAGAAATAGCCCTCGCCACCGCCAGAGGTCCCTGTCGAAGGATCACTCCAGGCGGAATGATCTCGCCATGGCGGCGGCATCCAGACTGCGGTGAAACCATCATCGGCGATGCTGGCTGCCTGGTTGGCTAGCGTGTTGTACCAGGCGCCCCTGTTATCACGGACGACATTCCAGTGGAAACCCTGTAATACGATTTCATCGCCCCCATGATAGCGAACCTGATTGGGGCTTTTACCGGCGTTGTCGGCCAGCGTTGCGCCGCTCATTGTGAGGGACGTGCTCGCGATTGTTGAGGCAAGCGCGAGTGTATAGAACGAAGTTCTCATTGCAGTGCTCCATTTTATGTTTGTTGTGAGCATTTCGTATGCGATGAGACTGCTTCGTGATCACCGCAATCCCATCAAACTCCGCTCAGAGGCATTACAAACCCTCCAGGGCTATATTAAATCGGGCGTAAGCTGGGGGCGTAGTACCGGCGACAAACGCAAGCGCGTTGGCTGCAGCACGCGTGGAGCGTGTATCATTCGACGCGGCCAGTTTACTATCCCTCTCGCAGACCGCTTTATAGAGTATAAGAAGGACTTCTCGTGACCTCAGCTACAAGCAACAGTATCAATCAGCGTATCGCCGATGACATAGGCGCAGACGTACATCAGGTCGTTTCAGCCGTTGAACTGCTCGATGGCGGTGCAACCGTGCCTTTTATCTCACGCTATAGGAAAGAGGCTACAGGCGGGCTCACCGATACTCAGCTGCGATTGCTGGACGAGCGTCTCGTTTATCTTCGAGCGCTCGAGGCTCGACGTGAAGCGATCACGAAGGAAATTGCCGACCAAGGGAAACTGGACAGTAACCTGCAGCGTCGGCTGCAGGGCGCCCAGACCAAGGCTGAGCTTGAAGATCTCTATCTGCCATTCAAGAAAAAGCGGCGAACCAAAGGTCAGATCGCAATAGAGGCCGGCTTGCAGCCATTGGCTGAAACTTTATGGGAGCAGCCATCGCATGATCCAGCAAAGACGGCAGCGGCTTATGTGGACGCAGCGAAGGGTATAGCGGATGAAAAAGCGGCGCTTGAAGGTGCCCGCTACATCCTGATGGAGCGCTTTGCCGAGGACGCCTCCCTGATCGCCCGTCTGCGCGAGCAGATGCAGGGTGAAGCCTTTCTCTGCGCAAATGTGCAGGCAGGCCAATCTGCGGAGGGCGCCAAGTTCTCTGATTACTTCGAACACCGTGAGCGTTATGCCAAGGTACCGGGCCATCGGGCCATGGCAATGTTTAGAGGTCGCGCCGAAGGCTTTCTCACACTCAAGCTTCTACTGCCCGAGCGGGATGCGACTGGCGAAGCCAGCTATGGTGATGCCGGGTTCATACAGACAGTCGCCTCGCACCTGAAATTTGTTGATCGCAATCAGCCTGCTGATGCCTGGCGTGCCCAGGTAGTCCAGGCAACGTGGCGTATCAAGCTGGCATTGCACCTCGAAACCGAGTTGTTCGCGGCACTGCGAGCACGTGCGGATGCAGAGGCAATCAACGTGTTTGCCACCAACCTGCGCGACCTCCTGCTGTCGGCACCGGCAGGTCCGAGGCCGACCTTGGGGCTTGACCCCGGCTTCCGCACCGGCGTCAAAGTTGCAGTGGTGGATGCCAGCGGCAAGGTCCTGGATCACACGGCGATCTACCCACATCAGCCCCAGAACCAGTGGCGCCAATCGGTCGCGACGCTGAGCGCACTGTGCCAGAAGTACAACATCGAGCTGATCGCGGTCGGTAATGGCACGGCAAGCCGGGAGACCGAGAAGCTCGCGCTTGAAGTCATCGAGGCCGCGAAGGTGCCTGGCCTCACGAAAGTCATGGTGTCAGAAGCCGGCGCGTCGGTGTACTCGGCCTCAGCTCTGGCAGAGCAGGAATTTCCTGACCTTGATGTCACCATCCGCGGCGCGATTTCAATTGCGCGACGCCTGCAGGATCCGCTAGCCGAGCTGGTGAAGATAGACCCGAAAGCAATCGGTGTCGGCCAATACCAGCACGATGTCTCCCAGGCCGATCTTGGTCGCAGCCTCGAAGCTACAGTCGAAGACTGTGTAAACGCCGTCGGCGTTGATCTGGATACTGCGTCCTCCGCACTGCTCTCTCGTGTTGCCGGCCTCTCCCCGTCACTCGCGGACAGTATCATTGGTTATCGCGACGAGCACGGTACATTCACTTCGCGTGCTGAGCTCAAGAAGGTGCCGCGCCTGGGGCCAAAAGCCTTCGAGCAGGCGGCTGGATTCCTGCGCATTCCCAAGAGCAGTAATCCACTGGATGCTTCCGGCGTGCATCCTGAGGCCTATCCAGTCGTGAAGCGAATCGTCGCGCACGCGGGCCGGCCTGTTAATGAACTGATTGGCGACAGCGCCTACCTTCGCAGCCTGGATGCGAAATTGTTCACCGACGAACAATTCGGTGTGCCTACGGTGAAGGACATCCTGGCAGAACTCGAGAAGCCCGGTCGTGATCCCCGCCCAGAGTTCCAGACCGTGCGCTTTGCTGACGGCATTGAAAAGCTGAGCGACCTGAATCCGGGGATGCTACTCGAAGGCCAGGTCACGAACGTCACAGCCTTTGGCGCCTTCGTCGACATTGGCGTGCATCAGGACGGCCTCGTACATATTTCAGCGCTGAGCGATCAGTACGTGAAGGACCCGCGGGATGTGGTAAAGGCTGGCGACATCGTCAAGGTCAAGGTGATGCAGGTCGACACGCAGCGCAAACGCATCGGTCTGTCGATGCGCCTGAACGACCCAATCGAAGCCGAGTCGGATGGCAAGAGCAAGAGCGAACGATCAGGCAGCACACGAGACAGCAGATCAGGAGGCCGGGGTGATTCAGGTCGTCAAGGATCTGGCCGAAGCAACACCGCAGCGGCCCAGCAGCCACAAAGTGGGCACCCTTCAGCGCTGGCCCTGTCGCTGCAGGCAGCGCTCAAGCGGAAGTAAGCAGGGCCTCGAGCGCGCCAACGTTTTCGAGGTAATCGCGGGCGGCTTCGAGCCCTTCGCGATAGCCCTCAGCCAGCCTCTCCGGCTGGCGAGTCAGCCGCCCAACCGGAAACCTGGCTGGCGGCGCTATGATTCGAACACGACAGTCAGCAGGCGGCTCGGTAATGAACGCGAGCGAAGCATTGTAACGCTCGTGTCGTTGTAACAGTGCTTCGGCGAGTGCTGGATATTCCCGGAACACCGAACGAGTGACAGCAGGCAGACGTGACGGCTTCTTGCGGTAGCCCAGCGGACGCGACAGGATGACCGTTATATCGCGCGCACCTTCTTCATACGCACGTTCGACCGGTATCGAATCGATGAGACCGCCATCGCTCATCGGCTCGCCATTCACCAGCGGGTAGTCCCGATAGGCCACGGGTATCGAACAGGATGCTGTCAGCACGCTGTGCATGTTGTCCCGATCGATCCTGATGTAACGCGGCTCTCCTGACCGCACGGCAGTAACGCCCACCCATAGCGGCGTATTCCCATTGAGATAGTGTTCCAGATTGAGCGGGACATCCTCATAAGACTGATGCCATAGCCAATGCACATCGCACAGGTGTCCGCCCTTGATGAAGCGGCGCCAGTTGATAAATTCTGGCGCACAGGCATGCTCCATGATGATCTTCCGGCTCCGTCCGTGCTCATTGCACAGATAGCCCATCAGGTTGGTGGAACCGGCAGAAACGCCAAAAGCATAGGCGAAGGGGCAATAGGCTGCTGCCATGAAGGCGTCCAGAACGCCGGCGGCAAAAATGCCCCGCATCGCACCGCCTTCGACAACTAGCGCTGAAGTGTTGTGCATGTCCATATCCCCCAGTTCCGTAGACGAGCGCAGACCGCTCGAACAATGGTCAGGATGGCAGAGCCCGAAAGACAATCACAAGCCCCACGTCAAACGATTGACGATGAGGCCCGTAATCCACTGAAGGCTCTGACAGCAGCGACAGGTGCGCTATTGAAGCGCGGAAAGCCTCAGTTCGATCCGCGACGCGTTCGCCTGAACATCGGTCACCGAGACAGCGGGCTGGGCTGGCGGCACATCACTGGCCCAGGCCTTGGCAAACTGCGCCAATGCATCCCTGCTCTGCTGGTAGGCCGCCTCGTCTTTCGCCTTGAGAATGCCCGCCTTCTCTTCCAGCAGTTTCTGTGCAGCCATGACGAATCCTGCGCCGTCCTGATATTCGACCGCATTCACGAACTTGCCGTCCTTCACAGCCTCTGCATATTCAGCAGTCGCCGATTTCACGAGTGCAAGCACCACATCGGCAACGAAAGAGGCGGCGTTGAGCTCCGAGGCATCTACGGCTTGCTGAGCTTTCGTGATGCCTTGCTCAGCCACATTGAACTCATTCTCGACATCGCTCCACTGAGTGGCCTTACCCGCAGCGGTAGCCAAGGTTTCTAGCGTTTGCTCGAGATTCGTCACCGCATATTTATCCAGTGCTGGTTCCAGGCGCTCATAGAGCACCCCGCGAGGATGCGTGAGATGCACCGCACCAGCTTTGACTTCGCCATTCTCGATCAACTGGCGCCCTATCAGCATGTGGCCTTTCATCATCTCCAGCAGGCTAAAGTACACACCGGCCGACTCTTCGGCGCCAGGCGCGGATGAGCCGCCTTCACCGCCTTCACCGCCTTCACCACCTTCACCACCTTCACCACCTTCACCGCCTTCACCGCCTGCGCTGAAGTGGTTGAAGGCCGTGCCGCCTTCGCCGCCTTCACCACCGTGGCCTTTCTCACCACCTTCACCACCGTGGCCTTTTTCACCGCCTTCACCACCATGGCTTTTCTCACCGCCTTCACCACCATGGCTTTTCTCACCGCCTTCACCACCGTGGCTTTTCTCACCGCCTTCTCCACCATGGCTTTTCTCACCGCCTTCTCCACCATGGGCTTTCTCGCCGCCTTCGCCACCGTGGCTTTTCTCACCGCCTTCGCCGCCATGGCTACCCGTGGCTTTTTCGCCACCCTCACCGCCATGCTGTTCCACAGGAACTTTCGAGCTGCTGGCCGTCGATTCTGCCATGGCCTGAGTCGCAGCCAGACCTGGTCCCACCAATAAGCTAGCCACACCAACGCCTAGCCAGAGTTTCAGTTTCTGCTCCTTCATACCTCTCCCCATTCTTCGCTTGCAGCGAAATCAGCTGATTTTCTTTAGTATCGAGATGATCGATTAATCCCGTGCGATAATGCAAGTGATTCTCATTTTGGTAATGGAGTGAGGCATGATCCTCTGTATTGGTAATGTGCTGAATGAAGGGCAGTTGCAAGCGCTGCGGCAGGTCCTTGGCCAGGCAAGCTTTCGCAATGGCAAGGACACCGCCGGATGGCACGCCAGGCTGGTGAAGAACAACGAGCAGGCTGATAGCCGGGATAAGCAGGTGACTGCTCTGCGGCAAACTGTAGGCAATGCGCTGGAGAACAATCCCGTCTTCCAGATGGCTGCGCGACCTTTGCGAAGCACCCCGGTCATGTTCAGTCGGTACCGGATCGGCATGACCTACGGTAATCATGTTGACGACCCGGTGATGGGCTCGGGTCCCGACAAGCTGCGTACCGACCTGTCATTTACACTGTTCCTGAGCGACCCAGACAGTTATGAAGGTGGTGAACTCGTCACCGACACCAGCGCTGGTGAGAGCAGCTACAAGCTCCCTGCCGGTGCACTCGTTCTT
The DNA here is from genome assembly GCF_047946665.1 of Allohahella sp. A8. GTDB lineage: Bacteria > Pseudomonadota > Gammaproteobacteria > Pseudomonadales > Oleiphilaceae > Allohahella. The sequence goes on from NZ_CP172312.1 coordinate 3,412,098, forward strand.
TACCCCTCGTCGACGCTTCACCGCGTCGAGCCTGTAAGCAGCGGGGAGCGGCTGGTCGCCGTGGGCTGGATCCAGAGCACCATCCGCGATCCGGGGCATCGGGAGATCCTGTTCGATATCGACACGGCACGAAGACAACTGTTCGATCGCGATGGCAAGAGCAGAGAGTTCGATCTGCTCTCCAAATCGCTTTCGAACCTGCAGCGGATGTGGGCAGAGATATAGATCTGACGCACACGAGAAGTGCGAACAGGTTCTCGTTCAGCAAACAGGATTTAGCCTACCGTGGGAGAGCAAATAACCATAATAATCAACGGTGCTCTTATGAAAATCCTCAGATCAGTGCGGCAGCATCTGCTTTCGCGCAATACGCTTCTATCCTTCAGAACCCTGCTTACCCTTTCACTCGCCACCATGCTGACTGGCTGTGACGGCATCGGCGGCCTGCTCAGCAACGCGCGCGTTGCCGATGCTGACAACGATCAGGTTATCACCCTCGGGGACTCGATCTTTGCGCTGTCCGGCAAACTCCAGGACGAACTCGAAGCCAAGGCAGGCGAGACCTTCCGACGCTATACGGTTTCAGGCGCCGAACTGAGTGACGGCAGTGTCGCAACGTCCGTCGAAGACCAATATCAGCGGGCACTCAGCGACAACTCAGACATCGAGACTATCGTCATGAATGGCGGCGGCAATGATATATTGATCCCGGCTATTGTCTTCGATCCGAACGACTGCAAGACACAGTGGTATGAATTCGGTCGATTGAGCGCAAAATGCCAGCGTTTCATCGATGACGTCTACGTCGACAGTGTCAACTTGCTCAATCAAATGGACGCCGATGGCATCGATAATGTCATCTACCTGGGCTACTACTACACCAAGAATGGCATTTTCCTGCTCGACAGTATGGAAGAGGCGGTGGATTACGGTGATCTCCGCCTGAGTCAGGCCTGCGATTTCAGCACAGTGGATTGCCAGTTCGTCGATCCACGTGCCTCGATTCGCGACAGTCACATCATTATCGACGGCATCCACCCGACCACGGCGGGCTCCCGGATCCTGGCTAACCTGATCTGGCCAAAGCTGCAGCCTCTACTGTAAGCCATCCAGGTTTATCAGCGAGCACTCGATGAGCGTGAATTCCTCAGCTGCAGGCGGACATTCCCTCATCGATGCGCTCGCGTTACCGCTGAAACTTCCAGTTATACAACAGCGGGTTACCTAAATCAGTAAACGCCAACCAGTTCTCAATTCGTCATTGACTGATTCAGTTACGTTAGCTCTGTTCAACCAAAAAACCTCAATAACAACAGAGCACTTACTCATGATGAAGATGAAAGCAATGCGACAGAAGCTGCTGTCGCGCAAAACGCTCATTTCTGCCAGGACGGTCGTAGCACTGTCACTGGCCACGCTTCTGGCTGGTTGCGATGGCCTCGGCGGACTGCTCAGCAATGATCGTGTGGTCGACGCAGATAACGATCAGGTCATCACCATCGGCGACTCAATTTTTGCGCTGTCCGGCAAGCTGCAGGACGAGCTCGAAAGCAAGGCAGGCGAAACCTTTCGTCGCTATACCGTGTCTGGTGCTGAGCTGATTGGCGGAAATCTGGCCACCTCTATCGAAGCCCAGTATCAGCGTGCGCTCACCGATAATTCCGATATCGACACCATCGTCATGAATGGAGGCGGTAACGACATCCTGCTGCCGGCCATTGCCTTCGATCCGAACAACTGCAAGACACAGTGGTATGAATTCGGCCGCCTGAGCGCGAAGTGCAAGCGCTTCATCGATGATATCTATGTCGAAGGTGTGAACTTCCTCAACCAGATGGACGCCGATGGCATCGACAATGTCATCTATGTGGGTTACTACTACACCAAGAACGGCATCTTCCTGCTCGACAGCCTCGAAGAGGCCGTGGACTACGGCGACGCGCAACTGAGTCGGGCCTGTGACTTCAGCACCGTGAGTTGTCAGTTCGTCGACCCACGCTCATCGATTACTGACGACAATATCATCGTTGACGGCATTCATCCGAACGACCAGGGTTCAAAAATACTGGCGGATCTGGTCTGGCCGAAACTGCAGCCTCTGCTGTAGGCTTGACCAAAGCCAAGGCTGCTGTGAGCGTAAGAGGTTCCTGAAATCACCATTATGAAAACACGGTTTTTTCTCGTTGCTGCGCTCGCAGTACTGGTGACAGTCTCATTGCTGGTTCTGCTGCTGCCAACCTTCGACGCCACCATACCGGGTGACGTCGCTTTGAAGGCCGATGGCCCACGGCCAGGTACCAGTAACGATCAGCCCGCTTCCGACTACCCCGCCGATGCGGCGACGCAGGAAAATCGGCGGTTGGCCAGCGAACTGGCTAACACCTACGGCGACACCATTTCCGATATCGCGGTTCAGGTGACGCTTCTGAAATTACGCGAAGCACTGCTTCGGAAAGATCCACAGAACGGCCTTGCCCGCTTCAACGAAATCATCCGAACAGCCTTTCCCAACCTTGCTGCAGAAATTCTGCAGTCTGTCGAACTCATGGCGACCTACAGAGACTGGCTCTTCGAAGTCCAGCCTGAACTGGTAGCGCTGGATCAGTTGCAGCAGGACGCCATGCTCTGGACCAGGCGTCGTGAATTATTCGGCGACGGCGCCGAGCGCATATGGACTGCAGAGCGCGAAGAGACTGCAAAAAAGCAACGACAGATCCACTCAGCTATTGCTCAGCTCGACAAGGCTTACGAGACTTCGCTTGAAGAAAAGGTCTATCAACTGGAAACCGCACTGGAGGAAACCTATGGAGACCTGCAATCGCGGGCTCTGATCGGCCCAGCCCAGACTGCGCAGGTCTACTTCGATCTCGACTCAGTGCAGAGCGTGCTGCACGATATGCCACCGGACGAACGACAGGACAAGATCCGTGAGTTGCGCATCAGCATGGGCTTTACTGAAGCTGAAGCGGAAAAGCTCGCTGAATCCGACGCCAGGCGAAACGAGCGCTGGGACAAGGGCTTGTCGTACATGACGCAGCGGCAGGACCTGGAAGCCCGCCTCGAAGGAGAAGCACTTTTAGAGGCACTTGATGATCTTCGTGAAAAGGTCTTTGGCCGTGAGGCATCCACAATTGCCAAGGAGGAAGCCATTGGGTTCTTTCGCTACAAGCGCCCCCGTCTCTATGGCAGAAACTAGGCCGCTCAAGGCATAATGCCTCTGAGCGCCGTGCGATCGTCATTTGTAAAACGCCCTCGCTAGACTAGCTTTACAACATCAGCTTCCATTCTTAATGCAGTAACCGGGCTCAGGTGATGAAGCGACTATTACAGTCCTGCGTGCTATCCGCTGCAACTCTGCTTGCAGCAGCCCTGTTAGCCGTAAACATTCGCGCGCAGGAACTCCCGTCGGAGCTCGTTCTGCTTACCTGGTCTCATTATTTCGATCCTGCAGTCATTGCTGAGTTCGAGCGGGCCAACAATACCAGAATCCGCCTGATCAACTTCGAAACCGACGACGGTCGTGACGAGCTCTTGCTTGAAACCGACGGCCGTGGCTTTGATCTCATCGTGGCGAATGGTACCGGCGTGGGTAAATATGCTCGTGAGGGCTGGCTTGCGCCCATAGAAGATCGCCTGGTGCCGAATCGCGAGCTGATCGCGCCTCAGTGGTTTGACTACTTTCCAGAAGCCCGTGAGTATGCCGTGCCTTATACTTGGGGTACCGTCGGCATTGCCTACCGCAAGGACCTCTACCGGAAGCCAGTAGAGAGTTGGGCAGCCTTGTTCAAGCCGGATCCGGCGCTATTCGGCAAGATCGCCATGATCCGCAGCAGTCGCGATACTGTGGGGATGGCACTCAAGATGCTTGGCTATTCCATGAACAGCGAGAGTATCGAGGAAATCAATGCGGTCGCGCCCCTGCTGGTGGCACAGCGGCCCTTCGTCAAGGCCTACTCCTACCCCGTCATAGATGCGCAGTCGGCGCTTGTATCTGGGGAAATAGTGATGACCATGATCTATAGCGGTGATGCTCTGACGCTGCAGCAGCATCACCCCGACATTCAATTCGTGTTACCGCGCGAGGGCACGGGTCTGTGGGTCGATTATCTGGTTCTGTCGACCTATAGCCGGGAGAAGACGCTGGCGTACCGTTTTCTGAATTTTATCAATGAGCCGGCCGTTGCGGCCCGGCTGACGAGCTATGTGAATTACGCGTCGCCAAACGCAGCCGCAGAAAAGTTGTTGCCTGAGTCGATTCTGAACAATCCGGTCGTCTACCCACCGCCTGAAGTCCTGCTCGAAGCTGAACGTTTTACCAGGCTCAGTCCGAAGGCGGCCCGGTTACGGAAACAGTTGTTCGCCAACGTTGCTGAAAGAACGGTAGCGCCTGATTGAAGCTGAACGCCAAGATCCTGCTGATTATCCTGCCGCTACTCGTCGTTGCAATCGGCTGTACGGGCTGGTTTGCCCATAGCCAGCTGAGTGAGGCCTCGCTCGAAAACAGCCGCCGCCAGGTTGAGTCCGCCCTAGTCGATCTTCGGTCGAGCATTCTGGCCACACAATCCAACACGCGTTCCAATCTTGATCTTTTTGCCAACGACACTTTGCTGCAGCGCTATGTATTAACTGATGAAGAAGGGCGCTACGACCTGCTGCTGACCGCACTCCTGCGGCTTCTGAGCAGCTATCAGAAAGCCTACCCCGCCTACTTCGAAATTCGGATATTGATGCCTGATGGCTTCGAAGATGTCAGGCTCAGCAGCCTCGACATCATCAATACCACCGAGTTTGAAGCCAACAGTGCGATCTTCGAAAAGATACTGGCTGCGGGCGCTCATGACTCCTCGTTTTTTGCCATGAATCCGGATACCGGTCAGGTCGCCCTCTATTTCTCCAAGCCACTGCTGGTTCGCGACAATACCCGAGAGGCTTTCGACGCCAAACCTACGTTACGGGCTTTCCTTTCAGTGGCTGTGTCATTGAAATGGCTCCAGGACAAAATGAATGAGGCCCGCACGGAAACCGGTGCAGTCCTGATGCTTACCGATGCGCAGGGCAAGGTATTCATGCATTCAGAGGGCGCTGAATTCATCCGCACCGAAGAACATCTGAGCTCGAAACTGTCGGCGGACGGCACTTCGCACGCTCGACTCGAGAACCTGCTGTCTGCCGTTCCGGTGCAGGACTTCACTGCCATCCAGTTGGGCGGCCAGGATGGCTTCCTCTGCTCGCATCCGGTCGCTGACAGCTATCGACTCGTGGCGTGGCTGCCCGCACGCAAGCTGGTCAAACGGTCAAACGAACTCGCCCTGTTCATCATCCTGATCTGCCTCGGTTCGGTCTTGGTGATTTCGCTTGTACTCTACGCTCAGCTGAACATGCTCATTATTCGTCCAATAAGACATCTGCAGCGTGCGACAGAAGCCATCGGCCGAGGCCACCTGCTGAAGAAGATTCACGTCAAGGGCAATGATGAAGTCGGGGCGCTGGCCGAGTCGATCAATGCCATGAGTGCGAGCTTGCAGAAATCTCACGAGCAGGTTCGCTTCCTCGCCTACCACGATACCCTCACGGCACTGCCGAACCGGCTCATGTTTTATGAGCAGCTCGCCAGTACGATTGCGACCGCAAGGCGGTCGGGCGCCAGGTTTGCCGTGTTATATCTCGACCTCGATCACTTCAAACGCGTCAATGACACGCTTGGCCATCGTGCGGGTGACCAGCTGCTAGGCATCGTGGCTGAACGGCTGGCCCACTGCATGCGGGAAAGCGATTTCATAGCGCGCTCCGATAGCACTGAAGACGAGGTCAGTAGCCCGGGCATGCTGGCGCGTATCGGAGGCGACGAGTTTCTCCTGCTGCTGCAGGACATCCCGGATCTGTTATTGCCAGGCGTGATTGCCGAAAGGATTGTCGATTCAATTTCAAAACCCATTCCGGTCGACAATAATGAGTGTTATGTCAGTGCGAGCCTCGGCATCACCATCTATCCGGATGACGGCGAATCACCCGATTTGTTGATCAAGTACGCCGATATCGCCATGTATCATGCCAAGAGCGAAGGTCGCAATAACTTCCAGTACTACCGCGACTCCATGAATAGCGCCATGGTAGAGCGGGCGAATATGGAATCGAAGCTGCGCGAGGCAATCCGCGAAAACCGCCTGTTTCTGCAGTATCAGCCACAGGCAGACCTGAGGTCCGGCGAAGTGATCGGGGTCGAAGCGCTGGTCCGCTGGAGCGATCCTGAACTGGGCATGATTTCGCCGTCTACCTTTATCCCCTTCGCTGAAGAAAACGGACTCATTGTCGAAATTGGTACTTGGGTGCTCGAGCAGGCCTGCAGACAGGCTGTGGCCTGGCTTGATGAGACTGGTACGCCCATCAAGGTTGCGGTGAATGTTTCGGCAGTGCAGTTCGCCAAGGGCAATTTTCAGGAGGTGGTCCGGAGCACGTTGACACGCAGCGGACTGGCGCCCTCGCATTTGTGCCTGGAGATCACTGAAACCTCATTTATGGAGCACATCGACCGGATCGATATCGTACTTGAAGAGATACGGGCGCTAGGCGTGCTCATAGCGCTCGACGACTTCGGCAAGGGCTTTTCGTCGCTGAATTATCTGCGCCAGTTCCCGATCGATATTCTGAAGATAGACCGCAGCTTTGTGAATGAGCTTTCAGACACTGACAGCGACACTGGCGCGATCATTACAGCGATCATTGCCATGGCCCATGCCCTGCATATCAAAGTGATTGCCGAGGGCGTGGAGAACACCCAGCAGCTGGAGTCCTTGCGAAGTCGGGATTGCGATTTCGTTCAAGGCTTTTACCTTTACCGTCCGCAGGACGGGACCGGGATCCCGCCACTGCTGATCAATGACTAACTGTTAGCGGCTGTCACGGCTTACGCTGCCAGAAGCGCAAGGACTGACAGGCGCTGATCAGTTTCTCCGCATCGGCTTCGGCCTTCATTTCCAAACAGCCGCCATCGGTCTGGTCGACGCCGGCCTTCTTCAGCAAGGCTGCCGAGCCCTTTGTGTAGCCGATAAACTTCATATGTGCGAAGGCATCAGCTACGAAGTCTCTTGCAGGCGGCATGGCTCTAAGTTGCTCAGCCCCCTCTGCAGTAAGCAGAAGGCACACTGCGTCGAACAATACCGAGGGTCCGCCGTCAATCTTTTCCTGTACTTCTGCAACGCTGCCATCACTAAGCGTCACGCCACCGATTTCGGGTGCAATCACGGCGAGCATGGCATTTTCCTTCTTCACCGCCGCCTTGAGCGCATTGAAAATCGCGGCGTCACTGCCATCAGCCATGAGCACACCGAGCTTGCGGCCGGCAAAGGTACCAGGCGCATTCTTGAGAATACTCAACGCATCGGATACTGGCAGATCCTGGCGGGTTGGCATGGCTGCTTCAGCAGGTGCCGGCATATCAGGAATACGCAGCTGCTTGGCAACCTTTTCGGCAAGCGCCTGATCGATGTTCAGCAGATGGGCTACCATTCTCACCCTGATAGCTGGTGTCTCGACCTTACTCAGCTCGAAGGTCAATGCGTCTGCCAGGTGCATCTGCTCCACTTCGGTCTGGCTGATGTAAAATTGCCGTGCCTGACTGTAATGGTCGGCGAAGGTCTCAGAGCGCGAACGCTGCTTCGTGCCACCTTCATCTACCGCGACGCTTGTGAATCCTTTGCGTGCATCAGCGCGCGGTCCGCCATTTTCGCCCCAGCCATTGGGTTCGTAGTTTGCCCGACCCTTCGGATTATGCATGGCCATATGGCCATCCTGCTGGAAATGGTGGAACGGACATTTAGGCGCATTGACCGGAATGTGGGTAAAGTTCGGTCCGCCCAGCCGCTTGGTCTGTGTATCCAAATATGAGAAATTCCTGCCCTGTAGCAGCGGATCATTACTGAAGTCGATGCCAGGCACGATGTTCTGGGTGCAGAAGGCAACCTGTTCGGTTTCTGCGAAGAAATTGTCGACACGCTCATTGAGCACCAGCCGGCCCACCTTGCGGATTGGCACCTGCTCTTCTGGAATCAGTTTCGTCGCATCCAGCACGTCGAATTCGAACTTGTCTGCAAAGGCTTCATCGAACACCTGCAGGCCCAGCTCCCATTCCGGGAAGTCGCCGGACTCGATGGCGCTCCAGAGATCACGACGATGGAAGTCAGGATCAGCACCATTGATCTTCAACGCCTCGTTCCACACAACTGACTGCATGCCGAGCTTGGGCTTCCAGTGAAACTTGACGAACACTGACGCGCCTTCGGCATTCACCATTCTGAATGTATGCACACCGAAGCCTTCCATGAAACGGAACGAGCGGGGGATGGTCCGGTCGGACATCTGCCACATCACCATGTGCATCGCTTCTGGCATGAAAGAGATGAAATCCCAGAAATTATCGTGAGCCGATTGTGCCTGTGGAAACGCACGATCCGGCGCTTCTTTGACTGCGTGAACAAGGTCAGGGAATTTCATGGCATCCTGAATGAAGAACACAGGAATGTTGTTACCGACGATATCCCAGTTACCTTCCTGTGTGTACAGCTTCACTGCGAAGCCACGAACATCACGGGCGAGGTCGAATGAGCCCTTGTTGCCGGCCACGGTGGAAAAACGTACGAAGGCCGGTGTCTTCTCGCCCTTGCGCTGGAACAGATCGGCCTTGGTCAGCTCAGGAATTGGATCGTAGGTTTCGAAATAGCCGCGCGCGCCATAGCCCCGCGCATGCACCACCCGCTCCGGAATACGCTCATGATCGAAGTGGAAGATCTTCTCGCGCATGATCTGGTCTTCGAGGAGCGTAGGCCCTCTGGCCCCGGCCTTGAGCGAATTTTGATCGTCGGCGATCGGCACACCCTGTGCAGTTGTCATGATCGGGTTCTGGCTGCTCGCCTGCTGGTGGATCTCTCCACCCTTACCGGTAGGCACGTTCTTGTTGTCGGTGCCTTTGTGAACTGACTTCGTCATTCTAGTCTCCAGAGTCATTGCGCTGATCCGGCTAGCAGGACGCCGCCGAACTGTGTGTAAGCGAAGATAGGAAGAAGATGATCCTGAATCTGTTACGCTACCTTGGGCAATGCAGATGAACACCTCGCGCTAATACCATACTTCGCTGGAGTCCGGTCTTCTCTGGGCGCCGTATAAGACTGACCATCTGGAGACTGTTGTTTGATACGAACCGAAAAAAGACCAGGCGAGGCCAGCATAGCCCTCGCCGACTGGCAGCAATTGAGCCAATCCTGGCTGCTGACTGCTGCACTGCTGTTGATCATCATTACTGCTGGTACGCACCTGCTCGTTTTCGCGAGCTCCGTGCTTATTCCAATCCTGTTTGGCTTCTATCTATCGGTGCTGCTGTACGCGCCCATGATCTGGTTGAGCAAGGTCTTGATTCCCCAGCCCATCGGCGCGCTCATCCTGGTGCTGGGCGTATTCTGCGCCATGACTGGCGGCGTCTTGCTGTTGAAGGAACCGGCTACAAACTGGATTCGAACGGCCCCGGCGGTACTCGATAAACTCAAATCGCAGACACCCGGACTACAGGAAACGCTGGATGAAATGGAGACCCGCACCAGCGAGGTGGAGAGCATCATGGATCAGGCTCTGCCTTCAGAGGAGAGCAAGCTCGAAGCGGAGACTGTCGTCATCGATCAGCCAAACGATGACTGGCGGGAAAAGATCTTCGCCAGAGTAGCCAGTTTCACCTGGGCTCTCTCCGTCACTCTTATCCTGTGCTATTTCTTCCTGGTGGGTGGCGATGCGCTGGCGCGTAATATCTCGATGACGTTCCATCGTCGTGCGAGGCGAGTGTCGGCGCTGAAGCTGATGCGTAAGCTCCGTAGCAGCCTTGCGCAATACATTTTCGTGACAATGTGTGTCAACCTGTCCTTCGGTGTCGTCATCGGTCTGGTGCTCTGGTTCTTCGGGGCTGAATACGCGATGCTCTGGGGCATTCTTGTTGGCCTGATGCGCTACATCCCCTACGTAGGCAACGTGCTATCACTGATAGCCGTGACGGCGGCAGTGGCTACTGCAAACCTTGAAGTGGGACCACTGATTGCGGCGCCGGCGATCACCGCGGTACTCATGTTCATCTGCGGCAACTTTGTCGATCCAATGGTCCACGCTCGCAAGTTCGAGCTGAACCCGATAGTGATCTTCGGCTCAATCATTTTCTGGAGCTGGATCTGGGGTGTTGCAGGCCTGTTCATTGCCGTACCTACGCTGCTGGTCGTCGCCGTAATTTGTGGGCATGTAGGCAGACTGCAACGATTTCACCTTATTCTGTGCTCGAATAGCGATTTGAAACGTAGACCAGCACACCGACGTAAACAGAAGTGAATATCGTCATCAAGGGAATGGGCAAAGGTAAATGTCATGAACAAGAATGAGCTGAAAGATCCGTCTGAGCGCGAACGCAAACTGAGAACAGTTGGGGAATATCTCATGCCGCCCCATCTTGATAATGCCAAGGGCGAACGTCGAAAGGTCGGTATCGAAGTCGAATTGAGCGGACCCGAAGTCAAGGATCTCGTGGAGCTGGTGGCGCAGGTTTTCAATGGTGATATGGAACGTCTGTCCGATCGTGAGTGGCTGCTCCACAGCGAGGACTACGGTACCTTCACCGTAGAAGTGGACTCCCAGCTGCTCAAGCGGATTGCTCGGGAGTATGAAGACTCTGGCAATATGATCGATGAGCTGACGTCCAACACCCTGGGGTCGATCACCAAGGGTTGGGTGCCCTGCGAGATCGTAACACCGCCACTACCCATCGACGAGATTGATCGAATGGATCAACTCATCGACTTGGTCAGGGAACGGGGCGGCAAAGGGACCAAGGACTCTATCTGGAACGCTTTTGGCCTCCACTTCAATCCGGAGATAGCAGCGCTGGATGCCGACACCATCTTGCGCCATCTGCAGGCCTACGTGTGCGTTCACGACTGGCTGGTGGAGCATGGTGACGTCGATTTCAGCCGCCGTGTCACACCCTATATCAATCCTTTCGAAAGCGATTATGTCGAATTCATCCTGCGAGAAGACTACAAGCCGGACATGGATGCGCTGATCGACGATTATATACGCTTCAATCCAACCCGAAATCGCGCGCTGGACATGCTCCCCATGTTCATGCACATCGACGAAGAGCGTGTGAAACATTCAATTGCCGATCCATTGGTGAAGCCGAGACCTACCTTCCATTACCGGCTGCCCAATTGCGATATCGACAATCCGCAGTGGGGACTGTGGGAGCCCTGGAACGACTGGGTGATGGTTGAGTCACTGGCTGCAGATCCAGCCAGATTGCGCGAGGCCTGCGATGCCTATCTCAAGCATCTTGACAGTTTCACGCCAGACTTCATAAAACCATGGAAGGAGCAGGTTGTTAAATGGCTCGACGCCCAATAATCGCAGTAACTGGCCCCGACACCCGGTATCCAATTGCCTGGTGGGCCACCTCGATCTGTCTGAGGCTGCTTGGCGCCAGCCCCGTCAGACTCACCCCACGGCACCCAGCTGCCGTAGACCAGTTCGACGGGGTGATCATTGGCGGCGGCGACGATATCGACCCGCAGCTCTATGGTGACAATGAGTCTGAGCTGGCGAAAATCGATACTCAGCGTGATGCGTTCGAAGTGGAAATGATTCGACAGGCCATTGAACGCAAGACGCCCCTGATGGGCATCTGCCGCGGCATGCAGCTTATTAACGTGGTCCTGGGTGGCACACTGTTTCCGGATATTCGCCCCATGCGGGCGATTACGTCCAATCGCCGCACACCATTTCCACTGAAGACAGCCCTGATACAGCCGAAGTCACGGCTCGGTCGAATCATCGACGTGCACGCCTACGAAAACAGGATTCGCATCAACAGCCTGCATCACCAGGCCATTGACCAGCTCGGCAATCAACTTGAAGTTGCCGGTCGCGACCTGGACCAGTTGATTCAGGCTGTCGAATCGAACGCGGACCAGTTCATCATTGGTGTGCAGTGGCATCCGGAATACCTGCCCTACCTCCGACCGCATCGCCGCCTGTTCAGGAATCTGATCAGCTCTGCCGCTGAATTTCGACTAGGTCGTGAGGACCTCGTTACCAGTGTATGATTCGTTCGTTGCCACACTGAGCAATCTGTCGGAAAGCCTGACCACCGGCTCATTGATTGGTGATTATGGCTTGCTCTGGTTGGGTGCTTTTGCCGCAGCAACCATTCTGCCATTCTACTCCGAACTGCTTCTGCTGAAGATGCTGACGGCCTACCCCGACCATTGGCTGGGCCTGACGCTGATGGCCACCTTTGGCAATACCATGGGCGCTTGCGTGAACTGGTGGCTGGGGAAGTACATGCTGCATTACCAGGATCGTCGCTGGTTCCCGCTCAAGGAAAAGCATTTGAAACCAGCTCAACGCTGGTTCGAGAAGTATGGTAAATGGACGCTTCTGCTGTCCTGGAGCCCATTGGGAGGTGATGCCATCACACTCGTGGCTGGCATCATGAAAGTGAAGTTCTGGGAGTTCTACTGCCTGACCTTTGCCGGTAAGGCCGTTCGCTATTTTGCGATAGCTTTACTACTACCCGCCCCCTGACTCGAGGACGGGATAGGTCGACACGCTGCTTATTCGACCGGCTCAACTTCACGTCGCGAGTAGGCCACGTAGCCACCTACGGCAACGCCAATGCCAGCAGCGAGCGCTGCACCCTTGAACATCTTGTCCATATGATCGTCATCGCTCGTGCGATTCGGCCCGTTCACGCTCGAGTAGGATGGCACGTAATGATGCTCATTCTTCAGCTGACGCCTTATTTCGGACTGATCCATTGCCATATCAGGATCAAAGTTCGAGTCAGCATCCCCCCGATCCACCGACGAAGCACGATGCGCCCTCAATTGACCATCGCCAACTGAACTTGAGCCACCATTATTGGCGTCCAGATAGCCCTTGGCGAGGAGTGCCAATCCGAAGCAGGTGAGCGCTGTCCCAAGCGGATTCTCCCGAGCGATATTACCGAACTCCCTCACAAACGACCCGCTTTGGCCAGTCAGCAGCTCCCGCCCCCGCTCTACCAGGTGCTCTGCTATATAATCTGGCTGAACGCGGCGCTCCAACTCGCCCAAATTGGCATCGATGGCCGAGCGCTTTCGGGCAATATGCTCCCGGAGTTCCTCTATGGACGCAGTTTCCGGATCGAAATTTTCATGGTCGAATTGATCATTCATTCAGCTTCTCCTTGTCTTGTTTTTGCAATGACCAATCAGTTCACGTGATCGGCGAGCATATTCTTGTCTTTCCTGAGCGTCTCAGCAGTCGCGTCTGGCTTCAGATTCTTTGGCGATGCCAGGCTCTTGGCCCAGAAGACCAATATCAGTCCAACAAGGGTCACCACGCCACCGACAATCAACGAAGACATCCAGAACGGCATAGTGAGTGCCAGACCGTAAGTCGCTGACTGCATAAGGAACAGCGTACCGGCAAAGAGCGTGATTCCCGCAACGATCACTGCGATGATGCTCTTCTTTACGTCGGAAACGGCCTGGAGACCTTCCTTTTTAGCCAGCGTAATCTCGTCGACCAGCAAAGCCGTCGCATCTGTACTCAGGGTTCGTACCAAATCGACTGGATTGAGATGTCTCATATAGTCGTAGTCCTTACCGTCATTCGATTTGACGGCAGAATGAGCCGCACGCTCATCCACGGATCCGCGGTCACGATTGTCGCCGAAAAGATCACGACGAGCGTTTTGAGCAGATTCAGTTCTCGAAGTCTCATCTGAAACAGCGGTCATAACTCTATTCTCCAAATTGTCTGAATTATTTTGAAAGACGAGCAGGTGCTATACCAGCAAATAGTAAGCAGTATTCGAGCCAACTATAACGGCTTAATAATCAATAGCTTATTATGGAGCAGTTTATATTTGTGGAGATGAGCGGCGGAAACTGCCGTGGTAACGTGTAGAAAATACAAACTCTGCGCGTTCAGTGTGGCTTTTCCCCTGCACTACAACCGGAATCTCTCACGTAATTACCTTGAGACAGCAAGCAGTTAGCCCAAAACAACAGCGACAAGAGGTATTGAGAATGACGAACAAGATCTATGCGGTGGTAAACACGCTTGATGACGCCAAACCGGTCGTCGCTACACTACGTGATGCAGGTTTCAGCGAGGACCACATCGGCGTCGTTTGCAAGAATGAGAGCGTGGCAGAGAGTGAACTTCCGGAAGCTGACCTTACCCAGACCAGCCAGGTTGGCGATTCGGCCAAACGGGGTGCTGCTGTGGGTGGTGCGACAGGTCTCTTGGCGGGACTGGCCGCTGTGGCTTTTCCACCAGCAGGCATTGCTTTGGGTGGAGCGGCATTGGCTGGCATTACAGCCGCAGGTGCCGGCGTGGGCACCTGGTCCGCCACCATGATCGGCGTCAGTGAGCAGAGCCCCGTGCTGGAAGAGGTGAACTCCGCCGTGGAGGCTGGCAAGGTGCTCATCATGGCTGAGGGCGAGTCGGGCGACGATGACTCGGCACTCAAGCGCGTGCTGAGGCAGATCGAGACGAATCATTCCGCCGCACTGCAGTCCAGCGGTTTTATAGAAGCCTGATTGGCAGCCTCAGTCGCCCTGAATTCAGCCCCGTAGCCGGGTGCTGAGTTCGTCCATTGCAACAACCCATTCTGCATCGTCCAGCCAGGCCTGACTGAGAAATGCTGCCTGCGACTTATTCCAGAATTCCGCATCGGCGAGTTTCAGATTCTTGTCCAAGGGTCGTTTTTCTCTGATCCAGGCATCAATAGCGGCATCGCTGCTGTCGAGCCCCAACTGTTCGAACAGTCCGTTAATCGTGTGATGAGTGGAAGTATCCATGGTCGGCAGTCCTTGTGGTTTTGGCTAAAGAATATGTGACTACTACGTTGAACTCACGAGCCTGGCCCGCAGTCAATATGCTCTTCTATGACAACAGTCGGCCCTGAGAGCAGCTCGCGATCAAGCGCCCTGAGCGCTGTTCTGAGAATCTCCTCCAGGGTCGGATGGTAAAATGGCAGGTCCAGCATGGCGTCCACCGTCATGCCCTGTTGGAGCACCCATGCCAGTGTATGCGCGAGATGCTCTGCTGATGGACCAAATATCTCTGCACCGAGGAACTTTGCACTGCCGAAGGCGCCGTAGACGATGAGCTCGCCCCTGTTCCTCCCGAGCACCCGCGACCGCCCCTGATTTTCAAAGGAAGCCCTGCCAACGGCATAGCCATTTGGCGCGAGGTGATCGAATTCACTCTTCCAATGGCCGACTCGGGCGATCTGTGGGTCGCAAAACACGATGGCGAGCGGCGTACGCCGTTTGCCTGCACGCACCGTTGGCCATGATGCGGCGTTACGACCAGCGATGCGGCCCATATCCGCAGCTTCATGCAAGAGAGGAATGTCGGTGCTGGCATCGCCCACAATGAAGATATGCTTTTGAGATGTCTGCATCGTGTAGCGGCAGAAAATCGGCTGACCTCGATCATCAAGCTCGATGCCAGCCGCGGCGGGATTCAGCACATCCATCGCTGGACGGCGTCCCGTTGCGGCCAGCACATACTCAAAAGTCTCGGTCTTTTCAGCCGCAGATTCATCCTCCTGAAAGCTGATAGCCACGCCACCATCCACTCGCTTGAGATCGCTCACGTTCGCGCTCGGATGCAGCTTCAGGCCGGCCTCGATGAAAACCTTTTGAGCCGTGCGCCTGATTTGCTCGTCCTCGATACCGCCGATGCCACCACCGCGGCCAAAGATCCTCACGCGGACACCAAGGCGATGCAGGGCCTGCCCCAGCTCGAGCCCGATGATGCCGGCACCGAATACAGCGACTGACGCCGGCAGTGTATCCAGTTCGAATACGTGCTCAGTGGTAATGAGCCGATCTGCTGCTGGCCGCAGCATGTCAGGGATAAAGGGGGCGGCACCGATGGCTATAATGAACCGCTGGGCACGTATGACGACTGGCTCCGAGGGCTGGCCCTCGGGCTTGACCTGAACCGTATTGGCATCGATGAAGCTGGCTTGACCCAGAACTTTGTGCGCTTCGGGAAAATCCACCATCGATTCCAGCACGGAAGACACGAAACGGTCACGTTCGCTTCGCACACGCTGCATGACAGCACGGCCATCCACCTTGTAATTGACATCCCGCAGGCCGAACAGTGGGCTGGCATCCACTGCATGCGCGGCCTCTGCCGCGGCGATGAGCAACTTACTTGGCATGCAACCATTTCGGGCGCAGGTCGTACCGTATGCCCCGGCTTCAATGAGACGAACAGAATCTGTTTCGGTGACCACACGACGATAGGCGGAGAGGCCCGCAGTACCAGCGCCGATGACTACCACATCTACTTCTTCCATCGCATCACACTCCTGGTTTGGGGACGGCTGCGGTGCCCCATCCGGGACCCTAAGCCGCTCTCACCCGCCTTTTTTGAACGGGTGTCAAAGTTACGGGCACAGCGTTCAGAACTGCTGTGCCGCACAGGGGATCAACCTGCATTTCATCGGTCAGATCATTCACGCTGACGCCGGCGTGTGCCTGCGCGGTCTGCTGCGAGATCCCTGGCCTGGCGTGACCCCAGCCATGGGGAATGCTGACTACCCCAGGCATGATGCCCTCAGTCACTTCCGCAGGAATTTCAACCCGGCCGACGGCAGAAGTAACTGTCACGTTCTGCCCGTCTTCCACGCCGAGCCGAGCTGCATCTTCCGGATGAATCATGACCGTACAGCGGTTCTTACCCTTTACCAGGCGAAAGCTGTTGTGCATCCAGCTATTGTTGCTACGCACGTGACGTCTCCCAATCAACAGGAAGCCGTTATCCAGTTTCTTTCCAGCCTGTGCTTCATAAGACTTGATGAGTTCTGCCACGCGAGGCAGATCCTGCAGATAGAGTCTGGGGGCGAGGCGGATCTTCTTGCCCTTGGTATAGAGGCGTTCCGGCAAACACGGCCTGAGGGGTCCGAGATCCAGCCCGTGTGGTTCATTACGAAGTCTGCTGAGCGAAAGATTCTTTTCCGCATTCTGACCAGCACGCAATAGTGGGCCTATCTCCAGCAATTTCCGCAGTGGAGTCCGTTTGCCAAGGATGGATATGAGCTTGCCTGCCGTCTTGCCCCAGAGCTTGCTGCCTGGCGGCAAACGGCCATAGGGGCCCAATTGCAGGAAGAGATCAACCATGCCATCCGGAGTCAGCTTGTGCATGAATTCGAAGCGCGCCTTCGCCGCAATCGAGCTGATAAGATCCCGCGACTCCAGACGACGCGCAAGATTCAGAAAAATCTCCCAGTCATGCTGACTCCCGTCTGCGGGTTTGAATACTGGACCGGCGTACTTGGTGATATTCCGAACCGCAAGCATCGGAAATATCACGTCGATGTGGCTTCGCTCAAGCGGACCCGTCGGCGGCAGAATGATATCCGCATGTCGCGACGTTTCAGTCACATACATATCGATGCTTACCATGAAATCGAGATTGGCGAGCGCCTTGTCGAGTTGCTGGCCATTTGGCGAAGACAAGACCGGGTTGCCGGCGATCATCACCATGGCGCGAATACGCTTGTCACCGGCATCGGTGATTTCTTCCGCCATGGTCGAGGAAGGCAGCTCGCCGCCAAACTCCGGCAGCTGCCGCACCACAGACTGATATTTATCGAAATGCCCGCTCTGGCCGGCCAGTGCGCCGAAAGACACCATGTCGACGGCTGGCAGCGTAAACATCATGCCGCCGCGACGATCAAAATGTCCGGTCACAATGTTGAGGCAGTAGACGAGCCAGGTGCACAACGCCCCATAGGCCTGAACACTGGTGCCGAGCCTGGAGTAGAGAACGGCCTCCGGCGTGGTGGCGAATTCTCGTGCGAGCGTTCGGATGGTGCTGGCGTGCACCCCGGTCGGGCCTTCGACGATCTCGGGCGCGTAGCTGTGGCAGGCCAGCTTCAGCAGGTCCAGATCTTCGATATGCTTCTCCAGATGCCCGGTGTTCACCAGGTTCTCTGCGAAAATCACGTTCAGCATGGCCAACAGGAAGAGTACATCGGTACCCGGCTTGATAAAGACGTGCTCCGAGGCGAGCGACGATGTCTCGGTGCTTCGAGGATCGATGGTGACCACTCGACCGCCCTTGGCCAATATGGCCTTCAGGCGATGCGGCATACCAGGCGCCGTCATCAGGCTGCCGTTGGATGCAGCCGGGTTGCCGCCTATACAGATGAACAGGTCCGTGCGATCGATATCCGGGACAGGAAACAGTGCCTGGTGCCCGAACATTTTCAGGTTGGCCAGCATATGAGGCAGCTGGTCAAGCGAAGTGGCCGAGAAACGCTTGCGCGTTTTCAGTGCTCGCAGCAGGGGCAGCGAGAAGAGAATGTTGCCGTGATTATGGACGTTAGGATTACCGAGATATACACCCAGGGCCTTGCTGCCATGTTGATCGCTGATTCGATTGAGGCGTTTTGCAACTTCATCGTAAGCGGCGTCCCAGCTCATTTTTTCCCAGCCAGATGCCGTTCGACGAACAGGGTGACGAAGTCGATCAGGATCCTGCT
Source organism: Allohahella sp. A8 (assembly GCF_047946665.1). Taxonomy (GTDB): domain Bacteria; phylum Pseudomonadota; class Gammaproteobacteria; order Pseudomonadales; family Oleiphilaceae; genus Allohahella. The sequence goes on from NZ_CP172312.1 coordinate 3,430,675, forward strand.
GGAGATCCTGGAGGGCGATGGCCTTGGGGCAGATGTACCCCTTGCTGAACGAGTCCTGATCGTCGCCCTTGATACTGACGACCTTGTCGCCTTCGGTCTCGATCTTGATTCCGCACATGGCTTCGCAGAGTGTGCAGGTTCTGAAATGGGTGTCTGACATGAGGCTTTCCTGGGCTAACGTATTGTTCGTATCGCCACAGGTTATCCCGCAATGCGCCTACTCGGCAATGTACTATCGTGACAGTCTGGCTTGGCTGGATCAGCTCTCCGGACTGTTCCGCTGTTGAATCCGCTTGGCTACGCTCTGAGCCCGCTCAACGAGTTCCTCGATGCGCATCAACTGTGCCTGTAATGATTCGCTGCCCTGGCCTTTCTGTGTCGCATCGAACTCGATGCCATACCGGTACTGGCGGCCGACTGTCTTCACATGGCGGATGGTGCCGCTGAGTTTCGGGATCATGACGGAGCCCATTTCCATGACCAGCTCCAGACTGAGCAGAATCGACGCGCCTTCCTTCATTCCCTCAGGCGAAACAATCGAAACACCTTGATGGTTGAAGTCCTGGCTGGACACTTCATCCCAGGACTCACCAAAGAGACCACGCTTGGTTCGCAGTTTCGTTCTCAGCTCTGCAGAAGGATAGCGGTAGGTTCTACGGCGCTCTTGCCCCTCAGTTGGCGGTACCTGACTCAACTCGATCTCCTTCGTCAATTATCTTGTCTACGCCCTGCGGCGGGTTCAGGTTCAGAGAGCGCGTGAACCACTCGGTCGACTGCCGTACCGATCATCCGACCACTCGGCGAAGCAATAGGCAGACTGCACTCAATGTTATAGTCTCTGTACCGATAGTCGTCTAATTGGCGGAAGGCGATCTCAAGCAGAATGTGATGTGGCGCACCTTCTTTTTAGACGCCGTTATAACTAAACGCGCAGGAAACCCTGGTTCATGTCGATCACACTGAATTCCCGCAGGCTTGGCGACCCGCAATCGCCCCACCTGCTCATGGCCCACGGCCTGTTTGGCTCGCACGAAAATCTCATGGCCGCGGCGCGCATTCTAGGTGAGCATTACTGCATCCATCTGCTCGACTTGCGCAACCATGGTCAGTCGCCCCACTGTGAAACCATGAGCTATCCGGAAATGGCTGATGATGTGATGCAGTACATGGACGAGCAGGGGCTGTCCTCGACGTTCGTACTGGGTCACTCCATGGGCGGAAAAGTCATGATGCAGTTGGCTCTTGATCATCCTGAGCGGGTTGCTGCACTGGTCGTGGCAGATATTTCACCAGTCACTTACCCGCCGCATCACAACGCCATTCTGGATGGGCTGAAGGCGATGGTTCTGAGCGACATCGGCAGCAGACGGGACGCTGACGCCGCATTAAGCAGCTTTGAGCCGAATCCCGCAGTTCGCCAGTTTCTGCTGAAGAACCTACAGCGCCGCGACCATGATGACGACGAACGCACGCCTACACGCTATATATGGCGGCTGAATCTCGATGCGATAGTACGCTCCTACGATCTGTTGGCAGAAGCCCCTGTATTTGAAGTGGCTTATAAGGGACCCACTCTGTTCATCAAGGGCGGCGACTCAGCCTATATCCAGAAGAAACATCAGGAGACCATCATGACCATGTTTCCGAAAGCCCAAGTCCGTATCATGCCCGGCACCAACCACTGGTTACACGCCGAGAAGCCGGACCTGTTCAGCGGCATCGTGAGGCGCTTTCTCGATGAGCTCTGAGACGCTGCCAATCGGGCTACTCTATACCGGCGGCACCATCGGGATGGACCTTGGGCCTAAGGGCCTGACCATCACCTCGGATGCCGCCGAGTTTGAGGCAAGGCTACGGTCAAGGCTGCCAGCAGACTGCCCGGCCTTCAGCAGACTGGATGCTGAAATTCCTCTAATGGATAGCAGCAATGCACAGCCCGCAGACTGGCTGTTACTGGCGCGGCTCATTTACCAGCATCGCGAACGCTTTTCCGGCTTCCTGGTGTTGACCGGCACAGATACCATGGCCTACACCGCCTCTGCCTTGAGCTTCCTACTACATGGCCTGGACCTTCCAGTCGTGCTGACTGGTGCGCAGAAGCCACTCGGGAACGCACGGAACCTTGAAGAGCCAGGCGATGCCGTCTCAAATGTCAGCGGGGCGCTCAAGTTCTGTAGGGCCCTGGCGAACAGGCCCTCGCCCAATGCCTTGGTAAGCTGCGTGTTCCTGGCCTTCGACGGCCTCCTGTTTCGAGGCAACTGCGCGCGCAAGGTCGATTCTCGGCGCTTTCATGCCTTCGATAGCCCCAATCTACGACCGGTTGCTTGCCAGACGGGGGATCAGCTCCGCCTGGACGAGAAACTGCTGTATCGGGCCAGCGGAGTGGAGGCGACCGGACCATCGCTTGAGCAGCGGCTTCAGGCCCTAGACGCTTGTGCAAACTGGAATACTGCCACTGTGGCGAGCTGCTTTCTGCTGCCGGGCGCCGCAGCACGACAGCTGGAAACCGCCGTCTGGTCTGGTTGTCGGGCCCTGCTCCTTTTCAGCTTCGGCTTTGGCAACGTACCTTCGGAAATTAAGTCACTGTCAAACCACCTGGCCACGCTGAAACAGCAGGGGATACTCATGCTGAACACCACCCAATGTCTGTCGGGCGGCGTCGGTGGCGGCTACGAGGCCGGTCAGGCGCTGCAAGGCCTCGGCGTTCGGTCGGCAGGACTGATGACCCCGGAGGCCGCATTCACGAAATTGCACCTTCTGGCTAATCTGCCACAGCTCTACCCACCTACCATGCTTGACACAGATTTGTGCGGTGAACAGAACGTAGCGGTTTAACTTGCCAAGCTTGTCCAATTCAGAGATGCTGGACTTTAGTACATTTACCTATCCCATCCGGATGGCATAATCTGGTTATGTAGCGCGTCCAGACGGCACGGCAAATGTCGGACACATCATGTACAGCTGAGGTTTTATAATGAACACGACGTTGTTTGGCGATGAGGTGGCGAGCGTTCTACCCTCGATATTGGTCATGTATGGCTGTCTGCAGAACCGCAAGGACGCTGACGCCTGTGCCTTACCCGGCGGCAGTGTAGAAAACAGTTATCCGGTCGAAATTGGGGTGATGCGCTCTGATGGAGACGCATTCTGTGCTCTGATCCAGCCGTGCCAACACTGGAAACAGCTGCCGGAAACCGCTTCGAATGTGCATTACATATCGCCTGGTCTGATCCATCGTCACGGCATGACTGTGGAGGCTGTAGCTGAAGGTCTCAATCACAGGTTTTCCGGGCTTACGCTCTACAGCGAGCAGCTCGATCAACACACGACATGGCTCGACATGATTTTCGATGCTGCAGATATTCGTCGTGAGTTCGATATCGTGGACCTGGCGTCAATGCTGACCACCCGCCAGAAGGACATCTGGCCTGCCACGGCAAAGCGGGTACGCCAGATGCTGGGTTTCACCCGCCAACGTGCCAGTTCCGACGCGCGCATACTGCAGACGACTTTCCACTGGACCTTGAATAATGAAGCGTTCCACAGTGACAGGCCTGCTCTGTCGCGGGTCGTGGCGCCGCGCAAGACGTTCAACCAGGGCGTCGCCTGACGCTTTACAGGCTGTGGCCGGCCCTGTCGTCCTGACTGACGATCCGCCACAGACCGTGCCTGCCGACAGCAGTCGAGCAGGCAAATACCGGCTAAGTCTTTATACCTACAAAATAAAAGCCTTGTTCACAATCTTTTATTCCTGTTAAAACTGTCTAAACTTGAGCTGGATCGATCAATAATACATTGCTGGACTAGCGACGTATCATTCTCGAACACACAGTTCTTCTCGACCATTTGCAAATTTTCACGGGGATACTTCATGAATAGATTTCTAGCCTCCAGTCTGATGATCGGCTCACTGGCACTTGTTGGTTGTGCGAGCACACCTGACGACGAAGCAGCCGGCAGCTCAGCGATGCAAACCGCCGAGAGCGCACAGTCAACTGCCGATACTGCATCCGGTAAGGCAGACAAGGCGCAGAAGCGTGCTGATGAAGCCTACAAGAAGGCCGAAGAAGCAATGGCTGCAGCAGTAGCTGCTCAGCGTGCTGCCGAGCAGGCCAGCCAGCGTGCCGATCGCATGATGGAAAAGTCTAGCCGTAAGTAAGACTAAGTATTCAAAGAGCGGCTGTCGTTAATTCGCCAGCCGCTTTTTTTTGCCCGCCTTCAACTGGGTCCTAGCGGCTTCTTCTTACCACTACCCCCACTTGAACCACTTTTCCTGACGGATTGAGCATTTCCGCTCTAACCTTCGAAGCATCAACTGACAAAGCTGAGTGAGCATCGAGACTCGCTTCCAGGCGGGCCATTTCAGCCGAAAGTGCCTTGCCTATCGCAGCAAGATCGTTATCGGCACCTGGATGAATCTCGATCCAGACCTGGGCACCATCTACCGCTGCTTTTACCGGCTGATTGATGATCCGCACCGGCAAGCCTACCGGAACGGCCTTGATGAGGCGTTCGATATCCCAGTTGTACAGCCTGATGCAGCCGTGACTCACCTGCATGCCGATACCGATTTTCTTGTTCGAGCCATGAATGAGATAGCCGTCCGATTTCAGCTTCATGGCAAAGGGGCCGAGCGGATTATCCGGACCAGGCGGCACCACCATCGGCAGGACCTCACCATTCTCCTTCAGGTGCTCCTGGCGAATGGATTTCGGCGGGTACCAGGCTGGCTTCTCAAGCTTGGCGATGATGGACGAATCGATCACTGGGGTTGGAAAATCGGCAGTACCCACACCAATGGGAAAACTGAGCACGGCACCTTCATTGGGCCGGTAGTAGTAGAGCCGGTACTCGGGGATATTGACTACGATTCCTTCGCGTTGGCCCGCCGGCAGGATGAAGCTACCCGGCAGATCCAGCAGGCTACCATCCTCGGGGACCCAGGGGTCGACGGTGGGATTGGCAGCTATGAGCTCGTTATACCCAAAGCCCAACAATTCAGCCAGGTCCACGAAGGTATCTTCGGAACTGATCTTGATGGTGTGGTCAGCGCCGATAATGGCGCTCTTGCCATTCCAACGGTACAGCGCGGGGGTGCCTCTGAAACTATCAAGCGAAGAGGGCGCCGAGTAAGCGGGCTCTGGCACCATTGGGGACAGGGCAACGACAAAAGCTAGAATGACACTACGATAACGAAAAAATTTGCTGGCCAAGTATGGAACTCCGAACTTCTGAATTTACAGATATTTAATCTGGATAATCTAAAACTGGTTTTAAGTATGGTTACAAAACATTGTTGTTTCATACAGCTTTGCGCTGGAAAAAGCCTTACTTACCGCTAAGCTTGGTTCAGGTTATGTCATTTGTACATATCCTTTTCTGCTGCGCTTGCGGAGCCCTTCGGCTCCGCTTTTTTATGCCAGAAATATTGTCGTGCGCCGCATTTATGGTGTATTACTGGCCGGCGCAAACCCTCATCCTGAGGCACAGACAGGACATCCATATCAATGCAGTTTTCAGCGAGGGAGACGCTCACCGAGCAAGTTGCCCAATATCTTGAGGATCAGATCGTTCACGGACAGATGCACTCCGGAGAACGGATCATCGAAAGCAGCATGGCCAAGAAACTTGACGTCAGCCATGGCTGTGTTCGAGAAGCCCTGCTTCTGATCGAAAAACGCTACCTCGTCAAAATCGTCCCGCGGAAAGGCACCTTCGTTACCACGCTTGACGAAGACTTCGTGCGGGCACTCTATGAAACCTTGCTCCTCATTCTGGGTAATACCGGCCGCAAGCTCGTTCGCGAGTGGCGCGATGAAGACATGCAGCACATGGAAGCACTCTACCTCGAAATGAAGGCCTCCTTCGAAGCCGGCAAGCTTCAGCGCTTTCATGAGCTCGGCATCGAATATACCCAGGCCTCGCTGGTATACGCCCGCAACCACTTCATCGTCGAGATGATCAACAATCTCTGGCCATCTGCAAAACGCTGTAGTTTCCTGGCCTTGCAGCAGGGCCCGCAGATCATTTATGACAACCTCGACTACATGCGGCGCTCGCTCGACCTCATTCGCACTCACGACGAAGTGGGGCTTATCGAGCTACTCGAAGCTTATGGGACGAAGCAATGCGAACAGGTACTGGCCTGCATCAAGCCCAAACGGCCACTCTAGCGCGAGCGTTCGCGTCCAGGCCTACTTGCTTACGCTGAGATGGGAAACATCCGGAACCACCGGTGTTGACTCAACGCTTTTCTGACCCATGGTGCTGCCTGTTGGCGCCAGATCGAAACTCACCGACTGCAGGATTTCCGCCGGCGCCGTGTCGCGCTCCGGCCCCATCCGACTGCCTACTGGCGCCAGGTCCCAGTCGATGCCCGCGAGAATGTCGTCGATGACGCTGTGTTCCGCTGGCTGACTAGTCGACGCTTCAGCCACCACGGAGGCTTCCGCCGATGCAGCAGCGTTCGCTGTCCTGGTCTCCGCGGGCGCTGCTGCGGTCTCATGCAGCGCTCTGTCACGGAGCTCACATTCGGCGCCTTGGCGGGTGAGCGCCATACGATATTTTTCGGCGTCCTCTTCCGTCAGTCTGCTTTTCAGCACTACCGCCTCACCGGAAAACATTCTGGCCAGCTGGGCATCGTTGGCGTTGAAAAGCCGCTGCAGATTCATTTTCACCTGCTGGAGATTGAACTGCGGCAGCACGCGTCCGGAGAAAACGAGATCAAAACGAGAAGAATCCGACATTCCGACCCCTATGGCGGCTGTTATTTGGTTGCGGTTTGAACGATCAGGCTGTTACATGAGTATAGACAGTAGATGGTCGATGCCAAAAAATTAATCGTAGGAGGAACTCGCCATGGCAAGTGTAGAGAGCACGTTAATCAGCTGTCCGAACTGTGGAGAAATGATTTCGATTCTGGTCGACACCAGCGAGGCTGGCGAGCCCTACGTCGAGGACTGTCAGGTCTGTTGCCGGCCAATCAGGATGACCGCGGTATGCGATGATATGGGCCACCTGCTGCACGTCGAAGTCAGCAGCGAGGATGAAAGCTATTAGGATTCTGTCTTATCGGTGCCGTCCGCGGGCGCAGCGGTGTCGTCAGTGTCGACGCGACCCTCATCGTCGAGTGCGGCCATGAGGTCGTCATAGGCCAGCAGGATTGCGTTCATCGCATCAAGATCAAATTGGTTCACTGCACGCAAGAGCGATTGGGCATAGTCAATCACGTTCTGCTTGTCGAACTGTATGCCCAGGGCTGTCAGCCGTTCGCCGAAACTGGCTGCCTCCTGTAAGTCGCCGCTATCCAGCAGGTAGTCATGCAGCTCCCTGAATTCGCCAGCCAGCAGTCGTTCCAGCCGCCCCTCTCCCTTCCGGTGACCGTTCGACGACGCGGCCGTACTCGCTGACTTGCGTGGCGTCCGCTCAGCTGCTCCGTTAGCCGGCTCGGCACTTGTAGCGACGGGCTGATTGATCGAAGCGACTGTGCCCAGACCCTTCGAATCAGCGGCGCCTGCTGGTTCGTACCGGGTGGTTATCTGCAGTGGCTCTTCATCCTCCTCCTGCACGACCAGCACATGATGCAGCCGAATTTCGAAGCGGGCCCCGCTACCCTGGTCGCTTACCAGCCCAATCTCACCATTCATCATCTCAACCAGCTTCTTGGTAATGGCGAGCCCGAGGCCGGTGCCCCCATACTGTCGGTTGCTTTGCCCTTCATGCTGTTCAAAGGCATTGAAAATCCGTGCGTGCTGGTCCGGCGCTATACCGATGCCGGAGTCTTCCACGGCGATGACGAGTTCAACCGTGTTGCTTTTTGGCGCGCCAGGCACCGCTGCTACCGAGAGGGCGATGTAACCCTTGTGGGTAAATTTGATGGCGTTGCCCACCAGATTGAGCAGGACCTGACGGATCCGCACCTCATCCAAATTCAGAGCAATGGGAACCTCCGGGTCGACGGTAACCCTGAAGTCGAGTTGCTTCTGTGCGCAGCGCGCTGAGAATAGTGTGGCCACATCATTGATCAGACGCCGCACATCGACCCGGCCGAGCTCAATACTGATCTTGCCGGATTCAATTTTCGAGAGATCGAGAATATCGTTGATGACTGAAAGCAGTGCCCGCGCACCCTTCTTGACGGCATCGATGTAAGACTGTTGCTTGGCATCCTGAATCAAGCCCTCCAGCAGCTCGGTATAACCGATGACGGCGTTCATGGGCGTGCGAATTTCATGAGACATGTTGGCGAGAAACTCACTTTTGGCCTTGTTGGCAGCTTCAGCCTCCTTGGCCAGCACTTCCGCGCGCTTGATGGCCGACCGCAGACGCTCCTCGCTCTTGCGCAGGCGGACTTCCGACCGCATGCGCTCGTCAATTTCTCGCGACAGCTTGCGGTTCCAATACAGGAAGATGGCCACCACCAGCGCAGCAATTCCAACGACACGCCACACTAGACCGTAGTCGACCGCCTCTTCATAGCTGAAGCTGAGCCAGTTTCGGTAAATCGCCTGCTGCTCATCCGGCGTGATTGTCAGCAGCGCCTTGTCGAGAATGCGCTTGAGCATCGGCGAATCGCGACTCATGCCGATGGCGACTTCATAGGTGTAAGGGGTAATGCCCGTCAGCTTGATATTGCTGATGCCAAGACGGTTGACTAGGTAGGTAATACTGGGAATATTGCTCACAAGCACATCGATTTCGCCGTTCGACAGTGACAGCAAACCCTCCTGCAGCGTGTCGACGAAGAACATGTTGAGCTGTGGATGATTGGTGAGCAGGAAATCCTGGCTAGCGTAATTCTTCACCACTGCCACCCGCTCGTTACCAAGATCGTCGAGAGACCCCACGAAATTCTGCGAGTCTCTTACGGCCATGACGATGGGATAGCTGAGCAGGGTGTTCGTGAAGCTCATCTTGCCACGACGCCGGGGCGTGACGCCGACTGCTGATACCATGTCGATGGTACCATCCTCGAGACCCTGTATGGTCGAAGCGAAGTCATTGGCGGCGACCCGTCCAAATTTGTAGTTCAGGCGTGACTCTAGCAACGCGACGTAGTCGGCCACGATGCCGACCACATCACCACGGTCGTTACGCATTTCGAAGGGGGGCCAGTTTGGGTCGTTACCAATAATGAGCTGTGGCTGAGCATTCAGCCATGAGCGCTCGAAGGGTGTAAGCAGATCGGTAGTGCCCGCCACCTGCCCCTGCTGCTCACCGGCTGGCTGGCTGTCTGGGGCCGCTGCAGCGCCAATTGGCAGCATGACAGCGGACACAAGCGTGAGCAGAATCAGCGCGCACTGAAACCCGCGCCTGCGGAAAGCATCGCGCACTGTGACACAGCCTCTGTTATTGGATATTCGTAACATTATGGGCGGGCAAAATGATATAGTCTGAAAGTTTTAGGCATTCTGATCCAATTGGGTCAGCAGGGTTCCGCCGGTCGACATCCGAACGGGAAATTCCAGTGCTCCGGATGATAACGAATTTATGTCACTAACGTCTGTAGTCAATGCTCAATAATAAGGCACCCATCCCTTCGATCCTCGTGCCAAGCCTGCTCAACAGGTTCCTGATCCTGCTCGTGGTCATGACGATCGCGTCGCTGTCGGCCGTATGGTTCGCCTTCAGTCAGGTCCTGGCCGATCGACAGAAACAGGAAGTCGCCACAGCGGTGCACTTTGTGCTGCCGCAGATTTCTGCCGCCGTGAAGAATGGCGATGAAAACGCGGCATTTATTGGTCTACGTACGCTGAACGATGTATTGCCCATAAAGGTGGCACAGATTTATCGAGAGCGCGAAACCCCATGGCTGGAATATCAGCCTGAGCGCACCGATATATCAGGCTTGAGTGGCAAGGGTGCCGGAGACGCTGCCGACTCGCTCGATCTCGCTGGCATCACCAGCAAGGACCTGACCAAGATTGGCGGCGATGATCCTGATCTTGCCTATGACACCCAGATTTTCGATTTCAAGAGCCTGCCAGTCGACACCGGCGAGACCGGCCGCGCGCTGAGTGCCGCCGAACGTAGCGGCTACCTCAAGTTGTACCTCAAGCCTGCCAACACCGTGCAGGGCGTTTTCCAGGCGGCGAGGCTGCTCATCGGGTCCCTGCTGTTACTATTCCTTGGTCTGGCTTTTTTCTATTACCAATCCTTGCGCTTTCGCATCGAAGGTCGGCTGCAAGGCCTGCTGCGGCGCCTTGCCAATCTTGAAACCCACGCACCGGCCCGCCACCTGCTTCCGCTGAGCGGGAGCACCCAGGTCCGCGATGAGTTCGATATGATTGCAGCGCACTACAATCAGCTGCTGCTCGGCGTAGACAGCCTGCAGCGTAAGGTGAAGTCGCTGCAGGAACAGATCCGGCGCAACGAAACCGAAGTGGAACAGCAGGTCCAGCACCGCACCGCGGAAATTCGTAAGCTCAACGAGCGCTACCTCGAGCAGAAATTCGACGCCCGCAACTTTGCCCTGAAGGCCAGACAGGCACGTTGGGAGGCGGACAAGGCCAACCGCGACAAGACCCGCTTCCTGGCAGCAGCCAGCCACGATCTCAGGCAGCCGCTCCACGCCATGAACCTGTTCCTCGAGGCACTGGACCGTGAGGTCCGCAGCGAGCGCGGACGGGGCATCTATGAAGACCTGCAGAAATCGCTCGAGTCCATGCAGAGCATGTTCAACTCCCTGCTCGACATCTCACGTCTTGAAGCCGGCGTTACCGAGGCCAACATGCAGCCGGTCGCGATGCAGGATATTTTCGACAAGCTGGAACTACTGTTCCGACAGTCGGCCGAAGACAAGTCGCTGGACTTGCGGATACTGCCATCCAAGCTGCTGGTATGTAGCGACCCCCAGTTGCTGGAACAGATCGCCCGAAACCTGCTTTCCAACGCGATCAAATATACTGAGAAAGGTGCCGTACTCGTGGGCTGTCGGCGCGAAGGTGCCAAAGTGCGCTTCTTCGTGATGGACCAGGGCATTGGTATTCGCAAGAGCAAACAGGCGCAGATCTTTTCCGAGTTCGTTCAGCTGAATAACGAGGAGCGAGACCGCAGCAAGGGTATCGGCCTGGGTCTGGCCATCGTGAAGCGCGCCTGCGAAGTGCTCGATCATGAAATACGCCTCCATTCGGTCTATAGCGAATGGACACGCTTTGACATTATCCTACCGCGGACCTACAGCCTGCACCAGGCCCAGCTGCCGCAGACTGCGGCTTCGGCGCTCAGCAGGTTCGATGGACAGAAGGTGCTGGTACTCGATGATGACAATGCCGTTCTGCTTGCGATGAGCTCTTTGCTCGAAAGCTGGAACCTGCAGCCATTGCTGGCTCAGACCGTCGCAGAGGCAAAAGACTTCTGCTCGAGCAGAAGTGACAAGCCGGACTTGATCATCAGTGATTATCGGCTGCAGAATGGCGCATCAGGCATTGAAGCTGTGCAGCAGCTCAATGAGATGCTGGATTCGCCGCGACCTGCGCTTATCATCACCGGCGAAACGGCGCCCGAGCGAATCAGAACGGCAACGAATTCAGGTTTCCAGGTCATGTTCAAACCTGTGAAGCCGGCCCGCCTGAGAGCCCTGTGTCAGACCGCCCTGTCCAAGCGCGCAGCCGCCTCGAATGGGGCGGTCGGTCAGCTGAGTGAAGCAGTCGCTGCAAGTGGTGGCGCCTGAGTCCAGACGCCGGGTTCCGATAAGATTATTTTTGAAAAGGGTATTCCATGAATTTCGCAATTGCCGACGATCACGGTATTTTCCGGAGCGGACTCAAGCTTATTCTTCATGATCTCTATCCGGACTGTGAAATACAGGAAGCCGCCCAGGGCGACGAGGTCCTCGAGATTCTGAAGAACCACGATGACATCGAGCTTCTCCTGCTCGATTTGCGCATGCCTGAAAGTAGCGGTGTTTCGTTGTTACAGCAGTGTCGCGAGCAGTTTCCCGAAGTACCCTGCATGGTGGTCTCGGCCAGTGAGGAGCTCACGGTAATGCAGTCTGCGCTGCAGAATGGCGCGATTGGCTATATTCCGAAGTCTTCTAGTAACAGCGAAATTGCTGAAGCCATCAAGAAGGTCATGAGCGGCGATGTGTATATTCCGCCTCAGCTCAAGTCGGTAAAGCGGGGCGATCAGACACTCAATATCAATCTGACGCCTCGCCAGCTCGAAGTGCTGGGCCTGCTGGCCGAAGGCATGTCCAATAAGCAGATCGGCAACCAGCTGCACATTGCGCCCGGGACAATCAAGGCGCATATCGCAGCTATCTTCCGCGAGCTTGAAAGCGTCAACCGCACCCAGGCTGTGCGGCGGGCACGAGAACTACACCTGCTCTAGCGCCCCACTCCGGGGCACTTCCAGCCGCCATTAGCTGGCGGCCACGACGGCGTTGCGACCGTTATCCTTAGCCTGATACATGGCGCCGTCGGCACGGTCGAACGCTGTCTGGCGGCTGTCGCCTTCCGTGAATTCAGTCACACCAAACGATACCGTGATCTGAACCTGCTCGCCACGAAAGTGAAATGGCAACTCACTGACCATTTTACGCATCTTCTCGAGCGCGATTTCTGCCGCTTCAAGCTTCGTTTCGGGAAAGATGATAACGAATTCCTCACCACCATAACGGGCAAAGAAATCTGTTCTGCGCAGACGCTTGGCCAGTTCCTTGGCAACGATCTGAATTACCCGATCACCCGCCAGATGCCCATAACTGTCATTGATGCGCTTGAAGAGGTCAATATCACATACGGCCACGGTCAATGGATTCCGGTATCTCGACCAGCGTTGAAATTCCTCCTGAATGCGCGTCTCGAAAGCTTCTCTGTTGGGCACACCAGTCAGGCCATCAGTCAAGGCCCGGTTGCGTTCTTCCTTCAGACGAATCTTGAGCTCAGCCGTTTGAGCCTCAAGTTCTGCCGTCTTCACTTTGAGTGAGGCAAGACTGCTCAGTAGCGTCTGCTCTCGCTGATCTTCATGTTCTACAAAGGCGTCGAGGGAGGTGATAAGTATATCGAGATGGGTTTTCACTGAGTCCTTTAAATGGCTCAGATTATTTGCCTCCGCCACGTCGCTCTGTATCGTCGAGACCTGCTCCTTGATGGCCTCGTGGAAGTTCTGCTTACTGCCAAGAGCATCCTCATGATGCTTGTGAGCTTCGGTGATGAACGCGTGAATACCTGAGAGACGATCGTCCAGCGAACGCAGGAAGGTCTCGAAGTCGCGTTGCCCCTTGCCGAGCGCAGCGATGACCAAAGCCGCAACTTCATCGAGTAGCAGCATGAGTTCACTATCGCTGGCGCCTGCGAGAATCTTCTCGCGGGCCTTCTCCAGATCCCGAACGGCGCTGTCTGGTAGCGTCATTGAAGCCAGAAGGTGAAGCAGGGTTTTCTGCACATGCTCACCGAAGGACGAGAGACCGGGGGACGAAGGCAGGGTTTCGAGGTCAGTGGAGAGCATCCCTGGCGGCAGATCATCAAAGCTGCTGCCGGTTGTGCTACTGGACTTGCGCAAGACGCTGGCTGGCTTGACCGGAGCCGTAGCGCTCTGCTTGCCATCGGAAGAAAGACCCGCTAACAAGCGTCCAAACAGGCTCGGCTTCTTGGTACGGCGCTCTTCTGCGGGTGGCGCTGGGCTCGCAGCCGCACCACCCGCTCGGCGATCAACGAGTTGCGCCATTTCACCAAGCACTTCAATGCTCGCATTGCGGGCCTCATCCAGCTCTAGAACGCGCTTCTCTATGCGTTCGAGTTGTTGAGTAAGCTGGCGTGGTGAGGTGCCTGAGGTGCGCAGAAGGCTTCGAAGCTCTTTGAGGTCAGAATCAAGCGAGCGATTCTGACCCTCCGCAGCCAGGCTGACCCGAGCCACCAGGCGCTGCATGATGCTGATCATCTCCGAAGCTTTGCCTTCTTTCTCATCCCATTGCGCAAGAAGGTCGTTATATTTGGTTTTCCAAAGATTCTGGTCACTACTCACGGGCATGCTCTTCCGTTTTATGATTGTTATTTCTGCCGGAAACTCTGCAGATTGCCTTGAGTATAGCAACAGGAAAGGGGCGTGCGAGTCGACTGTTTGTCCGAATAGGCACGGACACGAAATTCAGGTGGGCGGCAGGACGGAAAGCGGATCTGGAGAGAGATCCGCAGCCTCAGGAGCTGCGGAGCGCCATGGATTCCTTATAGAGCAGAGGTGGCAGTAACCTTGAGAGGGTGTCAGCGATGTAGGTCAGAAACATGGAGCCCATCGAGCTATCGAAATAGTCCTCTTTGCGGCTGCCAATGCTGAGCACACCTAAAGGCGACTCATACTGCAGCGGAATGACTGCGCACGAACCGACTGATTCGGACGACACCGGAAACAGGTACTCACGCTGTTTTGCCGTCAGACGACCAAAGCTGACGCGACCTACAGTAAGCATGTCATCCAGCACCTCGATCGCTGCATCAGCGGTTGATCGCTGCACGTTACCTGCTCTGGCACCAGATCGGGGTGATGCGCCCTTGATAGCTTCGTCGAAGATGATCAGCGAACAGAAATCAACGCGGAAGTCACGGAGGAAACCATCCTGCAGTACCACCAGAATCTCATCCAGGGTTCTGGCTTCGAGCAGACTGGTCAGCAGGCGCTTGGATTTGTTGAACAACTGATCATTTTCGCGGGCGGTTTCGATCAGGCTATTGAGCTGCTGCTCATAGCTGTCTCGCTGGGCACGAAACACGGCGACCTGCTTCTCGATCAGAGAGATGGCCGCACCTGACTCATGTGGAAGCCGAAGTTCTGTCAACAGGTCTTCGTGTTCAAGAAAGAAGTCTGGATTGGCCCGGAGATAGGCGGCAACATCAGCGGCCGATGGTGCACGGGGTTTTCCCTGGCTACCACGACCTGCTGTGTCTATCGAGCTTGCACCACCTTCGGCGGCGGCACCTGCTCCAGAGGCCTTGTCGGCAGTCTTGCCAGCGCTATTCAGTCTGGCGGACGATTCAGTCATAGCGTTTCCATAATTGTTTTGAGTTACCGGCCCTGCCGGATTGGCGTCTATATATCAACGACACCTTCGAACACATGTGTTGCCGGGCCAGTCATATAAACCTTGGACCCTTCTCCTGCCCAGCTGATATGCAGACTGCCACCTGGCAGCTTGATTTCAGCTTCCGGCCCAAGCAGCCCTTTCAGTCGGCCATAAACGTGGGCCGCGCAGGCGCCGGTTCCACAGGCAAGTGTTTCCCCGACGCCACGTTCGTATACCCTGAGTTTAGCGAACTTTGCGTGAACCACCTGCAAAAAGCCTGCATTTACTCGCTGGGGGAAATCCCGATGAGCCTCGATACGCCGACCAACCTGTCTGACCGGAAACAGGTTGATGTCGTCTATGAGCATGATTGCGTGGGGATTTCCCATCGAAACGGCGCCGATTTCGAAGCTGTCGTCTCCATCCTGTATCACGTAGTCCACGCTCTGTTTTTCAGCTTTAAATGGGATTTCCATCGGCTCGAGCACAGGCACGCCCATGTCGACCCGAATCATCCCCGAGGGCTCGACATGAAGATGAATCACACCATTTCGCGTCTCGACCGCAATACGGTTCTTGAGCGTAAGGCCCTTGTCCCTGACAAACTTGGCGAAGCAGCGCGCACCGTTGCCACACTGCTCGACTTCCGAACCGTCGGCATTGAAGATTCGGTACTTGAAGTCGATGTCCGGCTGCTCCGGCGGCTCGACCAGCAACAGCTGATTGAAGCCGATACCGAATTGACGGCTGGCGAAGCGGCGGATGATCGGGGGTGTCAATTCAATGGACTGACTGATGCCATCGAGCACCATGAAGTCGTTGCCCAGGCCATGCATCTTGCTGAATGGCAGCTTCATCCGATCAAGACCTGCTCTGGCAGGATCTGCTCGCCCGCAAACAGATCAGTAACCTTTTCCCGCTGACGGACAACATAATGCTGATCGCCAGAGACCATGATTTCAGGCGCGCGCCCACGGGTGTTGTAGTTCGAGGACATCACAAAGCCGTAAGCACCGGCAGAGCGCACAGCCAGCAGGTCGCCATGAGCCAGACTGAGCCTGCGCTGCTTGCCCAGGAAATCACCTGATTCACAGACCGGCCCGACGATGTCAAATTCGGCCTCGCGGCGACCGGCTTCAGCAGTGTCGGCTGCTGGCTCGGTCACGTGAACAATCTGCTGATGGGCGTTGTAAAGACTCGGGCGGATAAGATCGTTCATTGCGGCATCGACCAGTGCGAAATGACGGCCCTGATTTTCTTTCAGATATTCAACTCTCGTCACGAGAATGCCCGCATTGGCTGCGATGGAGCGCCCCGGCTCAAGCAACAGTTTCAGCCCGGAACCCTGAAGCCGCTTCACAATGGCTGCAGCGTAGTCGCGGGGATGTGGTGGTGTTTCAGTTGTGTACTGCACGCCAAGCCCGCCGCCCAGGTCTATATGACTCAGCTTAATACCCTGTTCAGAGAGCTCTTCGATCATAGCCAGCACCTTCTCGAGGGCATCGAGAAAGGGGGCCGTCTGGGTAATCTGAGAGCCGATGTGGCAGTCGATTCCCGTGACTTCAAGCGAGGCATGGTCGGCCGCAAATCGATACATGGCCCGCGCATCGTCGAAGCTGACTCCGAACTTGTTTTCCTTCAAGCCGGTTGAAATGTAGGGGTGCGTGCCGGCATCGACATCAGGATTGACTCGCACGGATATCCGCGCAGATGTGCCCATTTCACTTGCCACATCGGCGAGCGCACGAAGCTCGGCGAAGGACTCGACATTGAAACAGTACACACCAATCTCCAGCGCCCTGCGCATCTCGTGGGGCTGCTTGCCTACACCGGAAAACACCATACGGTCAGCCTGACCACCGGCAGCGAGCACCCGCTCCAGCTCACCGATGGAGACGATATCGAAACCTATACCGAGCCGAGCCATGATATTCAGCACGGCCAGGTTTGAATTTGCCTTGACGGCATAGCAGATCATGCCGGGATAATCGCCAAGCGCCGACTGATAAGCCTTCACATGACGCGTCAGCGTTGCAGCGGAATAGATATAGCAGGGCGTCCCATAGGCTTCTGCCAGCGCCTCGACAGCGCAGTCCTCTGCGAACAGTGTGCGCCGTCCGTCGGCATCGGTGCGGTATTCGAAATGATCCATAATCAGCTGCTCGCGTGCAGGTTGTGAACTGGAGAGGAAGGCGGAACTGGTGTCGATGCCAGGGCCGATAGCGAATCACGTGGCGGCATGATCAGATCACCCTTCTGTCCGCAGGACAGGAGCAGCAAGCTGGCGCTGAAGATAACGACGAGTGTGGGCGACAAGGCAAGTATCCAGTCTGTTGATTGAAAGATGAGATAGCGCGACCTTGGCCGCGCGCACCCCGAGTATACATTTAGAGCAGTGAGATAAAAACGTCCAGCACTGATGGCCTCGTCAGTCGAGGGACCCTGTACTGGCACACTTCCAGAGGCCTCGCTCGATCCAGTCACGACACTTGAGGTAATCGGCAAGTTCACGCCCGATGCGGTCACCCGAGGCATCCACCGGCAAGCTCAGATCCACAATCGCGAACGGACGCAACGCAGACTTTCCGTTCGCGCCCGTGGCAAGGTATCGCGCCAGCTCCACAAGACTACCGTCAGGGCCAGTCTTGTGGGTGAAGACCATATGTTCACAATAAAGATCAAATCCAAGGATGCAGCCGTTGAGCGTGAAACTGTCCTGCCCTCGATCCGCGGCATTCATTACATGCGCAATGATGCGAATACCTGCCAGCTGACTCTCCCATATCGGCTGATCAAGTGAAAGCTGGCTGACCCGACGAGTAGTCTGGCGAGACAGTTGCTGGGCATTCTGAGCCTCGTCGCGAGCCGAGACAGTGAGGTTGCGGGAGACAGGCAGATCGCCCACCGCAAAGCAATTGACCTGGGATACCGGACTTTCCGATGCACTGTCGATCTGCATCTGCAGCTTGTCCAGCGCGTTACGGATGAAGACCAGCAGAGCATTGCTGCAATACCTGCCCACCGCGTCGAACGCCCAGTGATTACTCCAGCTCAGTTCTCCGCTAGTGAGTGTACCGAACTCATCAAAAACCCAATAGACGGCTCGATTTACTGGTGAGTAGTCGAAACAGAGCTGGATCGCCTCGGCTTCGTTCAGTGGAGCGACCGCCTTGAGTGAATGCCGGGGCAGCGCGTAGTCATCCACAACAAGCCTCATGAATCGCGATTTCGGCCGCGCCAGCGCGTGGACGAGGGCATCGGCGTCATTTAGCGCAAGCAGCTTCACTTCCGCACTCTTGCCTTCAGCCGCCACCTCGCGTTCCAGCAGGAAGAGACGCTTATCCTGTTCGATGACATAGCGATCCCATGATGTCGTCAGTAGTTGCCGACACAACTGACCCACCCGCTGCGAGAGCGCCAGGGCCCTGCTGTGACAGAAGCAGACCACCACCGGGAGTGTCTCGCTTTTTGAGGCCAGCAGGAAGCGCAGGCATTGCATGAGGGTGTCGCCGCTCTCGAAGCGCAGCACCGATACCTCGTTCCAGCTATTGCTGATGAGCAGGTCCACGCTGCTTACCAACCCGATACGCTCTTCTGAAAACGACAGCGGATCCGTGCGATTGGACACCATGCTCAGACCTTTTTCAGTAAGCCTGCCGAGCGGATCAACGCCAACATTGAGAAATATGATGGTCTTGCGCAGCGTCGCCGGCTCAAGATAGGCCGCCTGAGGTGCAGCAGGCATATCGCTCGCCGTGAAGCCGATTTCACTGTTGAGCGTTTGTATGAGCTGCTGCAGTTCGGCTAGCGAAATGGCGTGATAGGCATGAAACTGTTTCGCTTGCTCTTCATCGCGGCTATCGTCGACCACCATGCGAACACTGGTGTGCGGACGCAGCTGGCCGTTGAGATGGCACCAGGCCAGGAGCTCGATCAGGCTCTCTGAATCGCGCAGCAATTGATGGTCGCCATTCCTGACCTCCCATTGTGCGCCGCCCTCGTTGATCTTCAGCTCGAAAGTCAGCTGCTGTTCACTCAGGTCCGAATTGATACCCGAGTTGATGAGCTCCAGCTTGCCCGCCTTGCGCTGGAACTGGGCATACAGCTTTCGCCCGAGCAGATGGACATCTCTTGCGCTGATCGCTGCCGTCGACTGTCGACTCCGCGCCAGGGATGAAAGAAAGCGATAACTGGCCGTCAGCGCCTGCACCAGTTTACGCTGCTCGACCACCACCTCATTCGTCTTCCACTGACCGTGACGATCGAGGTAGCGCAGGAAGTCATTGGACCAGTCGAAGCTGTCGACGGTCTGCTGCAGCAGACGGGCCTTCCAGTCGCCCCTGGCGCTGCCGGCTTTCGTCGACAGCCTGGTCCCGGCCTTCATGTAGAAACTCTGACGAACCAGCGCAAGTCGGTCCGCCATGTTCAGATGCGTGAGACAGCGCTCGAGATACCAGTACAGCATGAGGTAAGGGTCGAGCTGATCTGCAGAAACCTCATCCCGGTAGATCTGCGCCTTGAAGCTGACACAAAGCGGCATGGTGGACACCTCAGGCGCGTCGGTCAGTTCGCTGCGTCTGGCGTAGCACTCCATGAGCGACAACTTGAGCAGCGACTTGTAGGGCGAGTCGATGCTCTTGTACAGCTGCCACAGACCGGCGCCGATGAACTCGTTCTCGGGCACTTTCGGGCAACCGCCGAAATCCACGTAGTCCCGACTGCGGATGAACCGCTTCTCTGCCAGCAGGCGCGCCGTGGCATCGTAAGTCTGTTCGCAATCCGGCGGTATCAGCCACCACAGTGGCCAGGCGCCAGCGAGATAGACACAGGTTCGGTAGAATTCATCGAGTAGCACATAATGTTGAGCAGTACCTGAATCTTCACTGTCCGCCTGTCGCTGCTGGGCCTGCTTGCGAAATCGCGCCGCGTTCAGAGGGAAGAAATGCAGGTCTATGCCCAGCTCTGCTGCAGCCGCAGAGACCGCCTTCGCCTTGTCGCCGAGCGCATTGACGGCCTCGACTGTAAGCCCGTTGCGATACACCAGCCAGACGTCGATATCGCTCGTGCTACTCTGCGCCAGCGTCCCTGGGCTGCCCATGACGTAGAGGCCGATGACGTCCGGTCGCGTGAGCGTGTCCGTGGTCTTGTGCTGAAAACTGCGCGACAGCCGTTGCAGCTGCTTCATGCGCGGCTTGTCGATCGTGAAGTTGACGATACCACTGGGCGCCGAGCGGCTTGTAAAGCCCGGCAGCAGCGGATGATTGACGTGAAAGAGTACCGGCACAATGTTGAGAAACACCGACTGCCGTTCGTTGTACTGTTCCAGTATTCGTTCGAAACGGGTCTCCGAGAGCGTGAGAAAGCGCTCCCTGAGAATTTTCAGTTCCTTTCGGTCGACACCGGAGCTGTAATCCGGAGCCAGTGGCCGGGAGCGACCCTTCAGGAGCGCGCTCCTGATCGGCGCTCTTCCACCCAGGACAGCGTCGCGCTGGCCGCCTCCGCCACACGATCCGGCGCCGTGCCCCCAGGAAGTTTCCGTGCCTTGACCGATCCTTCCAGTGTCAGCACTTCATTCACATCGGCGGTGATGGACGAATGGAAGGACTGCAGCTGCTCGAGCGGCAGATCTGAAAGGTCACCACCGTGTTCTACGCACCAGGCCACAGCCTTACCCACGACCTCGTGAGCGTCACGGAAAGGCAGCCCTTTCCCAACCAGATAGTCGGCGAGATCTGTGGCGGTCGCAAAGCCGCGGGATACGGCCACCCGCATGGCTTCTGGGTTCACGGTAACGGCTGCCATCATGTCGCGGAAGGCCGTGAGCGAGTTACGCACGGTATCAACTGTATCGAACAGGGGCTCCTTGTCCTCCTGATTATCCTTGTTATAGGCCAGAGGCTGCGATTTCATGAGGGTCAGCACAGACATGAGATGGCCGTAGACACGACCGGTCTTGCCGCGCAGCAACTCAGGCACGTCAGGGTTCTTCTTCTGCGGCATGATTGACGAACCGGTGCAGAATTTGTCCGGCAGATTGATGAAGCCGAACTGGGCAGAGGTCCAGAGAATGAGTTCTTCCGAGAAGCGCGACATGTGCATCATCAACACACTCGCGAAGCTGCAGAATTCAATGATGAAGTCACGGTCGCTGACGGCGTCGAGCGAGTTGGCCGACATGCTTTCAAAGCCCAGTTCGGACATGGTGAGTTCACGATCGAGCGGATAAGGCGTACCTGCCAACGCCGCCGAGCCAAGTGGCATACTGTTACAGCGGGCACGACTGTCAATGAGTCGACCATGGTCACGCTTGAGCATTTCTGCCCAGGCCAGCATGTGATGGCCGAAGGTGACCGGCTGCGCTGTCTGCAGATGCGTGAAGCCCGGCATGATAGTGGCGTACTCCCGTTTGGCCAGCTTGCCCAGAACTTCTACCGTGTCCAGCAGCTGGTTCGCAATGGCATCGATTTCATCACGAAGAAACAGGCGAATATCAGTCGCGATCTGATCGTTACGTGAGCGGCCGGTATGCAGCTTCTTGCCAGCAGCACCGATCAGCTGGGTCAGGCGGGATTCGATGTTCATGTGTACATCTTCGAGTGCTATCGACCACTGGAACTCGCCGCGGTCAATTTCAGCCTTGATCTCGCCCAGACCCTTTACGATGGCTTTGTGGTCCTCATCGGTAATGATCTTCTGGGCTGCCAGCATCTTCGCATGAGCGAGCGAGCCTTGAATGTCATAGTCTGCGAGCCGCTGGTCGAAAGTTACTGAAGCGGTGAAGGCCTGTACGAAGGCGTCGGTCGCTTCAGTAAAACGGCCGCCCCAGAGTGCAGCATTGGTGGGCGTGGCGGTGGAAGCACCTGCTGGCGCCGGCATGGAATGGGTCGACTGGTCTTTCGGATCGGCCATAGCGGTTCAATGTCTCTCGTAATCGTTTGAAATGGGAAACGCCGGAGGCCAGTGGTCTTACGAGCGGTGGCAGGGCGAGGAGTTATTCTGGCTGCTATTCTCTTCATACAAATTGGCTGAGTGCAGTCAAGTATATCAAAGAGGGCGCGATGGCGTGAATGCTACAGAAAGGCCTGCAGAATCAGGGAGTCCCAGCTTCCTGCCCGATATATGTCAGCGCCACGCCGTGCTGCCGATCATACTGGGTGCCCTGCTTGGCTCGGTTCTGTTCACCTTACTGCATTCCGGGCCAGGCCATTTCGATACGATCTATTTTTCGCTCACCGCGCTGTTCATGCTCTGGGTGGTGCTTACCAGCATCTTCCTGGTGTGCCGGATGCAGTCGCTGGCCCAGCGTCTCAGCATCGCCTGGCAGGGGAGCCTCGCCTGGCTCATCAGTATTGTGGTTACGGTCATCTATTCCACGACTGCCGCCCTGCTGTTTCCTGCGCTGATAAAGCAGCTCGCAGGCCCTTTTCAGTTTGTGCTGCACACAGCCCTGATCAGTGCACTGGTCACTGGCCTGATGCTGCGTTACTTCTATCTTCAGTTCCTCACCAGCCAGCGCAGGGAGAGTGAACTCGAGTTCCGTCTGGAAGCGTTGCAGGCCCGAATTCGTCCGCACTTTCTGTTCAACAGCATGAACTCGATTGCCAGCCTGATACCAGAGGACCCTGTAGCTGCAGAAGCCGCCGTGCTCGACCTGTCAAAACTGTTCAGGGTGGCGTTGAGGAAAACTGATCAGCTGATCTCACTCGCTGAAGAACTGAGCATCTGCAAAGCTTATCTCGATATCGAAAAGCTACGCCTGGGTGATCGGCTCTCGGTGGAGTGGCCGAGTGAGCTACCAGGGTTCGCAGCCAATGGCAGGCTGCCACCACTCACCTTGCAGCCCATTGTGGAAAACGCGGTTTATCACGGCATCCAGCCGCTGCCCCAGGGTGGTACGCTCAGCTTGCAGCTGTCGGAACGGGACCGCTTCTGTTACGTCATGATCAGCAATCCCATCGCCGCACCACAGCTGCATCCACGAAGCGATGCGAGCCGACTGGGCGAGGAGGAAAAACGAAGCAGTTCTGGCAACCGCATGGCGCTCGACAACACCAGGCAGCGTCTTGCAGCGGCCTTCGGCGATGCAGCTGTACTGAAAAACAGCCGCACCGACGACACTTATACAGTGACCGTGCGCATGCCGCTGCACAGCCAGACCACGCCATTCGGCCTGATCGTGGAGCCGCGAAGCGCATGAGTCTCAAGCTGCTGATCGCCGATGACGAACCATTGGCCAGAAAACGTATCAGGCGCCTGCTTGTCGATACCGATTATCTGGTCTGCGCGGAAGCCGTAAACGGTGAGCAGGTTCTCGAACTGGCCGAAAGTTTCAAGCCGGACATCGTGCTGCTTGATATCCGCATGCCGGGCATGGATGGCCTGACGGCTGCGCGCCAACTCAGTCGGAATACGCGGCCTCCGGCGATTATCTTCACCACCGCCTACGATGAATACGCACTTGCTGCGATACAGGCCTCGGCGAGCGCATACCTGATGAAACCGATAGAAAAGGATGATCTTCTACAGGCGCTGGCCAGGAGTGTGGTCACCAATCAGGCCCAGCTCGCCCGACTGGGTGCACTGCAGTCAGGCCCGTCAGATGAGCATGGTACAGATTTCATCACCGTCGAAAGCGCCAGAGGGAATCACCGCATTGAGCTTGCCGATGTGTTGTATGCGCGGGCGGATAGTAAATACGTCACCCTGAGGCACCTGAGCGGCGAAGCCGTTTGCGACCTCTCACTGCGTCAGCTCGAAGAACGCTACAGCAGCCACTTCATCAGGATTCACAGAAACACCCTCATCAATCCGGCCTACCTGAAGGCATTGTCGCGTATAGAAGAAGGTCAGTATCTTGCGTCACTCCGTTTCGCGGACGAGCAGCTGCCGGTCAGTCGCCGCTTGCTGCCACAAGTACGAAGCGCGCTCACGGGCAATACTGACTAAGGCGAAAGCATGCCGAACGTCGGCAGGTCTGGTAGCCTGTGCGGATAATTCGCGATCCGTTCAACGCTGACGAAAAAGAGAGACCATGGAACTTACCATCGCCACCCGTAGCAGTGCGCTAGCCCTGTGGCAGGCTAACCACGTGAAACGGGAACTCGAAGCCCTCAACCCGGGCTTGCAGATCCACCTCCTCGAAATCAAGACGCAGGGCGACATCATTCTCGATGTGCCGCTGGCAAAGGTTGGCGGTAAGGGGCTGTTTGTGAAGGAGCTCGAAACTGCGCTGCTGGCCAACAGAGCAGACCTGGCCGTGCACTCGATGAAAGATGTGCCGATGGCCTTTCCAGAAGGTCTGTACCTGCCGGTCATCACCGAGCGCGACAGCCCTTACGATGCCTTCGTCAGCAACAGATACGCCGATTTCGACGCGCTTCCAGCGGGCGCTGTCGTCGGCACCAGCAGCCTTCGACGGGCAGCCCAGATTGCCGAACGACGGCCGGACCTGTCGATCAAGAGCCTGCGAGGTAACGTCAATACACGTTTGGCCAAACTCGACGACGGTCTGTACGACGCTATTATTCTCGCCGCCTCAGGCCTGAAGCGACTCGGCTTCCATGAGCGCATTCGAAGCACCCTGCCTGCTGAAATTTCCCTGCCTGCTGTTGGACAGGGCGCACTGGGCATCGAAATCCGCAGCGATGATGAGCGGGTAGCCCAGCTTATCGAGCCGCTGCGACATCGCGAGACCAGCCTGATCGTGCGATGCGAACGCGCCATGAATACCCGCCTGAATGGTGGCTGTCAGGTGCCCATCGCAGGCTACGGTGAGCTGATTGAGGACTCACTCAAGCTCAGAGGGCTCGTCGCCGAGGTCGATGGGAGTCGAATTCTCCACGCCAGTGACAGCCTCAGGTTGCAAGAGCACTCACCTGCGAAGGGCGTGCCTGAGCTTCAGGGACTGGAACCCGCAGCGTTCGAGAACCTCTGTCAGGCTGCAGAAGTCATGGGGGTTCGCGTGGCAGAGAATTTGCTGAGCCAGGGCGCCGGCGCCATACTCGACGCCGTATATGGCGACTCGCCTCCGGATCACCGACGCTAGACAATGGTGGCGCCGATGCAGCCAAAACGTATTCTGCTCTCGCGGCCGCTGGTCGAACGCGACGATGGTCAGCGGATTCAGCAGCCGGAAGATCCGCTGTTGACGAGTCTGCAGCATAGCGCCGACGTCATGAATTTTCCCATGCAGTCATTATTGCTGTATTCAGCGCCTCTGCCAGCGCAGCGGAAGTTCATCACCGATATCCACTGCTACGACAACATCATCGTAACCAGCAAGGCAGCTGCCAGACAGTTGGTGGACTACCTCGACCAATACTGGCCGCAGGTGCCAGTGGGCCTGCCACTCATGGCACTGGGCAGTGGTACGGCTGAAGCACTTCGCACCCTGAGCCAGCGCATCCTGCTGCCGCAGGCGGGGCACAGCTCTGAGCATCTGCTGGCGCTCGCCACGCTGCAAAACGTGACGCATCGCCGAATCCTGCTGGTGAAGGGCCAGGGAGGACGCACGACGCTTGCCGAAACATTGATGGCACGGGGCGCAAAAGTCGATACGTTACTGTGTTATGAGCGTAGGAGTCTCGAGCACTCGGCAAATGAACTGGAACAGCTCACGCGCTTCGCTCCCACTCATGTCGTCGCGCTTTCGCTCGAGACACTGCAGGCCTTGCTGCAACTGAAACAGCTCAAGCTCACGCAGGCGCTGTTTTTGGTACCCAGCGAGCGGGTGGCTGAGCCACTGCGGGACGCACATGTTAAATACAAGGTTACGGATGATTTACGTCCGGCCAACATGATAAAGTTGCTGGGGCTCGAACCCGCAGCCGGGACATAAAAAAAAGGATGTAACGTGGCAGACGACACACACTCAGACAAATCTGTGCAGAATTCTGAACAACCCGCCGGAAGCGCTCCACTGGCATCCGGTGCCCCAGCCAGACCGGCCGCGGGCACAGTGAACAATCAAACCTCGAACACCAGCACCAGTAACGGAATTACTGCAGACAGCACCACTTCGAGCGCGCGAGCATCCAGCGCAAGCACTCGACCCAGTGCAGGCACTTCCAGTACTACACCGCCAACCACTCACACAGCATCCCCGGGAAAGACACGCGTCTGGCCGCTCTGGCTCGCGTTCCTCCTGCTGCTGATAGCGCTGGGTGCTGCCGGCTGGTACGCCTGGAATCACCTGAAGTCCTTGCGCAGCGACATCGACCAGTCAGTAGAGAGCCAGCTCTCCAAAGTCGAATCCACCACGCAGCAGGTCAGAAGCGACCAGAGCGCATTCACCTCATCCATGAGCAATCTGCAGCAGCAGTTGCAGAACTATGATCAGCGAATTGACGAGTTGTCTGCCCAGCTCGACAAGACTGCCCAGCAGTTGCTGGCCGATCAGGCTACCAGCCGAACAGACTGGTTACTGGCGGAGGCTGAATATCTGCTGCGTCTGGCGAACCAGCGCGTGCTCCTTGAAAAAGACGTGGAGAGTGCACTT
This sequence comes from Allohahella sp. A8, assembly GCF_047946665.1. GTDB lineage: Bacteria > Pseudomonadota > Gammaproteobacteria > Pseudomonadales > Oleiphilaceae > Allohahella. The sequence continues at coordinate 3,457,170 of NZ_CP172312.1, forward strand.
GCCATTCTCATTGCGGCCGATGAAGCGCTGAAAGAAACCGACGAAGTCGCCGTTATTCCGGTCCGCAAGACCATTGCCTCGGAGATGCTCGCACTCAAATCACTCGGTGAAGTCGATGTCACCGGCGCTTATCTCAAGCTGGAAGCACTTGCGCAGCAGGTTGCCAGCATGGATGAGTCGCTCATGCTCAAGGAATCGCCGCTCGCGAAGCAGACAATGGAATCAGGCGAAGGCCTGGTGATCAATCCTGATGCTGAGCAAGCCGACACTGATACTCAGGAGCAGGCTGAGCAGCCCTGGTATACCAAGGCGCTCTCGACCGCGCAGGACACCCTCAATCGCTTCGTCATCGTGCGCAATCTGGACGAGCCAATCGCTCCCCTGCTCGCACCCGAGCAAACGCACTATCTCCGACAGAATCTCCGCCTCATGATTGAGCAGGCTGAGCTCGCCTTGCTCGAGCAGAATCAGGCAATCTATTCAAACAGTCTTGAAAAGGCCGAGAAGTGGATCCGCAGCTATTTCGTCGCCGATAGTTCGCAGACGAAGGCGCTCCTCGATAGCATAGAGAGCCTGAAGGCGATCTCGGTTGATCCCGAATTGCCTGATATCTCAGCCTCGCTGAGACAACTCAAGGGTTTGCTCGAGTCGGTCTACCAGATCGGGCCGAAATCCAACCCGCCTTCAAACGAAAGCGGGGAGTAACGCTACATGAGCAGGTTACTCATATACATACTGCTGGCGATCGCAGTCGGCCTCGGCCTTGGCTATCTCGTGCAGCTCGACCCCGGTTATATCCGCATCTCCTGGATGAGCTATCTCGTGGAGACTACGGTCTGGATCGCGCTGATTCTGATCGTCCTGACGATACTGCTGGTTCAGCTGGTGTTGAAAACGCTGTTTGCATTGCTGGCGACACGAGAAGGGTTCCGTTCCTGGCGTGAAGGCTATGCCGATTCACGCGCACACAAACGGACCCAGCGCGGTCTCCTCGACTTTGCTGAGGGTCGCTGGGATAGAGCAGAGCGTCGTCTGGTGAATTCGGCGGACAAGTCCGAAGCGCCGATGATGAGCTACCTCACGGCTGCACAGGCTGCCAGTGAACAGGGTGATATCGCCCGCAGTAATCAGCTGCTGAATCAGGCCAAGGCCGTTATGCCCAACAGCGACTTTGCAGTAGAGCTGACGAAGGCGCAGATGTATGTCGCAAGGGACCAGTTCGAAGAGGCAAAGGCGCTGCTGCTCCAGCTTAACAGCCGTCGGTCAGGCCACTCAGCTGTGCTGAGACTGCTCCGTCAGTGCATGCTGGAGACCGGCGATTGGGCAGGACTGGTCAAACTTCTGCCAGAGATCGAAAAGTACTGCAAGCTTACTGAGGATCAGATGAACGGTCTGCGTCAGTCTGCCTGGTTCAACTGGCTCGACAGCAAGGCGAGTACAGCGGGTATCTCGGTAGACAACTCAGCCCATGGCAGTACCGGCACTGATGTGCTCGACGGCGTATGGAACTCACTGCCGCAACAGTATGCGCAGCATCCTGTGTTCATCCGCAGCTACGTCAGTGGCCTCATGCGGGCGGGTTCTCTTGGCCAGGCTGTCACGGTACTTCGCAAGGCGCTCACACGGAACTGGAATGGTGATCTTGGGCTGCTATACGTCAAGGCAGCTTCAGCCAGTGGCGATGCTGAACAGGCCTATGCGGATCTTTCACAGTGGCGTGCGGGCAGGGATGAAGATCCGGATCTGCTGTTGGCCTTGGGCATTGCAGCTGAACGCTCCGGAAATCTGGATGAAGCCCGAGCCTGCCTGGAAAAGAGTCTCCAGTCGCGCGAGAGCAGCGACACCTACGGCGCATTGGGAAGAGTGGCCAACAGGCAGGGCGATTTCGAAGCCGGCAGTCATATGCTGGAGCTTGCGCTACAGCATGATCAACTGGAGAAGCGTATGGTCTCCAGGGTCGGTCACTAACGCGCCCTGGGCGCGTATTCCAGAACGTCTGAATAGAAGCGGTCTTCCGGCAGACCCAGTGGTTGCAGTGCATCAAGTGCACTGTACACCATCGTCGGAGAGCCGCTTGCAAATACCATCGTCGACTTCCAGTCGTGACGACCTTCGATTGCAGCACGGATCAGCTCGGCGTGATGCCCCTGCCACTCGTTATCCACGTTGTCTGCAGTTACGGCAACAAAACGCAGCTTGCCCTGTCTCATCCAGTCTTCAGCAATTGAGCGGGCATACATATCGCTCGCTGTCCGGACGCCCCAGTACAGCGAAAGATTCCGCCTGAAACCCGATTGCTGCAGAAACTCGATAATCGACTTCATCTGCGCAAAACCAGTACCCGCCGCGATAAGAACGATATCAAGATCTGGAGCATGGTCCAGACAGCTTTTGCCTAACGGTAGCGCTACCTGAAGCGCTTCACCGCTCTTCAGCTGAGCCTTGAGATACCTGAGGATGGCGGTGGAATTCTCGAGCGCCTCAGGGGCCTCGATATGCAATTCAATTATTGGTGCCTGAGGTGCGCTGGCGATGGAAAAGAAGCCATCGGCCACACCTGGCACCAGCAGCTGCAGGTACTGGCCCGCTGCAAACAATGGCTGCTTGACGCCGACCATGTCCGGGTCGAGTTCGATGCGATAATTATCACCGCTCAATCGCTCGATGCTGTTTACCTTGCACTCAATAGTCTTCAATCCACTCTCCCAAGCCCTAAGGAATCCCACAGCTCGTCAACGCGCTGTTTCACTGCCGGTGTCATCGACAATGGTCTCCCCCACTCCCGCGAGGTTTCACCCGGCCACTTACCGGTCGCGTCGAAACCCATCTTTGAGCCCAATCCACTCACTGGCGAAGCAAAATCGAGATAATCGATAGGGGTATTTTCGATGGACACTGTATCGCGTACCGGATCCATTCTGGTGGTCATCGCCCAGATAACATCATTCCAGTCTCGGGCATTGACGTCGTCGTCCACGACGATGACAAACTTGGTATACATGAATTGTCGTAGAAAAGACCAAACGCCCATCATCACGCGCTTGGCATGCCCGGGGTACTGCTTCTTCATACTGACTACGGCCAGCCGATAGCTACAGCCCTCGGGCGGCAGATAAAAATCCACGATTTCCGGGAACTGCTTCTGCAGCAACGGCACGAATACTTCATTCAACGCCACGCCGAGCACAGCGGGCTCATCAGGCGGCCGACCGGTGTAGGTACTGTGATAAATAGGGTCACGACGCTGTGTAATCCGCTCCACCGTGAAGACCGGAAAGCGCTCCTGCTCGTTGTAATACCCCGTATGGTCCCCAAAAGGACCTTCCATTGCAGTCTCGCCAGGATAGATGAAACCTTCGAGTATGATCTCGGCGCTAGCTGGCACCTGAAGATCACTACCGATGCACTGGGTCAACTCGGTTCTCGAGCCGCGTAGCAAGCCAGCAAAGGCGTACTCGGACAGCGAATCTGGAACCGGCGTCACTGCGCCAAGAATCGTAGCAGGATCAGCACCCAGTGCGACGGCGATAGGAAAAGGTTTATCCGGGTAAGCCTTCTGCCAGGCCTGATAATCGAGCGCACCGCCACGGTGCGAAAGCCAACGCATGATGACCTTGTTCCGGCCGATAACCTGCTGTCGATAGATACCCAGGTTCTGGCGCGGCTTCTCAGGATCAGGTCCCCGTGTAATGACGAGCGGCCAGGTAATCAATGGACCGGCATCGTCAGGCCAACAAGTCTGTATCGGATAGTCCGCCAGATTAACCGCATCGCCTTCGATGACCACTGCCTGACAGGGCGCGCCACTCACTACCTTGGGGCTCATCTTCATGACCTGGCGCAGCACTGGCAGCTTGCTCCAGGCATCGCGGAGCCCCTTGGGGGGCTCAGGTTCTTTCAGAAACGCGAGGAGTCGACCGATGTCGCGGAGACTATGCACCGACTCCGCACCCATGCCGAGCGCGACTCTTTCGGGCGTGCCAAACAGGTTGGCCAGCACAGGCATCCTGAAGCCGGTTGGGTTCTCGAACAGCAGCGCGGGGCCCTTGGCTCGAAGTACCCTGTCGCTGATCTCTGTCATTTCGAGAACAGGACTGACAGGGGTCTTGATGCGAATCAGATCGCCGCGCTTTTCGAGAAGCGCAATAAAGTCACGAAGATCCGAGTACTTATGGGCTCGATCCGGGAGCTCGATCACAGCGCTATCCTTGTCCTGTTGGCTTTACGGAAGATCTATTTCCGCTGCTTTTTCATGGACTGGAAGAAGTCGTCGTTGGTCTTGGTGTCTTTCAGCTTGTCGATAAGGAACTCAACCGCTGCACCATCGTCATCCATGCTGTGCAGTAATTTGCGCAGAATCCAGACTCGCGACAGTTCGTCTTCAGACATCAGCAACTCTTCACGACGCGTACCTGAGCGGCGAATGTTGATAGCCGGGAAGGTTCTACGCTCAGCGATCTTGCGATCCATATGAACTTCGAGGTTACCCGTGCCCTTGAACTCTTCGTAAATGACTTCGTCCATCTTCGAACCTGTATCGACCAGCGCGGTAGCGATGATGGTCAGGCTGCCGCCTTCCTCGATGTTACGAGCCGCACCGAAGAAGCGCTTGGGCCGCTCGAGGGCATGGGCATCGACACCACCAGTCAGCACCTTGCCGGAGCTGGGTACGATAGTGTTGTAGGCGCGGGCAAGACGGGTAATCGAGTCGAGCAGAATAATGACGTCTTTCTTGTGCTCGACGAGACGCTTGGCTTTCTCGATGACCATTTCGGCCACCTGCACGTGACGGGCCGGGGGCTCGTCGAACGTACTGGCGATGACTTCACCCCGCACCGTACGCTGCATCTCGGTGACTTCTTCAGGCCGCTCATCGATGAGCAGAACCATGAGATGACACTCAGGATTGTTGCGCGTGATCGACTGTGCAATGTTCTGCATCAGCAGGGTCTTACCAGCCTTTGGCGGCGATACGATCAGGCCGCGCTGGCCCTTGCCGATTGGCGCAACCAGATCAAGGATTCGTGCCGAGATGTCTTCGGTACTGCCGTTACCAGCTTCGAGCCGGAGGCGTTCCTGAGGAAAGAGGGGTGTAAGGTTTTCGAAGAGGACTTTGTTCTTGGAGTTTTCAGGCTTGTCGAAGTTGATTTCGCTAACCTTGAGCAGCGCAAAATAGCGCTCGCCGTCCTTTGGTGGCCGGATTTTGCCGGACACCGTGTCACCGGTTCGAAGCGTAAAACGTCGTATCTGGCTGGGCGAAACATAAATGTCGTCTGGTCCTGCCAGATACGAACTGTCTGCCGAGCGAAGAAACCCGAAGCCATCCTGAAGTATTTCGAGGACACCATCTCCCGAAATGTCTTCACCACCCTTCGCGTGTTTTTTGAGAATGCCGAATATGACGTCCTGCTTGCGAGATCGGGATAGATTGTCGATAGACATATCCTGGGCGATCTGGAGGAGTTCAGGTACGGATTTGGTCTTGAGTTCGGTTAGATTCATGATGTAGGCGTGTCTTGTAGTGTAGTGATAGTGGGTTCTTCAGGGTGTGTGTAAGGATGTTCTCGGGGGGCTGCGAAGCCTGCAGTACTCAACGTCAAAGCTTTGGAACGTTGGTGCACTTCAAAGGTCATGAGACCGGCCGGCGAACATGGTGCCGGAAGATACAGGCTTGAAGCGTATGGAAAGCTCAATGCAGCGGAGGGTCCCGCTGCAGCATTCAGGACTTATATTTAGTAGATTTAATGTCTGCTGGCAACAAAAACCTGAAATTATTTTGCCGACTATAAACTACCTTAATACTTTGAGGGAAGCTGATTTACAGGTTGCTATCGAGAAACGCGGTCAGCTGCGACTTCGAAAGCGCGCCTACCTTGGTAGCGTCCACGTTGCCATTCTTGAACAGCATCAGCGTCGGAATACCCCGAATGCTGAACTTCGGTGGCGTCTGTTCATTTTCGTCGATATTCAGTTTGCACACCTTGAGCTTGTCGCCATATTCGTCAGCAATTTCTTCGAGGACTGGCGCGATCATCTTGCAGGGGCCACACCACTCCGCCCAGTAATCGACGAGTACAGGGCCGTCAGCCTGCAGTACTTCGGATTCGAACGTGTCGTCAGTAACACTGATAATCTGCTTGGACATAAAGGTTTCCTTCCTGATTCGGGTGCGTATTAGATGCTACGTAGCAAGGGCAGAATTTCAATATATGGACTTTACGAACAAATACAAGTCCCGGACTGATCCTCGACAGCAAGAGCCCCTTGCATTCACGCTTCAGACAGGGGTAAAACTGAGCTATTCTTGCCGGGCGCTGGACATCGCGCGCATCCGGAACCTGACCGAAGCCAAGCGGACACACCTAACGACCATGCCTCAAGCATCCAGCGTGAAAACCGCGTACAGCGCAGCCGAACCCATCAACATTGCCTCGATAGACATGGGCTCCAACAGCTTTCACATGGTCATTGCCCAGCTGGTCCATAACGAAATCCGTCCCATCGAAAAAATTGGTGAAAAGGTACAGCTTGGCGCCGGTCTCGATGACAAGCTGATGCTGGACGAAGCCTCACAGCAACGTGGGCTCGAATGTCTGCAGCGCTTTGCGCAGCGTTTGCAGGGCATCCCCCCATCCCGGATTCAGGTTGTTGGCACCAATGCGCTCAGAATCGCGCGCAATGCGCAGGATTTCGTCGTCAAGGCCGAAGCCATACTCAATAGCCCGATTGCCATCATCAGCGGCCGTGAGGAGGCACGACTCATCTATCTGGGTGTCGCGCATTCGCTGTCTGACGATGCGGGTCGGCGACTGGTCATCGATATCGGTGGCGGCAGTACCGAGTATGTGATCGGCGATCGCTTCGAGCCGATCGAGCTCGAGAGCATGCACATGGGCTGCGTTGGCTATCGGGACCGCTTCTTCACCAACAAGGCCAATGAGGTCACCGCTACGCCGGAGCAGTTCAAGGCTGCAATCACCGAGGCCTCACGCGAGTTGCTCGCTATCAAGAAGCGCTTCAAGAAGGTTGGCTGGCAGCACTGCACCGGATCTTCCGGCTCTATCAAGGCCATCCAGCAGGCGCTGCAGGAGAACAAGCTCTCACCGCATGCCATTACGTTGCCAACCATGCTGGAGCTGCAGAAACAGTTGATGGACGGTGGCGACAAGCCAAAATCCTATTCGGCTACACTCGACCGACTTAATATTCGCAAGGATCGCCAGACCATTTTTGCAGCAGGCCTGGCGATATTGATCGCCGCCTTTCAGACCCTGAAAATACAGGAAATGGAGTTCTCTGATGGCGCGCTGCGCGAGGGCCTGCTGTACGATGCGCTCGGCAGAACACAGCATGAAGATGTACGGGAGCGTACCATCTCGAGCCTGCAGGCCCGCTATCAGATTGAGAGTTCACATGCCGCAGCGGTTGAAGCGACGGCCTGCCGCATGTTCGATCAGCTCATGGCAGCGAAGGCCACAGACGAAGCGCTGGCCGGGTACTGGCGCGATATTCTGCAGTGGTCGGCACGGGTGCATGAAATCGGCCTGGCCATTTCGCACACCCAGTACCACCGCCATGGCGCTTACCTTCTCGAGCACAGCGATCTTCAGGGATTCTCCCAGCGGGTGCAGCACCTGCTGAGCATCCTGACGAGAACCCATCGACGGAAGCTGTCGGATGACCTCTTCGCCGACCTACTGCCTGATGACCGGCCTTGGGTCATCATGCTGGCTGTCGTTCTGCGCCTGGCCGTGATCATTCACCACGATCGCTCGCTGAATGAACCGGCGGCTCTGGCAATCAACATGAAAGACAATACCTATCACCTGAGTTTTCAGGATGACTGGCTGGCCGAAAGGCCACTGTCCCAGGCCGATTTCTCGGCCGAGATCGCCTACCTTCAGCGTATAAAGGTCGAGCTGATCGTCGAATCGAGTGCTTCGATCGTTTCAAGCAGTTCCAAATAGACTGCCTCACGTTCGTCGAGCTGGGACTTGAGTTTCGCCTGCTCCTGCAGGGTCGCTTCCAGTCGGGCAGCATGCGGTTCAGTGTAGATGACGCTGTCCCCAAGCAGCGCTTCGACTGAGGCCAATGCCGCCTGCGTTTCCGCCATTGTCTGCTCGGCTGTGGCAGCCTTCTTCTTCAGTGAAACCAGCTGCTTTTCCTGTGCTTTCTGCTCCGCCCGATCGGCGGCTTGCTGCTCAGACGACTTCGCGACCTGCTGCACCTTGGTGGCTTTTGCTTCGCCCGCCGGTACCGCTTTACCACCGGTCGCTCGTGCCTTGATTTCAGCCTGCAAGCCACGCTCGTACTCTTCGAGCGAGCCATCGAAATGACGCACCGCACCATCGCGCACCCAGACGAAATCTTCGGCCAGCGCATTGAGGAGATGTCGATCGTGCGATACCAGCACCACGGCGCCGGCAAACTGCTCGACCGCGACCGCAAGCGCCTGACGCATCTCCATATCGAGGTGGTTGGTAGGCTCGTCGAGCAAGAGCAGGTTAGGACGCTGCCAGGCGATGAGCGCCAGCGCGAGCCGCGCCCGTTCGCCACCGGAGAAGTCCGCGACCTTCTGCGTCATCTGGGTGCCGTCGAACGCAAAGCCGCCGAGGAAGTTCCGTAGCGCCTGTTCACGCGCCGTTCCATCGGTTTCTCGTTCGAGCTGCTGCATATGCTGAAGCGGCGTATCGTCGGGGCGGAGATAATCGAGCTGTTGCTGAGCAAAATAACCGATTTTGAGATGAGCACCGGTCGTGCGCTGACCTGCCTGCAATGGCAGCTCGCCAGCCAGCGTTTTAATAAGGGTGGACTTACCCTGACCATTCGCGCCGAGAATACCAAGCCTCAGCCCGGGTAAGATCGTCATATTCACGCCGCTGACTACGGTGACGTCACCATAGCCCAGACTGGCGCGGTCAAGCACGAGCAGGGGCGTCGACACCTTTTCAGAGGCCGGGATCTCGAAATCGAAGGGCGAGTCGACATGAGCCGCGGCTATGAGTTCCATTCGCTGCAGGGCCTTCAACTTACTCTGCGCCTGTGAGGCCTTGGTTGCTTTGGCACCGAAACGTGCAACGAAGCGGTGAATGCTCGCCACCTTGGCCTGCTGCTTTTCGTACAGCGACTGCTGCTGCGCCAGCTGTTCAGCACGCGCCATCTCATAGCGGTCGTAGTCGCCTGAGTAGAGTTGCAGCTGGGCGTTTTCCAGAGCGAGGACTGCGCCGCAGGTCCGATTGATGAAATCACGGTCGTGGCTGATCAGTACAAGCGTACCGGGATAGCGGGTCAGCCAGGCTTCAAGCCAGACCATGGCATCAATGTCGAGGTGGTTGGTGGGCTCATCGAGTAGTAGTAGGTCGGATGGGCACATGAGTGCCTGAGCCAGGTTCAGGCGAATCCGCCAGCCGCCCGAAAAGGCTGACACTGGCCGGTGCATCTCATCGGGCTTGAAACCGAGGCCAGCCAGCAACTGTTCAGCCCGGACCTCAGCTGTGTAACCATCGAGTACGTCGAGATCACCGTAGAGTTTCGCCGCAGTATCGTAGTCTTCCGCCTGTTCGGCCGCCTCCAGCCGGCGCTGTACATCGCGCAGCTTTCTGTCGCCATCGATCACATAATCGAGGGCAGACCGTGAAGTGGATTCGGTTTCTTGCGCCATATGGGCGATGCGGGTCCCGCCCGGCAGCTGATACTCGCCCTGCTCCGGCGTGAGCTCACCCAGCAGCAGAGAAAACAAGGTGGACTTGCCGCTGCCATTGCGACCAACCAGGGCGACCCGCTGGCCGTCCGGAATCTTGAGCGAGGCATCGCGGATGAGATAGCGGCCACCGCGCTGGACTGACAAACTCTGGAACTGCAACATACTTGAACCATGACAGGAACAGGACACGCGCCGAAGCGCACATATAAGAGGCCAGCATGATAGCAGAGCAACTGCAGTCCTATCTAACTCCACTCGCAACTGAGCAACAGGCTGCGGCCGCGTCATTATGGGCCTTTGCGGTCAATAAATATGCTGAACAGCCTATAGCCGAGCTGTGCATGACACTGCAAAATTGTCATGGCTTCGATACGAACTGTCTCCTGTACGCTGGCTGGCTTGCCAGTCGTCACGTTGTGAGACCGAAGTGGCAGCAATGGCAGGACGCCTGCGACAGCAGCAGGTACTGGCAACATACCTTTGTAAGCCCCCTCCGAAATCTGAAGCGAATCATTCCCGCCCGGGCTGCAGGTGAATTATCTGCAATCCGGGCTGATCTCGCCGCACTCGAACTTTCATGTGAGCGGCGCCAACTTGAAGTACTTGTCGCAACGGACGCGCATATGGCGGAAGTAAGCACAACGGTAAGGGGGACAGACCAGAATTGCATCCAGAACTTCGCTCGACAGAACCTGCTGGCCTACATGACCTGCGCCCAAACTGGCGCTCAGAAAGCAATCTCTCTGACAGCCAGTGCAGCGCAAATGCAGGACTATGGACTACAGTTAGCAAGGCACCTTACGAGGCCAGCGAACTAGTTCCGAGTGATGCTATGCTGAAATGGCTCTTCAGACTCCTGACCGTACTTTCAATTGCGACCGCAATTGCCTTGCCGTTCTACTTCGACTCATTCATGTCCGGTGGCAGCAAAAGCAGCTCTGCGCCGGTGCTTTCGGTCACCCCAGAGCGCGCAGGTTCCGCCAACATCACCCGTGTATACAAGTGGCGCGATAGCAGCGGCACCTGGCAGTACAGCGATCACCCCCCTGCAAACGCCAGCGATCTGCAGGTGATGGAGATCGATAGCAATGTCAATATTCTTCAAAGTCCGCGCACAGAGGAAACCGGGCGCGCCTCCAGCGATCGTCCTTCGCAGGCCTTGACTGACGTACCGAACCGACAAACTCCGACGGGTCCAGCGAGTGACACCGGCCTCGCTCTGCCAGGTGCAGGCCTGCCACTATTGCTGGATGGCAGCGCCATTCGCAAGGCGAACGAAGCACGTGAAATCATGGAAGAGCGTCGAAACCAGCTCGACGAATTGATCGAGCGCCAATAACACATCTGGTCAGTCCGCTTCCTTACGCTTCGCATTACCGACTTTTCAGCTGCGCGTGTTGCGTCACTCCACGCGAGACGACACAATGGCCCGTTACAGCGCTTGACGCTAACTCTAAAAAGTAAAAAGGGATCACTGCTAATGACAACACCTTCTTTCAAAGCCCTGCTTGCGGGTTCATGTATCGCGCTCGTTTCACTGACCGCCTGTTCCGGTGAGAATGATTCAGCAGACAAGGCCTCTACCACTGCCACTGCGCCAGCTGAAACCACTTCTACAGCCCCAGCCGATACAGAAACCGCTGGAGGCGGTGAGCTCGCTACCGATATCGACAAGATCAGTTACAGCTTTGGTCAGATGCTCGGTCGCCGCATGAACATGCAGATGCAGGATCTGAACATGGATAAGTTCATGGTCGGCGTACAGGACGCCTACAGTGAGAAGCCGTCCAAGATCAGCGACGAAGAAATGAACCAGCTGATGCAGCAGTATCAAATCGAGCAGCAGGAAAAACAGCAGAAGGAATTTACTGAACTGGCTGATAAGAATCTCGAGAAGGGCAAGAAATTCCTTGAAGAGAACAAGAGCAAGGAAGGCGTCAAAGTTACCGACTCTGGTCTTCAGTACAAGGTAATTGAAGAAGGTGAAGGCGACTCACCTACTGCAGAAGATACCGTAGAAGTGCACTACACCGGCAAATTGATCGATGGTGAAGTGTTCGATAGTTCAGTAGAGCGTGGCGAACCAGCCGTATTCCCACTGGCTGGCGTGATTCCGGGTTGGGTCGAAGGCCTTCAGCTGATGAAGAAGGGCGCGAAGTACCAGCTCTTCATCCCGGCCGACCTGGCGTATGGCCCACAGGGCAATGGTCGGATTGGACCGAACGAAACATTGATTTTCGACGTCGAGCTCCTGAATATCGAAGAAACCCCTGCAGCCGCACAGCAGCCTGAAATGGCGCCTGAGCTGTCTGAAGAAGATGCCGGCTAAAACCCTGGCATAAGCGTTACCCAAGCCGGACCATGCTTCATGGTCCGGCTTTTTATTGTCCGTTAATAGCACTGCCCTACAGACCTGCCCCCCAACCCGATATAGAAACACTTCCACGTGCCGAACATTGTGACGTCAGCTGGTCCTGTTCCTGCATTCATGCCGTACAACTAAATCATCCATCACGCTGAATCTGACAGGACCAGTTCACCAATGACCGAGGATTGGGCAGACAGCAGCGAGCTGTATCCAATACGTGAGCAACTTGAGCAGGCCGTGCACCAGCATCGGCTGCCGCCACAATTTCTTGCCGACTGTCCGCGCATCATCTTGCCCATTGCACGTAAAATTGCGCGATCACATGAAGCAAGAAGCCAGGAGGCCGGCGCACTGATCTGGGGCGTTTGCGGCTCGCAAGGCAGCGGCAAGTCCACAATGGTGCATTTCCTCAGCATCATGCTCGAATCTCTTTGCAAGCTGCGTTGCCTCACGCTGTCGATCGACGACTTCTACCTCAGTAAAGCTGCACGACGCTCTCTGGCCGACGAAGTGCACCCCTTGCTCAAGACACGAGGTGTGCCAGGCACCCATGATGTTGAACGAGGCATAGAACTTTTTCGCGGTCTGAAGCAATCTCGCCCTGGGCAATCGGAACACGCGCCCCTCAGCCTACCGGTATTCGACAAGGCCCGTGATGACGTGGCGGAAGGGGACAGGCCAGGGCCATATTCCCATGAAGTGGATATCGTTCTGTTCGAAGGTTGGTGTGTGGGCACGCCACCGCAGCCAGCATCAGCCCTCGTTGAACCAGTCAACAAACTCGAGGCGCAGGAGGATCCAGATGGTCAATGGCGCCATTTCGTCAACGCAGAGCTTGAAGGTGCTTACGCGGAATGGTTCTCGCTACTGGACCATCTACTCCTGATCAAGGCACCGGGTTTCGATAAGGTTCACCAGTGGCGACTGGAGCAGGAGGACAAACTCAGAGCAAGTTTTACAGATAAGGGCGAAGCGCCGCCATCAGGTCTCATGGATGCCGCCCAGATTCAGCGTTTCATCTCACACTACGAACGGCTGACGCGATGGAACCTTGAAGTTCTGCCGGAAAAGGCGGACATGGTATTAGAATTGAATGAGGATCATTCCATGCGCAGACTCGTCACGCCGAAGTACTCTGCTTAGCCCGCATAAGGATAGACACGCATGACAGAGAACCAGAGCCACCAGCGGCGACTGCTGATTTATACTGATCTCGATGGCACGCTGCTAGACCACGACTCTTACGATACCAGCGCAACCGCCGCTCTTCGGCAAAATCTAAAAGCGCTAGGTGTGCCGGTGGTCTGGAACACCAGCAAAACAGCGGCCGAACTGGAGGCGCTCAGGGTAGCCCTGGACCACACCGATCCATATATCGTTGAGAATGGCGCCGCGCTCTATTTTCCAGATGAGAGCACACAACAACCGAAGCAGACCTTTGGGCCCGGCCATGATCACATCATGAACTGTCTCGAGGGTGTAAAAGGCCGGTTTCGCTTCAAGGGCTTCCACGACATGACCACTGCCGAAGTCGCCGCTGCCACCGGCCTGGCAGAACCGGATGCTGCACTCGCCAAGCAACGGCAGTTCTCCGAACCGCTCACCTGGCAGGACTCACCAGCTGCGATGTCCGACTTCCTGGCCGCCATGGCTGATTGCGGCCTTACCGTGCTGCGCGGAGGGCGCTTCGTGCACATACTCGGCAACTTCAACAAGGCGACGCCGATGCGCTGGCTCAACGATTACTACGCCAATCGATGGAATGCCATTGTAGAGACCATCGCTTTGGGCGACAGTCAGAACGACATCGCTATGCTGCAGGCTGCCGACAGAGCCTATCTGATTCGCTCTCCCGCCCATGTACCACCGCAGATCAATGGGCAAGCGAATATTCGGATCGCAAAAGGCTACGGCCCAAATGGCTGGGCAGAGGCGATTTCTTCCGAGGTCCACACACTGGTGACAAACGACGAGTCACCTGATGAAACGCTTACCACCTCCACGCAAGGCTGAACGGTACCATGTCCGACTTTTACCAGAATGGTGTTATCACCACGCTACACAATCTGCGCACCCGCAGCATCGAAGACCTGGAAAGTGATCTCAGGCGATTCGCGAAAGTGCGGCCGATGGCGCTCGTACTGCCCTGCCTGTATTCCGAACTGGCCACTGAGGCCATGCCTAACATTCTCGAGCACCTCAAGCAGGTCGATTACCTGGAAGAGATCGTGATCGGTCTTGACCGCGCTACCGAAGAACAGTACCGGCATGCACTTGAGTTTTTCTCCGCACTTCCTCAGCGTCATCGGGTGTTGTGGAATGACGGGCCCCGTCTGCAGGCACTCGATGCCGAACTGAAGGCCGAAGGCCTGGCGCCTCGCGAGCCGGGCAAGGGCAGAAACGTCTGGTACTGCCTTGGCTATATTCAGGCTTCGAACCGGAGTCAGGCGATCGCGCTGCACGACTGCGATATCCTCACCTACGACCGCAGTCTGTTGGCAAAGCTCATCTATCCCATCGCAAATCCTGCTTTCAACTACAAGTTCTGCAAAGGCTTCTACGCCAGGACTGCCGACGGAAAAATGAACGGCCGCGTGAGCCGACTGCTGGTTACTCCGCTGCTGAGATCGCTGAAGCAGGTGGTTGGCGCACATGAATATCTGGACTACCTGGCCAGTTACCGATACCCACTTGCTGGTGAGTTTTCATTTCACCGGGATGTAATTACTGATATCAGGATTCCGAGCGACTGGGGCCTGGAGATTGGCATCCTGAGCGAAGTAAAACGAAATTTTGCCACCAACAAGCTCTGCCAGGTCGACATCGCCGATGCCTACGACCATAAGCACCAGGACCTGTCTCCGGAGGATGCTTCGAGAGGTTTGTCGAAAATGTCGATCGACATCTGTAAGGCCATCTTTCGCAAGCTGGCCACGAACGGTATCGTCTTCAGTCCAGAGACCTTCCGCACGGTGAAGGCCACCTATTTCCGTATGGCACTCGACTTCGTGGAGACCTATCGAAACGATGCCGAAATGAACGGCCTGCGGCTCGATGTGCATAAGGAAGAGCAGGCGGTGGAAATGTTCGCTCGCAACATTATGGATGCCGGCTCCCATTTTCTGGCCAACCCGATGGAAGCGCCTTTCATTCACAGCTGGAACCGGGTGACCAGTGCAGTGCCAGATATATTCGAACGTTTCAAAGCTGCCGTCGAAGCTGATATGCAGCGCTGACGCCGACCGAACACTGATAGGACAAGAGATGGAATCACAGACAGATCTTGAAGCCAGACTGGAGCAGCATCTGCGAGTGTTATACCCGCAGCATGATACCCGCAGTATCGCAGCCCGGTGCCTGCAGAGCATAGGCCTGAAAGGTGACGAGGCTACACCCACCCCGCACCGCAATCTGTGGACGCAGAAGGACATTGCACTCATCACCTATGCCGACTGCGTGCGGCGAGCTGACGAGGCGCCACTGGCCACCCTGCACACCTTCCTGCACAAACACTATCAGGGCCTGGTCAGTCTGGTTCACCTCCTGCCCTTCTTCCCCTACAGCTCTGATGATGGCTTCAGCGTCATGGACTACACCGAGGTCAACCCCTCCCACGGCGACTGGGAGGATGTCGAGCGGCTGGCCGGCGACTTCAAGGTGATGGGCGATCTCGTTATCAATCACTGTTCCAGCCGCTCGCGCTGGTTCGACAATTACAAGAAGCGCCAACACCCTGGCGTAAATTATTTCTTTGAGGCCGATCCTGATGCCAACCTCACAGCTGTCGTTAGACCACGAACCTCGCCCCTGTTAAAAGAGGTTGTGGATGAGCAGGGCAGCCGCTATGTCTGGTGCACCTTCAGTCACGATCAGGTTGATCTGGATTTCAGTAATCCCGATGTGCTGTGTGAGTTCCTCACCATCATCAAGCTGTATCTGGACAGGGGCATCACCTGGTTCAGGCTCGACGCCGTGGCCTTCCTGTGGAAAGTACCGGGCACGACCTGCATCAATCTGCCCCAGACCCATGAAGTCATTCGGCTGCTGAGACTGCTGATCGAGCATAGGCAGCCAGAGGCGGTCATCATTACCGAAACGAATATCCCGAACAGTGAAAACCTGTCCTATCTCGGCAATGCCAACGAAGCCCACCTCATCTACAATTTTTCGCTGCCACCACTGCTCATCAATACACTGTTGACCGGCGACTGCACCTATCTCAAGAGCTGGCTGCTCACCATGCCGCCATCGCAGGCAGGTACCGCCTATTTCAACTTTATCGCCTCTCACGATGGTATCGGTCTTCGTCCGGCAGAAGGTCTGCTATCAGACTGGGAGATTCAGAGCCTGGTGGGTACCATGCGCGAGTTTGGTGGTGAAGTCAGCTATAGGACCGGTCTGGACGGCGAACAGAAACCTTACGAGATCAATATCAGCCTGTGGAACGCCATGGCGGGAACGAGCAAGGCGGGGCCGGATGAGTTCCAGTTCGATCGATTTGTCTGCGCTCATGCCATCATGCTCGCGCTCGAAGGGGTACCCGCATTCTATTTCCACAGTCTCATCGCGACAGAGAACGATCATGCGCGAGTGGCGAACACGGGACACTTTCGCTCCATCAACCGACATCTATGGGATGCCGACCAACTGGAATCGCGCTTGCACGACGAGAATTACCATCACGCGAAGGTCTTGATCGCCATCGGAAAGCTCATCAGGCTGCGTCAGCGACAGCCGGCGTTCCACCCAAATGCGATCCAGTACATCCTGCACCTCGGCCCCAGCCTGTTTGCGTTCTGGCGTCAGAGTCCCGAGCGAAAGCAGACGATCTTCGCCGTCTTCAATATCAGCAATCAACCGCAGACGATCCCGTTGTCGGAACTGAACCTGTTTGCGACGCAGGTGTGGCGCGATCTCGTGGGTGGAAAGAGCTATGAAGACAGGATGACTCCTATTAAGCTGGCACCATATCAATTCATCTGGTTATCAAATTACGAGGGAAGTTAGTTTGACGGAGAAGACCGCAGAGCGCGTCCGGACCAAGGCAATCGTGTTCGGTGCTACTGGCCTCGTGGGCAGGAACATCCTCCGCCAGACTTGTGAGTCCGGCCGCTATGATCTTGTGGTAGCCATCGTTCGAAACGAACTTGATGCGGATCGGCTCAGTGAAATGATTCCAGACATGACGGCTCGCCTTCGACTGCGTCAGATTCGCTGTTCGCCAGCCGACCTGGCCGATCCTGATATCATCAGTCAGATATTTCAGACCACCCCTGACGGCAAGATCGTTCACGTGTACTGTGCGCTGGGGACTACAATGAAATCTGCAGGTAGCAAGGAAGCTTTTCGTCGGGTAGACCATGATCTTGTCGTGGCCGCGGCACGGTTCGCCAGGAATATCGGCGCCCAGCGCTTCATCTGGGTCTCATCGATCGGCGCTGACGAGAAGAGCCGAACCAGTTTCTATCTCAAGGTGAAAGGTGAAACGGAAAGCGATATTGCCAAGCTGACGGAGCGGAAGTCGAGCCCTCGTGCCATAGCTGTCAGGCCATCACTCCTCCTCGGGGAGCGCGAGGAAACGCGCGTCGCCGAGGGCGTTGGCCAGTTGCTCGGACGAGTCATCAAACCGGCCCTCATCGGGCCAGCAAAGCACTACAAACCAATAGCCGCCAGTGAGGTCGCTGCTGCCATGATCGAGCTGGCCTTCGACGAGTTCTCCCACCCCTTCCTGGCCTACGAACGAGTCGGCACCCAACGCGAAGAGATGAGCCCGGCCTAGGGTCGGGCACCTCGATATCAGGCGACCCGGAACCGTTTGATGACGCGCTGCAGCTTCTCAGCCATCGCTTCCAGCTCGTTTGCAGCCTGAACGGCATTCTGTACCGCCTGGTCGTTGGAATCAGCTTTGTCACCGATATCAACCACATGCTCGGCGACGTATTCATTGGCCTTCGACTGCTCGTTCAGGCGCTCGGAAATATCACTGAACACCTCGAACACCCTGATTGCCCCGGCCTGTATGCCTTCGATAGAAGAGCCCGCGCGTTGCGCAAGCTCCGCCACCTGCTGAACATCAGAGACATTGTCATTCATGACTTTCACAGCCGAGCGTGTACCCTCACGCATCTTCTTGATCATGTCGGTAATCTGCTTGGCTGACTGTGTCGTTCTCGCGGCGAGGCCACGCACCTCGTCGGCGACCACCGCAAAGCCGCGTCCTGCTTCGCCAGCTCTGGCAGACTCAATAGCCGCATTGAGTGCCAGCAGATTGGTCTGCTCCGCGATGTTCTCGATGACCTGAATGGTCGTGCCTACCTGATCTGAGAGCTTGCTGAGCGCTTCCACATTGCTCGACGCCCGCTGCACGGTTTCGGCAATGCGTTGCATTTCCTGATCCGCTTTTCTGATTACGGTAACACCCTGCCGGGAGGCTTCCTGAGAAACTTCTGACAGATTCTGCGCTTCCGCAGCGCTTTGCGAAAGTTGCTCGATATTGGTGGTGAGTTCCTCGATGGTCGAGGCCATGGATGTCGCAGCATCACGTTGGTCTTTCGAGCCTTTAGCGATTCCGAGACTGAGTGAGGTCAACTGCCGCGAAGCGACCGCGAGCTCCTGGGAAGATGACCCTATTTCGCCGATGACCTCGCGAACCTGACGCTGCATGTCCCGCATTGCCTGTTCAAGCAGACCCAGTTCATCGTTGCGGCTGACCTCAATCGTACGTGTATAATCGCCAGCCGCAATAGCCTCGAGCTGACTGATGGCTGCTGCCAGCGGTTGCCTGACGAGACGCCGTGAAACCAGCATCAGGATAAGGCCAGTTACCAGTACCACGACCACAGCCGCAATCGCGAAGATCTTCTTCAAGGCCTGCACAGGGGCCTGAAGCTCTTCATGTGGTATAGCCGCTGCCAGAACCCAGTCCAGCTCGGGAATGGCGACATACTGGGCATTCCATACTTCATCCCGTGCATCCGGCCAGGTAAACTCGATTTCACCACTATCGCTCGCAAGCAGCTCCTTGACGAAACCTGCGTCGACCAGGGCATTTCCCTCCAGCTCGGGATGGGAAACGATGCTCCCCGGCTCGTTTTTGCTGCTATCAAGAATGAAAATAAAGCCGGCCTTGCCGACTGGCCGTGCTGACAACCCCTCCAGCAGGCTGGCCAGCGACTCCGTAAACTCGACACCGACATAGCGGATTCCGATCACGCCACCCCTGCTATCCATGATCGGCGTGTAATTGGTAATGAACTTCTTGCCAAACAGGGTAACTGTTCCATTGAAGGGCTTGCCATTGAGATTCAGTTGGTAAGCTGGAGAGTCCTTGCTCAGTGAGGTACCTACAGCCCTAGATCCATTCTGCTGCTTTACCGAAGTCACGACCCTTATGAAATCGTTGCCGCTGCGCACAAATATGGTTGCGTTGCCGCCAGTGGCTTCGGCAAAACTGTCGACCTGGCTATAGTTCCCTGCGATCGGCTCGCCACCAATGAGAAGCTGAGGCACCGTCTGGCTGCCAACCTGGACACCTTGACCATCCTCGATCTCAAAACGGCCTACGAAGCTTTCGCCAAAGAGTGCGGAGATTGCTTCAATCGTCTTGATCAACTGTGCGCTATAGACCCTGGCTGTAGTTGCAGCGGAGCTTGCGCGACTTGCAAGCAGCTCGTCCTCCACCTCGGTCAGCGCTTCATCGGCCTGATTCAGCAGAAAGTAACCAGCAATTGCGAGGAAGACGGAGATCGCCAGACCCGCCACGCACGACAGCCTGAACGAAACACTCTGGTAAAAAGGCATACTACCGAATCCCTGCAGACCGCTGCACTTGAATGATATGTTTGAAGTCTAGCTGCTGCTGATAGATTGTCATGCTGCCGCACGAAGTCGTCCGCGTTACAATCAGCTCAATGCCTTCAATGGAGCACAGCATGTTGTTTATCTCTGAATCAGTCTCGATACCGGATGCCGAGATCGATCTTCAGGCGATGCGGTCTCAGGGCGCAGGCGGACAGAACGTCAATAAGGTGTCTACCGCCATTCATCTGCGCTTCGACATCAAGGCATCGACACTCCCTGACTTTCACAAGCAACGCTTGCTGCAGATGAGTGACTATCGGGTGACCAAGGACGGCGTAATCGTCATCAAGGCGCAGGAACACAGCAGTCAGGAGCTGAACCGACAGGCGGCACTTGCGCGACTGGTGAATCTTATCCGTGAGGCCACGGCCATTCAGAAGACCAGGCGCAAGACGAAACCCAGCCGGTCGGCCCAGCGGAAGCGAGTCGACAAGAAGACACAGCGTGGAAAGACGAAGTCGCTACGGGGGAAGGTGCTCTAAAATCAGGCGCAAAAAAAAGCCCCTTGCGGGGCTTGAGAAGGAAGACTATTTGATCCAGTCGTGACCCCAGTGAGTCTTGTCGAACTTGCTGGAACGAACGTCGAGTGCCATGCGATTAGCAGTTGGCTCGACCGGCGCTGCAGCAATTTCTTCATCGATTGGCTTGGTAGACAGCGACAGCCAGCTGGTTACGAAGGCCATGGCGTCGGCGTTGATTTCCAGTGCCGTCATATCGATGTTGTTGATATCGTCGCACGCTGCGTGATAGCACGGATCAAGCGCCTCGCCTGCGGTACCACCAAATTTCTCAGCCTGCTCTTCGGTCTTCAGCTCTTCAGCACCTGTGAAGAGGCCACCGAACGGAATGCCTTCTTCGAAGAACTGCGCATAGTCAGAGCGGAAGCTGATTTCAGACCCTTCGGAGGGCAAACCGCGAATGGCGAAGTACTTCTCGAACAACTTCTCCGTTGCAGCAGAACCGGCTGGCCCTTCAAGCCCGAATGTCGAGCCGTCGCCGTCATAGATGAAGTAGCCGTAGTTCGGTGAAGCAATCATGTCGAAGTTGAGATAGACCTTGATCTTGGCCTTCTCTTCCTCGGTAAGTCCCAGCACATACTGGGTCGAACCAACGAGACCTGCTTCTTCTGCACCCCAGAACGCAAAGCGAACCTTGTTCCGCACGCGAGCTTTCTTCATCTGCAGGGCCATCTCGAGAATGGCGGCACTGCCTGAACCGTTATCATTGACTCCCGGACCTTCGAACACGGAGTCGAGGTGGCCGCCCACCATGATGACATTGTCAGGGTTACCACCCTTCGTTTCGGCAGTCAGGTTGAAGGTTTCGGTCTGCTCGCGTACGACATCGACCACCAGATTGGCCGTAGCGTTTGCGCTTGCTGCCAGGGTGACACCGAGATCGTAAGTCGCGAATACAACCGGAATGCCGCCTGCGTAGGCGTCACCGAGTGTAGCGCTGATCAAACCGGTCCGGCCTTCATCAGTCTGCACGTTACCCTGGTTGAAGATGATCACACCTGTCGCGCCGGCTGCAGCGGCATTGCTAGCCTTATCACCGAAGGCACAGGCACCACGCTGCAGGAGCGCAATATTGCCAGCAGTGAAGCCAGCAAAATCAGCAGCCTCGCAGCCGCTGGTAGAGGTGTTGCCTTCACCGAGCTGAATATCGACCGCTTCGATCGGCGCAGTAACGTCGCCAGCTTCAGTCTGGGTCAGGTAGGTGAAGTCAGTATCGAATACATAGGTGGTACCGTCGACGCTAAGCGTTCCAGGACCTTGCGGATAAAAGGCATTGAAGGGGAAAGCATGCAGCTTCACCTCATAGCCAGCCTTCTCCAGCTCAGCCTTCACGTAGTCTATGGAAGCATCGTAACCGGGCAGGCCGGCAGCTCTGTTGCCACCATTGGCCTTGGCAATGTCGTCGAACATCTTGAGGTGTTCCACGATATTATCGGCCGACATGCAGCGGGGCAGACCGAAAGGACTGCTGTTCAGAATGCCGAAGCGACACTCGAAAAATTTCGCAGGACCGCTCCAGAATCGGTCTACCGCGGTGGAGTTCTTTAGCGGATTGGCTTGCGCAGCCATTGAGAGTGAAGCAGCTACCAAAGGCAGCAGTAAGGCGGCGGGCCGCACTCGTTGACGTAATTGTTTTTGAAATAGCATTGAAAGCTCCTGTCTCGTCCCGGTATGGAACGCGTACGATACGGCGGACTGGCTTTTGACCAGGCCGCCTCCAAGAACCTGATACTGCTTGGGATATCTACTCAGGTGCTTTCTATACTGATCCGTAATGTTTGGCTTTTACAGCGGCTTTTTATACGTAATTTCTGAAAGGCCATTCGGCCTATGCCGCCTGCTCCTGAGCTCTCAGGTAATCGTCGTAAGTGCCGTGGAAATCAACGATACCTGAGGGTGTCAGTTCGATGATTCGGGTAGCCAGCGACGATACGAACTCACGGTCATGACTCACGAAGAGCAATGTGCCAGGGTAGTTTTCCAGCGCCAGGTTCAGCGACTCGATGGACTCCATATCGAGGTGGTTGGTCGGCTCGTCCAACAGCATGATGTTTGGCTTCCTGAGCATGAGCTTGCCGAAGATCATCCGACCCTGCTCACCACCTGATATCACATCGACCGTTTTTTTCACTTCAGTTTGCGAAAACAGCAGGCGACCAAGCGTTCCTCTGATGACCTGCTCGTCATCACCTTCACGACTCCACTGCTGCATCCATTGAATCAATGTGTCCTTGCACTTGAACTCAGCGGCATGGTCCTGAGCGTAGTAGCCGAGTTCGGCACCTTCGGACCATTTGACGGTACCGGCCGTAGGTTCGAGATCGCCAACCAGACACTTCAACAGTGTCGACTTGCCGATACCGTTGGGGCCAATGATAGCGATGCGCTCACCCACCTCTACCGTGAGATTGAGGCCGCTGAACAGCTTCTCATCGAAGCTTTTCGCCAGACCCTCGACTTCGAGCGCCAGCCGGTGAAGCTTCTTGTCCTGATCGAAGATGATATAGGGGTTCTGTCGGCTGGATGGTTTGATGTCAGCCAGCTGGATCTTGTCGATCTGCTTGGCGCGCGACGTGGCCTGCTTTGATTTCGATGCGTTGGCCGAGAAGCGGCTGACGAAGGACTTCAGTTCTGCAATCTGCGCCTTCTTCTTCGCGTTGTCTGCCTGCAGACGTTCAGCTGCCTGAGTCGCTGCGATCATGTACTCGTCGTAGTTGCCGGGGAAGAGCCGGATGGCGCCGTAGTCGAGGTCGGCCATATGCGTACAGACGCTGTTCAGGAAGTGACGGTCGTGCGAGATGATGACCATGGTGCAGTTACGGTTGTTCAGCACGCCTTCGAGCCAGCGGATGGTATTGATGTCCAGGTTGTTGGTCGGTTCGTCGAGCAGCATGATATCGGGATCTGAAAACAGCGCCTGCGCGAGCAGAACACGCAGCTTCCAGCCAGGCGCAACCTCGCTCATCGGCCCGTAGTGCTGCTCCGTCTGGATACCGAGGCCGAGCAACAGGTCGCCAGCTCGGGCTTCGGCAGTATACCCGTCCATTTCTGCAAATTCAGACTCGAGCTCGCCGGCACGAATACCGTCCGCCTCGGTCATATCAGGGTTGGCATAAATGGCGTCGCGCTCCGACTTCACTGCCCAGAGTTCGGTATGGCCCATGATCACCGTATCGATAACGCTGTATTCTTCGAAGGCGAACTGGTCCTGCCTGAGCTTACCGATGCGCTCACCAGGGTCTTTCGAAACATTGCCTGCCGTCGGCTCGAGATCGCCACCGAGTATTTTCATGAAGGTCGATTTGCCGCAGCCGTTGGCGCCGATCAGACCATAGCGGTTGCCGTCGCTGAATTTGACTGAGACGTTTTCAAAAAGCGGCTTGGCGCCGAACTGCATGGTGATATTAGCGGTAGATAACAATGGCGTGCCCCGGATGGTGAAGTGAAACGGCAGCAGGAATGTGCCGAAAAAGCGGCGCATAGTATGCCACATCGGCGACGAAGATCGAAGCAGCTGTTTAAATATTAATCGGCACTGAGCCGCCGCACTTCAGTATTTCGCAGGCAGTTTTTCACGGATGACGATGCGCTTCTTGTTGGTAGAAATATAGCCTCCTGTTTCGAGGTCTTTGAGTATCTTGGCGACCATCTCACGGCTTGCGCCCACCCGGCTGGCGATATCCTGCTGGGTCATCGGAATTGACGTCACGCGCTGTCCCCCCTGCAGGTCAGACAACTCCAGCAGTGTATGGGCCACCCGGCCGTAGACATCCAGCAAGGCAAGGCTCTTCACGTTTTCAGTAAGATGTCTGATAAGTGAAGCAAGACTGCGGATCAGATTGAGAGCCAGCTCTGGCGAGCTTGAGATCAGCTCGCGAAAGACCGGGCTGCTGATGACCAGGCAGCGGACAGCATCCACTGTGATAACTGAAGCGGAACGTTCGCTGCCTCCGAGAAGCGCGAGCTCACCGAAACAGTCGCCCTCATGCAGGTCACGCAAGGTGATTTCTTTGCCATCGTCGTTGCAACAGTACACCCTGAGGCGACCACTGAGGACAACATAGAGCGAATCTGTTTCATCGCCCTCCGTCATGATCACCGTGTGCTTGGGGAAGACGCGGGGTTTGGCGCTCGATTCGAGCAGTTCGATATCGGCGGCTGCAAGGCCAGCGAACAGGGGTACCTGGGACAGTGCGCTCATCATGACGATGCCTGCTTTTTCGGGAGAACCGATGACTGACGTGTTCGCCAGACTGGCGGTCCTCTATACATGGCTGCGATTATTATAACATGTCAAGAAAAACCTTGCGTAGCAGAAGATCAGTTCGCCAGCTGGCTATTCAGGCCATGGTGCTGGCTTGTTCCGCCGTCGTGATCGCGCTCTCGAGCTGGGGTCAGCGTCAGGAAGAGGCTCTGGGGCTCGATAGCCTGTTCAGGATTCGAGGGCCCTTGCCGGCGCCGGAGAACCTCATCATTCTTTCGATTACCGAACAAACGGCTGAGAAAATCGGTCAACCACAGAGCATGACGGCTTGGTCGCGTGACATCTATGCGGACACCCTGCATGCACTGGGTCATTCAGTGGAAGCGGTGGCCTTCGACATTTATTTCGCTGAAGCTTCAGCCATCCGTGACGGCGACCGCCGATTCGCACAGGCCCTTCGCGAGTCAGGTAAGGTCGCATTATTCGCCTTCCTCGAACGCCGCATCTTTCCGCTCCAAGAGGGGTCGAAAGCCCAGGTGCTGCAGGCAGATACCGTGGTCAGACCGGCCGCCATGTTCAGCGAAGCGGCTGCGGTAACTGCACCTTTCGCACTGCCCAAAGTGCCCGCCATCGTGAGTCGCTATCCACTTCGACTTGGCAGCCCACCCGAAGCCGTATTGCCGCTCGCCGTGCTGGAACTCATCCGGCCGGCGCAATCGCCGCCTCCACAGCGCTTTCCACTCTTCAACTTCTACGGTCCCACCGGAACGATCCGAACGGTCGCACTGGACGACTTTCTCGCGGCCCCGGAATCATTCGCAGAAACCATCGCGGCAGCGACGGTGTTTATTGGATTTGCGGCCAGCTTTCAGCCGGGACAGCGTGACAACTTCGTCACCGCTTTCAGTGAGGGGAACGGCATGGATCTCAGCGGCGTCGAACTCGCTGCTACGGCATTTGCCAATCTTCGTGATGGTCGCGTCATCAAGGAGCTAGGTCCACCTGCCAGATCCGTCGTCATTCTGCTCTGGAGCGCGCTGCTGTGGGTCCTCGTTCGTCGGCTGCCACAGCACACTGCAGCTGGCCTGGCTGTGGCAGCCGCGCTTTATACGCTGCTGGTCTACGGCTCTTTTGTGCTGCTCGACCACCTGCTACCCCTGGTCGTTCCGCTGGTCTTTCTGTTGCCTGGTTTCGCTGCCATCGCCTACCACCACAACCTGAGGGAAAGTCAGCACAAGCGTGCAGCTCTGGAGCAGGCCTTCGGCCAGTACTTGCCCGCAAGCGAAATTCGTCGCCTCAGCGCACAGACAGAAGGACAGCCTCCACAGCAGGAACTCTTCGGGGTCTGCCTCGTCACCGATGCTACCGCCTACACAACGCTGGCCGAGCGCTTGCCGGCCCCTGTACTCAGCGAGCTGATGTCGGCTTACTATGAGGCATTGATAACGCCGATTCGACAGCACGGTGGTCTCATTTCGGATGTCGCGGGTGATGGCGTCATTGCCCTATGGACTGACATCACACGTGAAGACGTCATGGAACGACTCATGCCCGCACTGCAGGACCTGAGGACTTCGATCGATCAGTTCAACGCGCAGCATCCGCAGACACCGTTATACACGCGCATGGGCTTGCACGCAGGTAATGTCATGCTCGGCCATTACGGTGCCGAAGGACACTTCGAATTTCGCGCCGTTGGTGATCTCGTCAATACCGCCTCGCGAATCGAAAGTCTCAACAAGCTGCTCGGCACCGAGGTCCTCATCAGCGACTCCTGCACCGCTCAGCATACGACAGCGCTTCGCTATCTCGGGCAGTTTTGCCTTTATGGCAAGCAGCAGACAGTGTGCCTCTACACACTGGCAACAACAGGCAATATAGATCCAGAGCTGTTCCACAAGGTCGAGCGCTGCCTGATGCAAGGCGATGCCAGCAGCGCGCTGCAGCAACTGAGCCTGAGCCTCAGTGAATACCCAGCAGACGGTCCAGCGCTATTCTATCGCGACTACCTGACAGTGGCTGGTTCCGCAGATTCAACCAGTCCACTACTGCCAATCAAAATACGCAGTAAGTAGCGCCAGGCCGACATATCCCTGCCGGAGGTTACAAATTCGCCGGCAACGAATAAAAAGTTAGCTGGATTTTTGGTAATACAGCTACCAGAATGGACAAGTCTCAGGTTAATTCTGAAGTAGCTGTCGAGGCGTCATCGTTACCCATGTAGATGGAGTATCCATGCGCTTGACCCGGTTATGGCATTTTCGTTCAGCCGCCCTGCTTTCGCCCTGGCTGGTCCTGGGCCTGTCGCTATTCGCGCGGGTCGCCGGTGCCTGTGAAAACTGGCAGGCAGAACTCGTTGCCCGTGACGGAATCGTGGAATGGCAAGCCGCTACCGAAAGCCGCTGGCAGCTCGTCGAACTCAGGCAACAGGTTTGTCCAGGTAGCCTCCTGCGCGTAAGCGATAATAGCCGCGCCACACTTCGCCTCAGCAATGACACCGTCGTGCGTCTTGGTCCGGGCACGGTAATCAGTTTTCCCGGATCGCCAGACAATCAGTCGTTCTGGCTGAAACTCCGCAATGGCGTCGCCCGCTTCTTCAGCCGCACGCGCGTGCAATTCGAAGCCGCCACCCCTTACGTCAACGCTGCAGTGTCGGGAACCGAATTCATTCTCTGGGCCGAGGAAAGCGTTAGTGGCGTCGGGGTCATTGAAGGTCTCGTGACGGCATCAACTACCGATGCGGAAGTCGCTGTTGAGCGTGGTCAGACGGTGCTGTCCGAAGGCACGACTGCCCACCTCACAGTCACTCAGGGCATTCCCGCCGAGCGGATTGCATGGTCACTGCATTATCCGGAGGTTCTGGTTCCGGAAGAACTCGGGCCTTACGCGTCTGAACGCACATCGCTTGCTCTACAGGAGGCGGCACGCCATCTCGAGCATGGCATGATTGGGCAGGCCGAAGCGGTGTTGTCTGCCATAGATACGGCGGTGCCAGAGCTACAAGCAATCAGACTCGCTCTGCTCAGTGGAGCGGCCTCTTCACGCGGACAGGCAGAAAGCGCTTCCCGGCTATCCGACGACGCCATTGCCGCATCAGGCCTCGCCACCGCCCATATTGCGAAATCGCTCGCCGAGCAGGCCAATTCGCGGCTCGAGGCAGCGGTCGAGAGTGCTGCGATGGCTGTCACGATTGCCCCTGGTAGTCCAATCACCTGGCTGCGCCTCGCTGAGACACAGCTCTATAGCGGCAATAGTCAGAATGCGCAGGAGGCAATTGACCGCGCTCTGGCACTAGGCCCGGGCAACGCCCGTGGTTTGAGTCTCACAGGCTTGCTGGCCCTGTTTGCTCATGACCTTCCAGCGGCTGAACAAGCTTTCGTCGAGGCGCTTGAACGCGAGCCGAGTACTCCAGAGGCTCATCTCGGCCTCGGGCTTGTGAGATTGCGACAAGGCGACACGCAAGCGGCTCGAGCAGCACTCGATCTTGCGCTTAGCCTGAATCCGAACCAGAGCTTGCTGCGAGTTGTGCTCGGCGAAGTCTTCTTCGCGGAGCATCAGCATGCAAAGGCGGAAACACAGTGGCAGCTGGCGCAGACACTGGACCCTCTGGAGCCGACGCCACTGTTCTACCAGGGGGTACTGCAGCTTCTGGAGAACGATCCTGTACAGGCGCTCGAGGACTTCGAACAAGCAAGGGCACTGGATCCAAACCGCAGCGTAATCCGGGCGCCCCCACTCATGGCCAGCGATAGCGCAGCCAGAGCCGCCGCGCTTGGCCGAACATATCGTAAGCTTGGCCTGCGTGAGCAGGTGCTGACAGAAGGTTACCGCGCGCTTCGCAGGGACCCAACCAACGCCCAGGGCCATCGACTACTGGCCGATGTTTACCGGAACGAGCCGCGCCTGGATAGCGCCAGTGTCTCCGAGCTGCTACAGGCCCAGCTCTGGCAGCCGCTCACCGCCTACCCCATCTCGCCGCAATTGAGCGAAAGCGATCTCAACATTGTATCTGGCCTGGGACCTGAACGGCCGGGCCTCAATGAATATCACCCGCTTTATCTTCAAAATGGTCTGAGCGGAACGGCCGGCGCGCTGGCTGGTTCCGACTCGACCTTCGGCAACGATGCAGTATTGAACTATCTGCAGGGGCCCGTGAGCTTTAGCCTCGGACAGTACTATTACGATACAGCCGGCTTCCGAGAAAACGCTGAACAGACCCAGAAGATCTATAACGTTTTTGCTCAGTGGCAAACAGGGATCGATAGTAGTCTGCAGTTCGAGTTCCGGCGTTTCGATTGGGAGCGTGGAGACCTGCGCTTCCTTGCAGACCCGGACAGCCTCGGCAGCTTGAGCGCAGATAGCCGCACAGATACCTGGCGTATCGGAGGGCGCACCAGCGTTGCACCGGGGCAGCATCTGCTCGCCTCTGTCATCACCCAACGCTTCAGTGAAGCGCAGACTGACGCTCCTGCCCCTTTCGTGGCCATCGATTCAGAATTGGAAGACAGTCCGTACGCGCTCGAACTCCAGCATGTGGGACAGTTTGGCGACCTTGGGACCGTCAGCGGCGCAGGTACGCTCAGAAGTGAAAGGGATGTTGTTGTCTCCACACTGCAGTCGATACCCCCGGATCCACCGCTCGGTTTTGTGTTTCAGTCACTATCGCGCGCTCAGCACGACAACGCTTACAGTTACTTCACCACCCATGCTCTACCCGATACCACTCTCGAACTTGGTCTTGCTTTCAATCGTCTTTCTGCTGATGGAGAGGACGATCTGCGGCAATGGTCGCCTAAAGCAGGGATCGTGTACTCGCCCATTTTGGAACTCGACCTCAGGCTGGCGGCGTTTCGAACGTTCAGACGCGATCCAGTGGCGAGACAAACTATAGAGCCCACCAGTATTGCGGGCTTTAATCAGTTTGAGGATGACCTTGATACGGCGGACGCGAAGAATTATGGGCTTGGCGTGGATTACAGACCAGGACGGGCAATCTTCACCGGCGCGCAATTTATGCTGCGTGAACTCGACTTCCGCCTGACCGGCGGTGATGAGACGATTCAGATTGGAACAGTAAGGGATAAGACCGCTGAACTGTACCTCAGTCGCATAATGAGCAACTGGCTTACGCTGAACAGCCGACTGTTGTGGGAAGACGCAGATCAACCCTATCTACAGGGTATCGTGGGCGAAACAGATCGGCGCAAGACGATTCGCCTACCACTGGGTGCCCGTCTGTTTTTTCATCGCTGGCAGCTGACGCTGGAAGCAGAGTATCTCCGCCAGCAAACGCGGACCTCAGTGCTCGACACCGAGACTCTTGAAACCGCGCCACAGCGCGGCAGGGAAACCATGTGGATTGGGAATATTGCGTTGCAGTATGCACTGCCGCGACGCTTCGGGATGGTGGAAGCCGGCATCGACAACATTGGCGATGTCGAGCGCACCATCATTCGTTCGGACGGTGATTTCCTGCAGTTCTATCCCGGCCGATTCCTCTATGGGCGAGTCCAGTTCTCGTTCTGATTCCTCAACGCAAAGGACCAATGCCATGACAATAACAACTGAAAAGCATTATCTCAGAGGCTTGCTCGTAGTCGGCCTGATGGGACTTTCGCTAACGGCGTGCGCCGCAGAGCAGAAGAGCGGCAAGCGCTTGCAGACGGGCACGATGTACGAGCAGCAAGGAGAATACCTGCCATTCGCAATCATGTTTGACCGCGAAGGCAAACCGGTTGTGGTGGATGAGAATCGCAAGCCGATAGAGCCAACGCAGCTGGACTTCCCTATCAAGACCCAGGCCATACGTTCAGTGGAGTCAGTGACCACCGTGTCCTACGAGGGCTCACATATGTATCTGGTGAAGATCGGCGGTTTCACTTATCTGATCAAGCTGCCTCACTGAAATGCCAAGGCACTGGCTATAACAGGGCCCGCATTTGATGCGGGCGATCAGCTCACTCCCCTGTCGGAAGCTCGTGCCCCAGCCGCGCGATGTAGAAGTCTGCTTCGCCACTGCCGCTTAGCTTGAACATCGTCGCACCATCCCAGCTACGCTGTGCCGCCAGCCTTTGCAGGCTTTCTTCCGGCGCGCGATCGGCAGGCAGATTGATTTTGACCTTGCACAGCGTGGTACCACAGGTCGACTCCAGCAATGTAGCCCCCGAAAGTTCAGCGAGCTCCATACTTCGCTCGACGTCTCCCCTGGTTTCTCCACTCCAGTCCGGATCTGGCGTTTCGTGTCCGAGATAGGCGTCCATGCGGGAGAACTGTGATTCGAGCATGGTGGCCTCCTCCTCAGGGGTGGCCGGGCTGAGTTCGGCTGTTTCTGCGACCGCTTCACCCCTATTGATGCTGTCGCGCAGATCATCCAGCTCTTCTTGAGTCAGGCTCTGGTGTTCGACGAGTGTCGCCATGTGCTCGCGCAGCTGGTTTATGTCGTTCGAGATCCGAGCCGACGCCTGCGGATCAGTCTCGGCGACTTGTCTCTGCTGTGTCGCCACGGCAGGTGGACTATTGGTAAATGAGGGGGTTCTGGCAAAATCCTGAATGCTGGCACTGTGCTGTTCGCCCATCTGGCTCCAGCCGAGCACCGCCAACCCAATGGCCGCCGCGGCCATATAAGGAATACTGGTGCCTGATATTGTTTTCATGATCATCTCCTTCTCCTGAAAGACCTGATCGGGCCCCGACAGAAACTGCACTGGGTCTGACAGGGCCCGAAGCCAGGACGGCATCGGGCCATAGACGTCTATTCAGAGACGTAGTAAGACACGATGGATGAGCTCTGGCCGGCGTAGGTTGGCGGAACGGCGCAGCTGAAGTACTCATGGCGGGTACTGCCATGTGAAGCCGAACCGGTATAGAGCGTCTGGGCGTTGTTGCTCGAGCCAGTGCTGTAGCGATTTGGTCCGAAATAGCCATAGATGGCATCGGCCGAGTTATTCCAGTACACCGTGATGATCGCGCAGCGAACATCACTACTGTAATGCCGGTCGAGCACCTGCACCCATGAGACATCGATGCCACTACCGGTATCGTCGTTGATAACGGGCAGGTCGACGTACATCCATGAGGTCGAGGAAGGGTTTTTGATCATCGACCAGCTATAGGTCGGCGATGGGCCTGAATACTTGACAGCCATTGATCCGGGATAAACCTTGGCATCTCCAGCGTAAGCTGAAGAAATACCAACTCCGGTCAGCAAGGGAAAGGCTAACAGGATTGCAGACTGTCTGAGGCTTGGTGTTTTCATTGTAGTGCTCCATCATTCTGGTAGGGTCGGAATCTCTGAAGAGCGGCTCGACAACGCCGTCTCTTCAGAACCAAGGCTACCAGCGGCCTGCCAGGCCGACGTATCAAGCATTACAGGTTGGTACTGTGAAATATTACCGTGGCTGGAACTGTGCCGGATCCAGCTCTCGAACCGGCCTGATTTCGACACAGCCATAGCGCGCCGGAGGGATTTTACCAGCGGCCTGGATAGCCTCGTTGAGATCTCTCGCTTCGAGCAGGTAAAAGCCCGCTAGCTGCTCCTTGGTCTCGGCGAAGGGCCCATCAGTGATCGTAACCCTGTCATCGCGGACCCTGATTGTGGTGGCGGTCTCGGTGGTTTGTAGCGCCTCGCCCCCAATCATCGTGGAGCTGGCGCGGAGTTTTTCGCCACAGGCTATACACTCCCTGTTGAGGGCGTGCCAGTCGGCTTCGGGCATGGCACCCATTTTTTGTTCGTCGTAGTACACAAGGGCCAGGTATTTCATTGTGAACTCCATCATTGTTGAAACGGTACATTGACTAGTCGCCCGGCAGAGCACTGAATCGACAGCAACACGAAAAATTTTTCACGTCCGCGGCAGTTCATCCAGCCTCGACTGAAGGAAGGCACGCTCCGGCCCCTGCTGGCTCAGCATCAGTGCACGCTCATAGGCTGCTTTTGCTTCAGGGAAGCGCTTGAGGCGACGTAGCAGGTCCGCCTGGGCTGCGTAGGCGAGATGATAATTATCGAGTTCACTCCGGCTGAGCAGCGCCTCTATGCGGGCGAGCCCCTCGGCCGCTCCGAAGGCCATGGCGACGGCGACCGCGTGGTTCAGCTCCACCACTGGCGAGGGATGCAGATGTAACAGAATGCCGTAGAGCCCAGCGATCTGCTGCCAATCCGTCTGGGCGTAAGTGGGCGCTTCGGCATGCAGGGCTGCGATTGCAGCCTGGATGGCATAAGTGCCGGGATTGCCTCCAGCAAGTGCCGGTTCGATGAGCTCGAGTCCAGCCTTAATCTGTTCCTGGTTCCATAGCGTCCGATCCTGCATTTCGAGGGTTATCAGGACGGCACCAGCCGAGCTCCTGGCGGCGCTGCGCGAGTGCTGCAACAGCATGAGTGCGAGCAGACCAGCTACTTCCCGCTCCGGCAGCAGATTGTAAAGCAGGCGACACAGCCGAATAGCCTCGTCGCACATGGACTGTCGCAGCACAGCGTCACCACCTGATGCCGAATAGCCTTCGTTGAAGAGCAGATAGATCACGTGTAGCACAACCTGCAGCCGCCCAGGCATCTGCGTGTCGTCGGGCACTTCATAGGGAATGCCCGACTGCCGGATCTTGTTCTTCGCCCGGACGATGCGCTGGGCGATAGTCGTCGGTTTTACGAGGAAGGCACTGGCGACTTCCTCAGTAGTGAGGCCGCACACTTCGCGGAGCGTCAGCGCGAGCTGCGCCTCCACGGCGAGTCCAGGATGACAACAGGTGAAGATCAGGCGAAGGCGATCATCCTCGATGTTGTTATCGTCGTCTTCATCAGGCGCCATCTCGCCATCCTGCGCATCAAGCTGCAGTTGCGCAAGTGAGGCATCAAAGCGTGCCTTGCGGCGCAGCTGGTCAATGGCTTTGAAGCGCCCTGCAGAAATCAGCCAGGCGCGCGGATTCTGGGGAACGCCCTCCGTTGGCCACTGTCTGAGCGCTGCTGAGAAGGCATCCTGCAGCGCCTCTTCCGCAAGGGTGAAATCGCCAAGCAGGCGGATCAGGGTCGCCAGAATCCGCCGTGATTCCTGTTGATAAACCTGCTCCAGTATCTGCATCGGCACACCCGGCCTTGTTTTCGCTTAAGCCTCAGACGCAGCTTCCGCTGCAACTGGATCGTCCGCAAGGCGAATGAATCCTTCAATTACAGCACGCAGGCGGCTTGGCTTGAGAGGTTTGTGAAGTAATACGATAGACCGATCATTGATAGTGACACCTATATCACCGGAGACGATCAGAACAGGTATTTCACGTCCGAGACGCGCACGAATCATATTGGCCAGTCCAAGACCATTATCGGTGCCAGGCAGCCGGAAATCGAGAACGAGAAAGTCTGGCTGCCATTGTTCATTGAGTGCCTGCAGCGCAGCAGGGGTCGATGCGACAGCGTGACAGTCCAGCCCCCAGTTCAATAGCAGCTGCTTGGTCGCCTTGCGCGCCAGATAGTCGTCATCGACCAGTAGCACCCTTAGCTTCGAGGACTCCGTCCAGTCTGGGTTCAGATCATCCATCGAACGAGGTGTCAGTGTCTGCTCATGCACCACAGGCAGGCCAATTCGAAATTGGCAGCCAGCACCCGGCGCTGATTCCAGCGTGAGAGAAAACCCCATGACCTCGGTGAGACGTCGACAGAGCGCCAGCCCAAGCCCCATCCCCTTGCTGCGATTTCGCTCGGGGTTGTGCAACTGATAGAAGGCTTCGAAGACCGGGCCCTGCTCATGGGCGGCTATCCCGATACCATTATCAGTGACCAGAATCTCACAGGCACTGCGTGCGCCGTTAGGCACGACCATAATGGTCAGCTGCGTACAGTTCGCATGTTGCACAGCGTTATCGACGAGTATCGAGAGGATCCGGAACATGAGCACAGGATCGGCATTTGCAGCCAGACCTTCGAGGCGTCCCGGCTCGAAAACGAGACTGACGCCGGCCTTGGTACACACGGGTCGCATGGTTTCGGTAAAGCTGAGTAATAACGGGCCGAGAGAAAGCGACTGCAACTCCGGCTCGAGCAAGTCGTTGTCCAGCTTTGATAGGTCGAACAGGGTGTCAATGAGATTGACGAGATCGGCGACCGCCTGCCGCACATAGCGACTAGTTTCCAGGAGGTCACCTGTTGATCGTTTGCCGGGTCGTGGCAAGCCTTCAGAAAGCAGAGCCAGCGCGTGCAGGGGCTGGCGGATATCGTGCGAAGCTGCCGCAAGGAAGCGTGCTTTCTCTTCGTTTGCCTGCTCAGCCTCCTGCTTGGCTTGCTGCAACTCTTCGAGGGCAAGTTCAAGCTCGGCCGTGCGCGCACTGACCTGCTGTTCGAGGGCCTCTGAAGTTTGTCGTTCCACTGCAAGCAGGCGGGCCTGCGTGGAGCGCGCCATGAGCTCATAGTCCAGCGCCCGCTGCTTCGCCTGCATCTTCGAGCGCCGCTGTAGCTTGACGCGCTCGCCTATCGACAGAAGAAATATCACTGATGAGGCGACGCTACCAACCAGCTGCAGATGCTCGGTATAGACCGTCATGGGGAGCCAGCCAAACTTGTTCAGCGTCAGCAGGATAGTGCCGATGAAGAAGATGACGATGGCCGCGGAATAGTAGATCGCTGCCCACTGCTGCCGCACGCTGCTATAGATGCCGATCCAGACGCCGACGGCAACATAGGCGAGTGCCTTGACGATGATGATCTGCCAGAACCAGTGCACCGGGATTGGGAAAATAACCATCGCCAGCCAGGTGGATGCAGACAGGCAGATCATGCTCGAGAGAATTCTGGTAGAGATGGAGCGATTGCCCCGCGTACGCATCTGTTCCCGCGTGAACAGAATGGCCGCCATCTCTGCAAGCGTTATGAACGTGAAGATGAGCGAGGTGGAATTCCACTGGCTGCCAAATATTGGCCATTGTGCACCCACACCCTGCAGGATGCCTTGCACGAGGGCGATACAGGCAATGAAGACGCTGTAGTAAGTGAGCGCGGCGTCTCGAAGCACACGGCCTACTACGAGTGAAATTGTCGCGAGAATGCCAAGTGCGCCGAGTGCGAAATGAAGCGCTGACAAGGTTGTCAGTTCACTCAGGAGATGAGTGCTATACGGAATGACTGACATCGGCGCCTGCGACGCCCATTCGGTTTCCATATAGAGGAAGAGGGTGTAACGTCGCTCTGCCTCGAGCGAAAGCGGCACTACGCTGAAGCGTCCGGGATAGCGCTGGTAAATCGCCGAGGTATCGAGTTCGATTAAACGGCCGGCCGGATGCTCCAGCCACCAGACCCGCAGCTTGTCGACATGGGTATTGTGCAGGACGGCTACCCACTCATCTACTGGCAGGTCTGCTGGCGTGAGTACGTCCGCTCTGAACCAGAACCCATGGCTGTTGAAGCCCTCATTGAAAGGGAAATTGTCCGGCGCATTCCAGGCGCTGACAGGCAGCGAACTGATTCTGCCTATGGACTGGTGCGGCGTATCCGGCAGGCTGAACAGGTAAGACGAAAGGTTGCCAGTTGTCACAGCATCCCGGCTCAACAGCAAGGACGGCTGCTCAGGATCAATACTGCTCAGCGCCTGCGCCAGTACCATATTCGAGAACAAGTACAGCAGCATCAAACTGATGGCAGGATACAGCGCTGACATCAGACCCAGCCAAGACGGATTCCCTTCACCACACAGGCCGTCCGGTTTGGCACCTGCATCTTCTGGAACAGTGCTCGCAGATGAGTCCGTAGCGTTGAATCCGAAATACCCAGTTCCTTGCAGATCTGACTGTTCTCAAGTCCGGTAGCGAGCTTCTGCAGAACCTCCAGCTCCCGCGAGGTGATGTCCTCCAGCGTTTCACCAGGGTTATGGCTGGATGGCCCTATCTCAAATGCCGTATCGCCAGCCAGCAGCCGGCTGCAAATCGACTCCAGGCAGGTGTCGTCACTCCGTTTGGAAATCAGCCCGAGCGCGCCACGACGCCGCGCCGTCTCTACTGCCAGAGCATCAACG
Organism: Allohahella sp. A8; assembly: GCF_047946665.1. Taxonomy (GTDB): domain Bacteria; phylum Pseudomonadota; class Gammaproteobacteria; order Pseudomonadales; family Oleiphilaceae; genus Allohahella. Next base: position 3,493,810 of record NZ_CP172312.1, read on the forward strand.
GCCCCGGTAAGTATGGCAATGGGCTGCCAGATGCCTTCGTTCTGCAAATCGACCAGCAGATCCAGACCGTTTACATCGGGTAGATTGATGTCGAGAAAAACCAGGTCGAAGGGCTGGTGAGCCAGCAAGGGCCGAGCAGCCGAGCCGCTCGAGGCAACCTGTAGCCGGGCCCGCGGGAATATTCGATGTATCGCCGATCGGAAGCCTTCGGCATACATTGGGTGGTCTTCTATCAGTAGAAAAGACAACACACCCTGCACAGGCTCGGTCATCAAGCGCTGGCGATCATCTTCTTGCTGAGGGGCATAAGCCTCGTGAACTGTCATATCCAAGTTCCTGATCCTGCCGCACTATTTTTTGTAAGGTTACTGAACGGCAATCATAAAGGCTTATTCAAAGCCGGACCGGATAACGGTCACATTCCGATCACAGATATGCCTTATAGCCAATAGGCAGCGAGGACGCCTTCGCTATGATGTTCGCTCACGGAGATGGCCTGACCCTGCCGTCGGGCTTGTAATGCCGCTCAAGGATGAAGACGTGCCAATGATGAAACCGCTCCATTTCCTCCTCGTCGAGGATCAGCCCTTCTATGCTGACGGATTCCGTGCAGCACTCAGACGCAGAATTCCAGGGTCACTCATTGTACAGGTCACTCACTGCAATGAGGCAAAAACAGCACTCAAGAATCTTGATTTCGATCTCGTATTCGTTGATAGCCAGCTCAGATCTGGCAGCGTCTTCAACTTGCTGGACGAACTTCAGGAAAACCATCCGCAACTAGCGGTCGTGGTGCTTCTCGATCGACTCGATGCGTTCGTGCTTGAACGGGTGCGGATGTCTTTCGCCCGCGGCGCACTGTTGAAAAGCTGCACAGAGGACGAAATCGAATCACTTTGCCGCACAATCACCTACGACCCCGCAACAGTTCACATGCCCACCGCTGCGCCAGCTGCAGATCTTGAAATGCTCACCGCACGAGAGGTCGATGTCCTAGAGAAGCTGGTGGAAGGCATAGACAACAGCCAGATCTGCCAGGCCTGCGGCATTTCCGGCTCCACTTTACGCACTCATCTTCGTCGGATGTTCAAAAAGCTTCATGTGACGAATCGCACTGCTTGTGTAGTCAAGGCCATGCGCCTCGGCTGGGTTTGAACTGGTTCGTGTGATCAGGTCCACATCAGCACCTATTTTTAATCGATTGTCGTCCAATCCGACGATGTTCTCTTAGGTGCAAGTACTTACCATCCGCCGCCAACGATAAAGTTCTGATTCTGGCCGCTGTTACCAGCCTTATGCTGAAACGACCTTGGCGTCTTTCGATCGCCAAAGCCGGTCGTGAAAAGGATGGAGTTTCAAAATGGATTTGCTCGCACCGGATGCCATTCGAACCGCCAGCATTTTTCTTCACCTCATCGGTCTGAGCCTTGGTGTGGGGGGCGCGCTCATGCTGGATGCGCTGATCTTCAAGTATTTCTACTGCGACAAAATAACGAGCGAAAAGCTGGCAGTTTTTTCTTTCATGACTCGCGTCGTGAGCATTGGGCTCTTTCTGTTGTGGGCTTCCGGGCTGGCGTTTCTGGCGATTTACTATGTTACCGATCCAGAACTACTCACCAATCAGAAGATCTGGGGCAAGGTCTTCATTGTGACCATGTTGACGATCAACGGCGTTATGCTGCATCGCAAGATCTTTCCCATCCTGAGCCGCAACGTGGGCAAGCAGCTCTTCACCGATATCACCGTCGATGAGAAGGCCATGATGTTCGGCTTTGCGTCGGTATCCTTCGTTTCCTGGATCTTCCCGGTCTACCTGGGCGTCTCGAAATCCCTGAACTTCAATACTGGCATCGAAAATATTCTCGCGATGTACATGCTGTTCCTGAGCTGGACATGTCTGGCGACCTACCTCGTCTACAAAACGGTTGTTTCCAGAATTCTTCTCACACCGAAGCGGTAGGCCCGGAGCAGTTAAAACGGCTTGTCGTAATACCAACACATCTGAAAGGGTTTGAAATTGCACCATGAAATTTAAACACAGTCTATTGAGTGTTCTCCTGAGCGTTGCTGCCTCCGGCGGCGCGCTGGCAGGGCCGCTCTGCGAGGTCGACTACTCAATCCAGCACAGCTGGCCCACAGGCGCCACCCATCGCGTCAACGTAAGTTATTATGGTCCGGACGCCGATGCCTGGACGCTCGGATGGTCATTCCCGGGTCAGGAAAAGATCGAGTCGATTTATAACGCTACGGCCTCTCAGGATGGCGCCACGGTGCTGCTTCAGAGCGCCGGCTGGAACAGCAGGATAAGCAGCGGCAGTCGCCTTAACCTCGGCTTCAACGTGAGCCAGCCGAGCGGCGCAATCCCCACCAGCTTCAGTATGAACGGCAAACCCTGCGCCGGTAGTGTCGACGAGCCGACAGATCCAACTGATCCCACAGATCCGACTGACCCGACCGATCCGACTGATCCACCCGCGACGACCGGAAACTGGCAGCTGGATGCCACCCAGTCCTATCTGAACTTTGTATCGACCAAGAAGCTGAACCTGGTGGAAACACATCGCTTCGATGGCCTGTCCGGATCAATCAGTGAAACTGGAGAAGCCACGCTGGTGATTGATATGGCGAGTGCCAACACCGGCATCGCCATCCGGGATCAGCGGCTGGACGAGCTCCTGTTCGAAGTCGCACAGTTTCCCCGCGCAGTTGTCACACTGGACCTGGAAGATCAACTTGCGCCACTCCAGGCTATGGTGCCTGGCGAAAGTATGACGCGCGATGTCACTGCCCAGCTCGAACTTCATGGGCAGACGAAAGCGGTGCCCGCGAAGTTGAGGATTCAACGCCTGACCAACACGCGCTTTCTGGTCCAGAGTGCTTCTCCAGTCATCATCAAGGCCGATGATTTCGATCTCGGCGCAGGCGTAGACGCACTCAAGCAGGTTGCCAGCCTCACGTCCATCAGCACTGCCGTGCCGGTGGATTTCGCCCTGTTTTTCGACGCGGATTACGCAACCCTTACGGAAGAGTGAGAAACATGAATAACTTGATCAAGCTATCGCTGCTAACGCTCGGGGCAATGGCGGGCAAGGCGGCCGTTGCCGAAGAGCTCTGCACCGTCGACTTCAGAACTGTGCATAATTGGGGGCATGGTGCCACACAGAGTATAAAGGTCACTAATCTGGGGCCCGCCCTCCAAGAGTGGGAACTCAGCTGGAAATTCGGCGGCAGTGAACAGATAACCAATCTCTGGAATGGCAAGCATGTCCAGATCGGCAATCAGGTCGGTGTTATCGATGCCGGCTATAACGCGAAGGTTGCCACCGGAGCAACTTTCAATTTCGGTTTCAATATCGCAGACCCTTCAGAAACGCTGCCCACAGAATTCTTCCTGAACGGAAAGAACTGTTCTACTGGCGAGCCAGGTGATGGCGACAACGGTGGCGGTGACGATGGAGACGACGGCGATAACGGCACACCTGATCCGGTCGCCGGAAAATGGCAGCTCAACAACGCGCGCTCCACTCTGAACTTCGTTACCGTCAAGAACGAACACAATGCGGAAGTGCAGTCGTTTACCGAAATGTCGGCGATCATCAACGAGCAAGGGATGGCGACACTGGCTATCGACCTCAACAGTGTCGCGACCAATATTGCCATTCGGGATGGTCGGCTCAAGGAGCTGTTGTTTGAGACCGATATCCTGCCGATGCTGTATCTGAAAACTCAGATTGACCTCGAAAGCGTGAGCAAGCTGGCAGTTGGCCAGTCTCAAGTCATCACCTTGAGCGGAGACCTCCTCCTTCACGGCGTGAGCAAGCCGCTAACGGCAGAGGTCCTGGTAGTGAAAAACTCAGCGGGCAGCGCGACAGTGTCAAGCTTCAAGCCAGTCGTTATCAACAGCACTGATTTCGAGCTGAGCGGTGGACTTGAAGTACTGCGCGCCCTGGCTGGCCTGATGTCCATTGGCGAAGCCGTGCCAGTCTACTTCCAGCTCCAGCTGGAAGCTTCAGAAGATGCGATGCCCATTCAGATCGCAGCCACCCCAGCCGCACCAGCAATCGTCGGCGGCACGTACACGGCTGCAACCATGACCAGCACGGTCAACTGGCAGGATCTCAGCGACAACGAGACCGGCTTCATGATCAAGCGGATGTCGAACGACAGCTACTGGCAGACTGTCGGCACCGTTGCAGCGAACCAGACCAGCTTTTCGGATCAGCTCGATGCGGAGGGCGAATTCGCCTACCGTGTGGTCGCTTTGAATGGCAGCGTGCCTTCTGAGTCATCAGCGATCGTAGTTGTGGACACTGCCGAAGACGGCGACGGTGGAACCGATGGCGGCGATGGCGATGGCGGAACCGGCGGCGGCGATGGCGGCGGCGATGGCGATGGCGATGGCGATGGCGATGGCGATGGCGATGGCGATGGCGATGGCGATGGCGATGGCGATGGCGATGGCGATGGTGGAACCGGCGGCGGCGATGGTGCAGACACTGGTCAGAGTATATATGAGGCGCAGTGTGCCAGCTGTCATGGTGATGATGGCAGCGGCGGCTCTGTAGGCGTAGCGCTAACCAGCCGGCAGGAGCTGACTGCGCTGGCGAGTTATATCGAGGCCCGCATGCCGCTCGGCAATCCAACGGCTTGTGGCGCAGACTGCTCTGACAAGGTCGCAGCCTACATTGCTGAAACCTTCTGGGATGACGCGCCCGTGGACCTGGAGGACGAAACACCGGGCCCGCGACAACTCAACCTGCTCACCCGTTACCAGTACGAAAATACGGTGCGGGATCTGCTAGGCGTCACGCCAGACGTGACAAACAATTTCCCTGTAGAAGCCATCGTTCGCGGGTTTGACAACAACGCCAGCAAGAACGTGGTGACTAGTCGCCATGTCGATGAATATCTCGGTGCCGCTGAAACGCTTGCTGAACGTGCAGTGGCTCAACGACGGGCACAGCTACTCAGTTGTGATCCCGGCAGCGCCGGTTGCGCAGAACGCTTCATCAAGGACTTTGGCCTGAAAGCATTTCGCCGACCGCTTACTGCCGCTGAGCAGTCAAGCTATGAAACGCTGTTCGAAAGTGAGGGTGATTTCAACGCCGGTATGAGACAGGTGATTCAAGCCATGCTCGTGTCGCCGAACTTCCTGTACATCAGCGAACTCGGTGAGGCGGTGAGCGGCAATATTTACCGACTCACACCATATGAAGTGGCTTCGCAGTTGTCCTACATGTTCCACGGTAGCGCGCCAGATACCGCCCTGTTGCAAGCTGCTGCCAGCAACGCGCTCTCGACGCCAGCCCAGCTGAACGAACAGGCGAGACGTTTGCTGCAAAGCCCTAAAGCCCGGGAGCATATGGGTCACTTCGTTGCACAGTGGCTCGAAGCCGATCAGAACTCCATTGGCAGCAAGGACATGGGCATCTATCCGAACTTCACGCCGGCGGTCAGAGCGGCCATGGACATGGAGATGAAAGCCTTCTTCAACCATGTTGTGTTCGACTCCACCCAGATGTTCGATGAATTGTTCAACGCCGACTACGTCTTCGTGAACAATGCACTGGCGAACTATTACGGCATTCCCGGTGTCACTGGCAATACTGTTCAGAAAGTAGCTGACACGACCGGTAACCGCGGCGGTCTGCTTACCCTCGGCGCAGTCATGGCAGCACACGGCCACGCCAATGAAACCGCTCCGGTACCAAGAGGCGCCTTCGTTCGCGACCGCATCATGTGTCAACAACTGCCACCACCCCCGGTGGACCTGGATACCAGTTTCCCCGATCCGGATCCCGAGATGACGACTCGTGAGCGCTTTGCAGAGCGCACCAAGGCGCCAGAGTGCCAGGCCTGCCACCTGTACCTCAATGGCGTGGGCTTCGGCTTCGAAGCCTTTGATGGTGCCGGCGGCTTCCGCACGAAAGACAAGGACAAGCTGGTAGACACCTCTGCAGTCATCCATGGTCTAGATGGTCTGTTGAGCTCAACGACAGCGGCCTATGACGGCGCTCGGGACATGCAATCGGTGCTCGCGGAAACCGACGGGACGAAAGCCTGTATGGCGACGCAGTTCTATCGCTTCAGCCGAGGCTATGTGGAAGCATCCAGCGACAGGAACACGCTCGCGAACCTCGTCAGCCTGTTTGCCAGCAACAACTTTAACCTGCAGGACCTGATGATCGGTGTCACGCAGCTGCAGTCATTCACACTGCGCAGAGATCAATAGGAGACCATGATGAAAGCCAATCGCCGTCAGTTTGTCAAAGGCCTGGCCGGTGCTGCACTTGCAGCGCCCTTGGCCTCCATTCCCTGGAGCCGCTCCGCATTCGCCGCGGGTACTGCTGCCAAGCGTGCAGTGTTCGTGTATATCCCGGATGGCGCCATTCCGGAGCTTTTCCATCCGTCTGGTTCAGAGACAAACTTCACGCTCGCGCCGATGACCAGCCCGCTCGAACGTGTCAAGCAACACTGTGTCTTCACCCGCGGCCTCACAATGTACGAGGGTGGTTCCACGCACGAAGGCGGTGTCGCTAAAGTGCTCACCGGCAACTCGGACAGCTCGCTCGACTATTTCCTGGGCCAGCGAGTGGGGGCAGACCTGCCCTTCAAGTCGCTGCACCTGGGTGTGGGTGCCAACTTTCAGAATGGTGCTGGCAACGTCGTGTCCTATTCATCGGGGAAAATCCCGATCACCATGAACGACAACCCACTCAACGCCTTCGAAAACATATTCGCTGGCAGCGCCGGACCCGGCGACGAGACACTGGCGAATCGCCGAAAGCGCAGCATCCTCGATGCTGTGATGGGTGACCTGACTAGACTCAATGCCCGTCTGGGTGCCAATGAGCGCGAAAAGCTCGAAAAGCACACCGCCAGTGTCCGTGAGGTTGAACAGCGAATTCTCGACGGTGGCAATAGTGGTGGCGTGTGCACAACAGGCAGCTTCAACAGCGGTGGGTTTACTGTGCCGGAGGGTTATCATGGCTATCCACCAAAGATCCACCTGGAGGAACACTTCGAGACCATCGGCAAGCTGCAGATGGACCTGATTACCCAATCTTTCGCCTGTGACATGACACGAGTGGCCACGCTGATGTGGTCACACCCGGTAAGCCCGACGCGGGTACGGAATATCGATCAGGGGCATCACGATACTTCACACTATGGTAACCGTGACAGCGCGACCGCCCAGAAGTTCGTCAAGTACAAGCAGTACTTCATGGAGCAGTTCCGTTACCTGATCGAAAGCCTGGACAGCCGTACCGATAGCGATGGCAATAGCCTGCTGTATAACTCGGTCATCTTCCTGTGCTCAGAGCTTGGCGACAGTAACGACCATGACCACAAGGATATGCCATTCATATTGGCGGGGAACGCTGGCGGCGCGCTGCAGAGCGGTCGCTATCTCGATTTCGACGGCGATGCTCATAGCAAACTTTTGGTGTCGATCGCGAATATGATGGACGTGTCGATCGATAGTTACGGCTATACCGGCCATGGGCGAGGCGGATTAGCCGGCCTCATCTAACAGAAAACGCCTATCCCACGCTGGACTGACAGCGAGAGGCGCTGGATGGATGTGGTCTACCCAGGTAGTGGCATCCATTCTCCCCATTGGCCGACGATCGATAGATCGCCGGCCTTTTTTATACCTCAGTTTTCAGCCTTGACCAGTCGGAACAGGGATTTATGTAGCGCGCCAAACTGACGCCCACGCTCGCTCTCGTCCGGGTTGATCACCTGCACCTGCCTGAATCCAATAGCTTTCATGGCCGCAGCAATCTCCTGTTCGTCAGCAAAATGCAGGGGAACCCGCTGTCGCGTTAGCAGTTCGATGGCGGCAAGACCAAGTTTCAGCATCCTCGATTCAGCATAAGCTGGCAGACGCGGCCAGATTTCAAAGAGATAGGTACTTCGGGGGTAAACTGACAACTCGGCTTGCAGACGAGCCCAGAAGTCCTGAATTACCGACAAGCGGAAGTAGTTCACCAGCCCTTCAGTGATGACGAGTACCGGTCGTGCCGGATCGACATGTTGTTCCAGCACGGCTGGCAAACTCATGGCACCATTCAAGCGAAGGATATTCAGATCGCATAGCGTAAGACGCGGGTCCTGTTTCTGGGCGGGGGTGAGACGATCACGCTTCCATTTGATCATCCTCGGCAGGTCGGCCTCGATATAGCGAAGACCATGATCCGGATAGGATTCCAGCATTCTCAATGAACGGCCAGAAAGTCCACTGGCGATCTCCACGATCTGACAGGTGCCACGCTCAATTTCTGCACGGACCATGTCATCCAGCGACTGATGTCTCACTAGCAGCATGGACTCCAGATTCGAGCCATAAATCTGCTGGCTGATCCAGCCAAACGGTCGCTGGGCCTGGTATAACAACCGGCCCAGATCCGAGCCAAGATGTTCCGGCGACAGATCATGTCGACACCAGACCTGGCCTGTGAAATGACCCGTAAGGCTTACGGGAGAGCTGTCTGCACTAACCATGGAGAGTTCCTCTGGCAGCTAAATGAGGTGCAGTGGCTATTCAAGATCCTGCAAGATCGCACCTAATGTCCCGTTGACCGTAATCTTCGCCAGTCCGCGGTTGAAAGCATCGATGAGTTCCTGATGGCGCGGGTTAGCCCGGCCACTTATGACGTGTAGTTCTGCCAAGGCCAGTGGCTGGTCGACGAATTCAATCTGCGACAACAGCTGTGGCGCCTGCCGAGACAGGAGTGTTTTGGCCACCAATTCATCGTCGAGAGTGAGCTCTATGCGGTTTAGCAGCAACTTGCGAACATTCTGCTGGAGATCGGAGGCTTCGGACCGCTCGAAGTTTTCGGCTTTGGCAAACACATCGTTATAGGCGTAGCCGCGAGTGATGCCGACCACTTTGCCATCCAGTGCCCGTGGCCCTGTGTACTCGAAGGGGTCGCCCTTACGCTTTATGAAGCGGATGTTACTGGTGACATAAGGCTTGCTGAAATAAAACGAAGCCTCCCGCTCCGTGGTTCGCCACGCGTTCGGAATGATGTCATACACACCCTGCTTCACGCCCGCCAATGCACGAGCCCAGGGCACGAAGTCCATATCGATCTCATAGCCCTGGGTTGCATAGGCAGCCCGAACGATTTCGAGCGAAATACCCTGTGACTGCAGCTCAGGGTCTACGAAGGGCGGCCACGGATCGGCAACCGCTGTGATCTTTTCGCTCTGAGCTGCGCCTGCCATCAGCAAAAGCAGAAGGCCAATCAACTGTGCTCGCATTTACATTTCCCTAATCAGCTTGACCGAACACGCCCGGCTTTTCCGGGTGCGCAGCGACTGCTAATCTGCTGGGAAGAATTATGCGGCAAACCCCGACCTTCTGCGACTAGGAAATTGGCTCTAACTGCAGGATCAACCGCAGCTACAAGCGCTCCAGGTAGAAGCGCTGGTTATCACCGGCATGGCAGTTGTACTGCGTAGCGTTGGCCCCGTTATTGCGATCGGCACCAAAAATATCCAGACAAATCCCACTATGCTTGAAGGCGAGATGTCTCAGGCTGCCACCTAAATCGGCCATCCTGATCTTCTGGTTGTCACCGCCATGGCAACTCCACTGGTAAACATTTGCACCGGCCCCCCGTGAGACGCCCTGGACATCGATACACTTGCCGCTGTGCACTGACTGCAGGAACACGTATCCGTCACCGGCATCGAGCAAACGAAATCGCTGATTGTTGCCGCCGTGACAATCCCACTGCAACAGATTGCCCCCGTCGGCTGTGGACCAGCCACCAATATCCAGGCAGCGGCCGCTGTGCCTCGCGCGCAACTGATAGACAGCTTCGCCTTGTGGTGCCGAGTAAAAACCGGCAATTTCATTTCGCACATTGTTGAGCGCCAGCGCCGCGTCCGCTTCGTTCTGCTGGCCGGCGGGCACCCCGCAAGGCAGCCCCCTGCAGCTCAGGCGGGGATTCGACATCATCGGTACCCATTGGGTGTTGAACACACCAGGGTAGGCCATCGTCGTTGCGAATACGCCATCGATGCCATGACCCAGGCCATAGCGGTATCTGGAGCCACCACCATCACCCTGCTTGCGAGAGTGCGATAGGCCCATGGTATGTCCCAGCTCATGGGCCAGGACCTGTGCGCCGCAACCGGGCCCAACGACGTTGAAAGCCCAGTCGCGGGATACAGCAACGTAGCCCACGCCGCAGGCACCAGTGCGATGCAACTGTGTCACATAGTCGGCCCCGACCTCCCTACGCTTCTGCGCAATGGCCCCGTCTACGCGAATATTACCCAGCACCTCGCCCATGCTGTTGCCGGGACTGTTGCGGTGCATGGTTCCTACCAGCCTGAACTGAATGTCGATCTGGCTGGCGCTGAAGATGTTGTTGACCTGAGAGACCCAGCCACGCATGGCGGTATCGACCTGGCCGTTGAAGCGGTTCCGTGAATCGTCGTCGTAAACCACCAGCAGGTCGACAGTCGCAGCGTGAGCAGCTTGCAGCGTGGCGACCGTTACGAGTGCTGCTGCACCAAACGCCGTTCTTCTTGCCACGCTGCGGCCAAGCCGCGTGACCAATGTACTGAGTGAACCCATTTCTTCTGCTCCTGCCTGTGGTTGTTGTTATGGTTGTTAGTGATTGTGACCGGCATGGTCACCAAAGGTTTCCGGTTCCAGATGCACAACCTGGGTTGGTGGATTCTCGATAAGTTCGGGCGGCACTACGATCTGTTGGTCCTGGCCTTTGAACAGAGTGGCGCCATTGGCTATCCAGCCCTCACTCCCGTGGGCCTGAAGCTCATAAACGCCGTCAGGCGTAGATATGCCAGCCATAATCAGATCGCCACCGCGTGTCAGCGTTATTTGGTTTGGCGCATCGAGGCCCAGTATCTCGCCGGTCCAGGTGACGTTGCGGCCATTGTCCTCGCTGCGGACTTCGTCAATTTGAGCCACTAAGGTGGTATTGAGCTGGGCAATGGGAAGCTCAAGGGTGTCGCCAGGCACGAGTGACTCGATCTTGAGGGGGTCGATGTTGATGAATTCCCGACCATCCTGCATTTCCTCCGCACTGAGTCCGAAGTTCTGCGAGGGCGCCTCCAGAGCTTGCCAGGCTTCCGGCCGTTGGCTCGCGACCCAGAGCGCCTGCGGGTCGAAATCCCGGTTGTTGCGCCGTACGCTGACTTCAGTCACGCGGTCTTGAAAGGTGGGATAATCCGGATTGACGTCTGGCTGTAAAAGCAGATCAGGCTGAGGGTCGGTGACGGCAACTGCAGGCGGGCGTCTGGCTGGCTCAGGAAGCGATGTCTGCGCCGGGTGCGGGCTTGCAACGACAGCAGGTTCACCCGTGGTCGCCGCATCGGAATGCAGTATTGCGTCGGTTGTCATTGCTGGCGTTGGTGGCCGGTCGGCAATCAGCCAGAGCAGGCCACCAAAGGCAAGCGCTGCCGCGCCTGCAGAGTAGCCTAGGAAGGGGTGTTTCATGAGCCAGCTTTCTTCACCAGGAAATTGCCCAGAACGATACGCCAGCCATCATGACTGGGCATCGTCGGATCCGACGAGGCGAGCCCTTGGCTTAGCCGTGCTGTGACCAAGCTCACGTATCAATGCGTACACGGGTATAGGTGTCCCGCATCCTGAACCTCGATTTGTGCAAACGGCGGAGAGTAAAATGCAGGAATATGTAAAGACGATCGCCTCCTGGTCAGCCGGCGCCATAGAAATGGCGGGCATCTCAATCATCGTCGCGGTGGCGGGTTACGCGCTTTTCGTGATGGTGGTCGGTCTCATCAAACGGAGTAATCTGAAAGAGGCCTTCCAGACGTCTCGTCAGTCATTGGGACAGGGCATCCTGCTGGGCCTGGAGTTTCTCGTTGCGGCCGATATTATCCATACGGTAGCCGTAGAGCTGACCTGGGAAAGTATCGGCGTACTCGCGGTCGTGGTCGTCATTCGAACCTTCCTGAGCTTTACGCTGGATGTCGAACTGACGGGTAGCTGGCCCTGGCACGCCAGCAAGAGCAGGGACCCGGACCTCAAGCCCTAGTGTCTCGCCTGGGCAAGTCAGAGCTCGGACTCGAAGGCACGGACCTCCAGCTGCTCCAGTTCGGAGAACCGCCCTGCGCGCAACGCGTCGATGGCCGCCTGTTGATCGGCAGCACTCAGGCCTGATTGAAGCAAGCGTTGCCGCTCAACAGCGTAGGCGTCCATCCTCGCCCGCCACTGTGCCCGTTCCTCGTCGAGCTTTGCCAGATCTGCCGCTATTGCCTCACCATGGACGGCCGCTCTTTCCTGAAAAATGGCTTCTGCACTAGCGCCTGCCTCGCGCATCGCTTCGGCTTTGCTATACAGATCGGCGTTCTGATGCACCTGCTGTCTCAGCTCTCGAATTGGCTGAGGCAGCTGCTGCTCGAGCGCAGCGAGTGCTTCGCTTCGCTCGCCGGGGCTGAGCGTCGTATCGTAGCTAATGGCCAGCTGCTGGACCACAAACTGATCCTGCACCTCATCCAGCTGAAAGAATGCCTGCAACTCTTCCCCATCGAAGAGGCTGGCCCGCAGAGCCTGTATGTCCTGTAAGCGCGCCTGCAGATTGTCTGCATCAAAGCTGCCATCGGCAGACAAGGTCGCCTGTGTTTCAAGTTCCGCCAGGCCTAGTCGATAATCCACGTATCGCCCCAGCAGATCTTTCGCCTCAGCCAGAGCCTGCCCTTCGAGCTGAGCGGCAAGAGCGAGATGAAGACGGGCGAGAACAGTTTCGAGCGGCTCCTCTTCGAGCGCCCCCAGATAGAAGTCGAACAGCACCATGAGATCGTAATCGGGAAGCAGATGGCCTTCGGCGTCTGTTATCAGTTCAAGCTCAGGCTCAGCACCCTGTAGCGAAGCGGGTAAGGGGCCAGGGGCTATGGTATCGGGAAGCACAACACCGGCCACAGCGTTGCCTTTACTCACAGCACTACCACCTGCGTCGTACCGGATCATGCCGGAGCTCGCTGCGGACTCAACCTTGGTTGGCACACTAGCGGCGAGCCGGAACAGCAGCATGAAGCATACAGCGGCAATACTTCCGGCCAACAGACATCGACGGGTAGAAGACACGACTTTGGAACTCATGACTGGACCTTGAGATGACCGGGCTTATCTGGAAATGGCCCGGTATAGATGAAGCTACAGACCTTCGTTTTTCAGGCGGTTTGCGTGGTTCTGGAACAGCGTCTCGGGTTTAGTCTCGAATAGCGACACCATGCCAAGAAGCTGGTTGGATACATCCAGATGGTTCATATTGTAGTTGTCCTTCAGCACCCGTCCGAAGTGGCTTGAGCAGCGACCAGTCACGCCATCGCTGGCTTCTGGAAAAGGTATGCCGGTGATAGCAAACAGGGCATCGGAGAGATCGATGGCCGTAGTGACCTTCGAGGTACCGCTCCAGGAGTACAGACGAATGGTGTGTCCTGCGATGGTCACTGAATCCGGGCCCTGCCCGCAGTAGCTCGAAGGCATGCCTGCCGGAAAATCCTGACTGAATTTTGCAGCGCCTGCCTTGTTGAATTCAGCCAGCATGAAATAGACGTTGGCGTCATCTACCCGATTACTCGACAGCAGGTTCAACAGGTCGCCGACTGCGTTCGCAAAGGTCGCAAACCCTATGCCCTGCAAGGAGCCTTCCGGTGCAATACCAGTAACGATATCGGCAAGCGGCGACCCCAGATGCGGCGTGTGCATGGTGGTGACCGAGGCGACGAGATCCGGCCTGGCATTCATGACATACCGAGCCGTTATGCCGCCCTGGCTATGGCCCATCAGGTTGAATTTCAGATGAGGTCGTTGAGTCGTCACGCGGATATGCAGAAGCTGTTCGATAAGGCGGGCGCCTCGTCTGGCAGAGCTGTCGAACGCATTGATTCTGGCGGTGTGGACTTCGGCGCCCTGGGCACTCAGCGCAGCCGGTATTTTGTAGAAGTGATCGACGCCAGCAATAGTATCGAAGGCGAAGATGCCCGGAATCAGCACGATGGGGTGCTGGGTCTGAGCACTAATGTTGGGTTTCTTGAACCAGTCGAACCAACCAGCCTGGGTTTGGCTGGCAACGAGCATAGCCATGGTTGTGACCACAGAGATCATCAGTCTTTTCACGAGTCATCCTTGCATTATTTTTATGTGTCAATCGACCGCAAGGCTGACATTTGTCATGAGGCTTCGCTTGTAAGATCTGCTGGCCTTCGAAAAATCGGGCACTGGTTCAATGAACGCGAGTGAATTGCGCGATTTCATCGCTTTTAGCTTTAATATAGCGCCGACGATCCATCATTCACGCGCGCCGCCTAACAGTCTCCTCCACGACCCAGTTGTGCGAAGCTGCGCCAGGAGCTAAAGCCCTGCCAACATCACCGCTCTCCAACCTGCTCTATCTATGGGACAGGCGCACGCTCTACATCGGGCCGCTCATGGATCGCCTGGACATCACCCATGCTGCGTCCGCGCTGGTCGTGAGCCTGGATAGGCCACTACGGGTGAAGGCGAAGGGTATGGCGGCCCCCGTGGATTGTCACAGCCTGTTACTGGCAGCGGGGCAGGCAGCTTCGGTCGAGCTGGGAGAGGCGACAGTGGCCGTCTGCTATTTGGACCCCCTCAACGATGACTACAGTGCACTGCTGCCGCTCATGACCCGGGTACACCCCGCGCTGTATATAGGCATCCGTGGAGAGTCTCGATATCAGACCGCTTTCCGCCAGATGATAGAGACGCCACCTGACGCTGATGTCGCCTATGAAAGACTGGACCGTCTTATCCGGCGAGGCAGATTGCCCGGCACGGTGGCTGACCCACGGGTGGCGCGCGTGGTCGATCTCATCAAGTCATCGGTCACCGAAAATCTCCCTGTAGAGAAGCTGGCACAGGAAGTGAACCTGTCGGTCTCGCGTCTCGTCGAGCTGTTTCGCCAGCAGATTGGTGTGCCGATTCGACGTTATCGGCAATGGCACCGGATGTTTATAACGGCAATAGGCGTGGCCAAGGGCCAGTCGTTCACTGAGGCGGCAATCGCTGCCGGCTTTACTGACTCGGCACATTTTTCGCACACCTTTCGCGCCATGTTCGGCACGCAGCCCTCGGTCATCTTCGCGCAGCTGGACAAGGTGACGGTCTTTGTTCCGCTTCGCGCCGACCTCGGCGCTGCCCTGCCACAGTTGAACAGTATTTCCGTTCAGACTGATCCAGTTAAACCTGCGCCGGACGTGGATTGAGCTAACATAGACCGTGACACCCGCAGAATAGACCTCAGCCCATGCGTGACCACCTCCAGGCGCTGGCCAAACCCTCCTCTACCAGCCGACTAGCCGCTGAATTGAGGCAGGCCACGGAGACCGTTCATCTTCGACTGCATCACCATCCGATGCTTACTCAGCTTCATGAGACAAGCCTTTCGCTGCAGGGCTACGGAACGGTGCTGGGAGCCTTCCATACGTTCTACAGCATCTGGGAGCCGCGACTCAGTCGCGCTGGCCTCGCATTCGCTCACGAGGCCACGCCTCTCGACTGGCTTGCCAAGGACTTTGCAGTGCTGGGTCTACAGCACTCACCCTATGCTGCACAGCCAGAAAACGACCATGCTGCCATGAGCGGCAGTGAGGCAATCGGATATTTGTACGTCCGGCAGGGATCAACGCTCGGGGGACAGCGTATCAGCCGTCACATCCAGCAGCAGCTCGGTCTCACGCCGGGTCGCGACCAATTTTTCTTCCATGGATTTGGCAAAAGGACGGGATTCTTCTGGAAGGACTTTCTGAGGTTTCTGGAGGAGGCCGAGCTGAGCGGCGAGATCGATATCGACGCCGCTGCCGCTTCCGCCGTCAGTGCTTTTGAGAACCTGGAAGCCATTCTCAGCCTTTACAAGCCGAAAATGGACTGACCAGGTTCAGACTGCTCAGGTTTTGAAAAAGCTCACCTTGCTGGTCAACTGGTCAGCCAGCGAGGACAGCTTCCGACTCGAAGACGCTACCTGATCAGAACCTGCCGATGTGGCAATGGTAGCGTCATGGATGCGGGTGATATTCTTGTTCACTTCTTCAGCCACATCGCTCTGCTGGTCAGCGGCGCTGGCGATCTGCACGTTCATATCCTTGATCGAACCGACTTCACGGCCGATGCTGGCAAGTGCCTGTTCGGCTTCGCGCGTTTGCTCAACGGTCTTGCGCGCAAGATCCCGACTGGTTTCCATCACCGCCGCTGCCTTGCCCGCACCTTGCTGCAGCTTCCCGATCATGTCCTGAATCTCACGGGTCGAATTCTGCGTTCGGGTCGCCAGTGACCGAACCTCGTCAGCGACCACAGCGAAGCCCCTGCCATGTGCGCCCGCTCTGGCCGCCTCGATGGCCGCATTGAGCGCCAGCAGGTTAGTCTGCTCTGCAATGGCATTGATGACTTCGACGATCGTTTCGATATTGCCACTGTCTTTGGATACGCCGTGGACTGTTTCGGCGGCCTGCTCCAGTGTCTGCGCCAGCTTGTTGATGGCACTTGCGGACTCCTGAACCACACGGTTGCCGGTTTTCACTTCCTGATCGGCCGTCTGCGTTGCTTCAGCCGCCTGCGCAGCATAGCGTGCCACTTCAGAAACCGATGAGGCCATTTCATTGATGGCCGCTGCCATCTGCTCTGTCTCGCGCGACTGAACCTGAATCTGTGAACTGTTCTGGTCGGAGGTGCGCAGCAGTTCAGCGGATGAACTCGTCAGTGCGTCTGCACTGGAGCGCGCCTCGCGCATGGTATCCATCAAACGTGCCAGCGTTGTGCGTAAGGCCCCCATGACGCTTTGGTCGTACTGCGTCTGGATATCCTGCTTCAGCTGGCCGTCTGCAAGTCGTTGAATGGCCTCGGCCACTTCATAGGGCTCTGCACCGAGCGTGCGCTTGAGGTTTCTGATAATAAGGATCGAGACGATGATACTGACCAGCAAGACAACGGTAGTAAGCCCCAGTATCGTCTTCGCAAACTGACCAGCTACATCGCGTACCAGCGTGATTTCACTTCTGATAAGCGATTCTTCGTAGTCAATGAAAGCGTTGATACGCTTCAGCCATTCTGAATAGGCTGCCGATACTTCGGCAAGTAACAAGGTTCTGGCCGCATCGATATCATCATCCTTTCGCAGTGTGATGAGACGATCGGTGAGTGCCAGTGTGGTGCGCTCGATATCCTGAATCCTGCTGAGCAGATTTGCTTCCTCAGCGGTCTTGCCCTTTTCAGCGAACAGGTTTGTCATGGTTCTGGCTGAATCCTGATAAAAATCGTTGAGCCGCTCCACTTCCGAGAGATGTCGGTTTAACGCCTGATCAGTAGTCACCAGAACCGCATCGCGAATGGCGATAGCCCTGTCGTGCACGCTTCCCCTGAAGTTTATAGCCTGCCGCTGTTTGGCCGAGGCACCTTCGCTGACCTCCGTGAGGACATCATCGATGAAGCCCACGCGATTGATACCAATCAGGCTGATGGCCACCATAAACAGGAAAACCAGGCCAAATCCGAAACCCAGACGCTGGGCGATAGAGAGCTGTGCAGGCATAAAAACCATAACCTCAGGTTGAGCAGTGGCGTTTTTCTGATGAAAAGATAGGCTAGAAATGCCGGATTGAGTAGGCGATATGTCGCGATACTTGTATCGTCCTGTAAGCAGGGGCTTTTTCGGCTCGACAGATTACCACCGCGCGCCTATCATGCCGGGCCGTCGACAACGGTCCTTCTACACGCTTGGCTATCTGTACGGAGTATGCGGCTCATGGAAGCCTTTTTCGTGTCTACAGGCATAGTGGCGCTCGCCGAAATAGGCGATAAGACTCAGCTGCTGGCATTTATCCTTGCTGCCCGCTATCGGAAGCCATTGCCTATCGTGCTCGGCATTCTGCTAGCCACCTTACTCAACCATGGCCTCGCTGGAGCGCTTGGCGCCTGGATTACGTCGCTTGCATCACCCGAACACCTGCGGTGGATACTCGGTGTGTCCTTTCTCGCGATGGCGGCGTGGATTCTGGTTCCCGATAAGGTGGAGGAGGGAGACCTGGCGCGTACCCGCTATGGTGCCTTCGTCGCGACACTCATTGCTTTCTTCCTGGCCGAGATGGGCGACAAGACGCAGATCGCGACGGTGGCGCTAGCCGCTCAGTACACAGCATTGCTCGCGGTGGTAGCCGGCACCACGCTCGGCATGATGATCGCGAACGTGCCGGCAGTCTATGTTGGCGAGAAACTGGCCCACCGAATGCCAGTGAAGCTGGTCCATAGTATCGCAGCCATGATATTTGCCGTCATGGGCATCGCGATTCTCGCGGGTATAGGGGCTACATTGGGCCTGGGCAGCTAGCGTCCCGTTTTACTCCAGCCTGGTTCGGCGGTATTTCGCCTCAAAGCCACAGAAGACACCGTAGGCCAACAGGCCCGCGCCGACCAGCGCCAACAACCAGGGCCCGTAAGGCTGCTGCAGCAGGGTCTGTAGCACTTCTTTCATGCCGCCAGCCTCCTGGGGGTCGGTTGTCCAGGCAGCCTGTATGAAGAAGACACCAATAAGGAGATAGACGATACCCCTCGCGGCATACCCACTTCGCCCGGCGTGACAGCTCGCATCGATTTCGTTCTGACTCATCTCACCCCGACGGAACTTGCTGATAAAATCAGCCTTCCAGGCATGCTTGAACTGTACAAAAGCAAAAGCGAGAACCAGCGCACCGAGTAGCCCGACCAGCCATAACCCCCATTCCATGCCCATGAGCCGGGCCGTCATGCTTTCGGTGTTGTCACCGCCTGAGCCCCCGGAACTGTTTCCTGTGACCATCCTGGCTGCCACTACACCGCCTGCGCCATAGATCAAACCCGTGATGACGAAGAAAATGCGCTTGATGTAGCCTTTGGCATCGTCACCCGTGTTTTCGGTGTCCTTCACCGCCTGCACGATGCGCCAGAACGCGTAGCAGATGAGGCCAGCGGCAACGAGACCAAGTAAAACGCGGCCAAAAGGCTGCTGGAGAATTTCCTGGAAAACGCCTTTCTGCGAAAGCTGCTCGCTGCTTTGCGAGCCGAAGGCCGTGAGAATGGCAAGTACGCCGAGCAGTGTGTAGACCACCATCTTGGCACTGTATCCGGCTCTGGCGGCATATTCGATCCAGTCGTTCTTATCCTTATTGTCTGGCTTCATGTCATTTACTCCTGATGTGACTCAAGACTTTACGGCCACAACCATGGATTTGTTCAGCAGCCCACAGAATCAGGCCGGTCTCGTTGACTCTGCACATCGCGTGAGGTTAAATGCGCGCGCTTGTTTGCCCCCAAAAGTCAGGCAAATCAATCCGCCCCGCAGGCCAATCCGGCTTGACGATGTCACAACAGTCTGGCGGGCTCCAGAAAGACGATTCAGTTATGTTTCCAGCATTTACAGCCAACTTTGGCGTGAGAGGCCCCTCCCTGCGCCGGTCGGCGCTGATGGTAGGTCTGGCCACACTGACGACCATTTTGCTATTGGCAGATGATTTTCTTCAGCAGCTCTACACGCCGAACAATCAGGCGGAGCTCGAACTCTCCTACGTCATCGTGCTCTGGATCATAAACCTCTGCCTCTGGCTCAGTGGCCGCCCATGGTTCGTCAATCTCGTATTGATGCTGTTTGCCTTCATGCAGCTCCTGCAGATCTCTCACATCTCTTATGTGGGCGATCCGCTTACGGCCATCGATATCAGTAAAATATTCACCGAGCGCCACGAAATTGGCGGCGCCGTCGAAAGTACCTTCAAAGACCATTGGCCAGCACTTCTGGCCTGGGGCATTCCCTACGGCCTCCTTTTCGCGGCATTCAACTGGGGCATCAGGCACTTCCGGATCGGCCGTTCGTGGATACCTCTGATCATCGTGCTGCTGGTGCTCGGTAGCAAGCCGAACCGTGCCATCACTCGCGATATGCTCGCCTTCATGCCAGGGTCGACGCGCAGTTCACTGCATAACTCCATCAACGTGTTCAGTTATTACGCTGTTCGCATGATGGGCCGCGAGAAAACGATCAAGGGACCAGACTACGCACCCTACTCAGTCAGCCACACCGCGCCCGCCGATCCGCCTGAAAATATATGGGTCCTGATGCCCGACTCCGTCCGGTCCGACCGCCTCGGCGTGGGCGGTTATTACCGCGAGACCACTCCGAATCTATCAGCGCTGTGGGCGCAGGGTGAACTGCAGGCCGCACAAGGCATTGCTGCATCGGTAGCTACCGGCTCGACGCTACCCCTGTTCATGAACGTTACCGCGGAGCCTGGCAACTTCAAGGCGCTCGAGGACGGCACCGCGAACATGTTCCGCCTCGCCAAGGCTGCCGGTTACAAGACCTTCTGGATATCCACACAGGAGTCGAAGATGATGAACGGCATCGGCAGCCGCTTCATCGACGTGCATATCACGAAAGAAGACAACCCCATAGACCTGAGCATGAACGGCGACAAGGCCGTGCTTGATTGGCTGAAAAACCAGGCTTGGGGCGAACGCAACTTCGTGGTTATCAACCTGCGCAGCACTCATTCACCTTACGAGGAGGCCTACGCCACGGAAGACGAAGGGTTTGCCCGCTGGCCAGACGGTGATGAAGTGCCTTACGACACCCGTATGTCGAACGCGTATGACAATGCTGTCGTATACCTCGACCAGATCCTCGCTTCGACGATTCAATACCTGAGCGATAATTTCGATGGTGATCATTTGTGGCTTTTCACCTCAGATCATGGTCAGGAGCTCGGGGAAGACACGCTGTGGGGGCACAACCGCCTCACAGCCAATGTCGCTGGCGTTCCAATTGTGTTGCACCAGAAACATGATGACGACAGTGATACCCCTTATCGACTGCCGGATTCACGGTTTATCAGTCATTACGAGATAGGCCGGTGGTTGCTCGGGACGATGGGTTACCAACTGGACAACCCGAATGAGCAGCAAAACGTACATTACTTCCAGGGCGAGAAGCTGCATGAAGACAACCTGTACATGCAGGTTGTGGAGAATGACGACACGCTCATCTTCTGTCGACCTACGTTGGTGAGCCGGCGTGCCCGCGAGGAGGCCTGCCGACCAGACTTCACCATGCAGGCCCTACCCTGGGGGCAGTACCGGATCGTCGACCGCGACCGCGCAGCTGTCGAAGGCGAAGAAGTCCTTATCCGTTAATACCACGCGAATGTTCGGGTGCCGGGCATAGCGTTCAAAATCTGCCTGCTCGTTAACCGTACTGACGAGAATGGCAATGCCGTCACCGAAGGCATCGGCCACCTTTTCTCCGTATCGATAGTCGTTAATGGACAGGGCACTGAAAGGCCCCCAGGTATAACTCAGTTTCATGAAATACACGTTCAGCCAGAATAACGGCGCTGCATACTTGGCATTCGGACTGATCATATAGCTGGTATGAATCGCTTCATCAGCCAGCCATCCCAGATACAGTGGATTGCGTGACTCCACCAGGGCTCGATCCTGCAGCCCGCTTGCCTTGATGGCAGCAGTCAACTTCGCCACAGCGGTGAGCGCGTCATGAGGCCAGAGACTGCTCAGATTCTTGGCGTCCAGCCAGAGAAAAGTATCTGCCGGGAGAGCTGCAAGAAGCCTGTCCAGCGTCAGCAACTCGCCATTCGTTCGCTGATATGGCTCATCATGAGAAACGATGAACTGCTGAGTGGGCAGGTCGTACAGGATATCGACCTCGACCCCCGATGCCCCCATCGACGCTGCGGCCTCGACACTACCAAGTGTATTCTCCTCATGCTCATTGACGAAGCCGCGATGCGCCCAGGCTTTGTGGCAACCATCGAATAAAGCCGTTGCCTGTGTGACTGCGACGCCATAGCGCCAGTCGATCAGCAACTTGGCGGCGACGAGGAAGGCGACAAATACCACTGCGGCGATCATACGCCGGCGCCAGGCTCTAGCGGCCGTCATGGCAATTTCTCATGTATGCTGATCTCGGAGGCTCATTGAAAGCCGCCATCATAGGACCCCTGTTCGTAAAGGAGAAGCAGACAATTGATGGATCCATCATTTTGAACAAACCCACGCCAACGCCCTGGCTGGCCTATCTGGGCCTTACACTCACTGCGCTGTTCTGGGCCGGCAATGCCGTCGTAGGTCGCAGCGTTGTCGATACGATTCCACCGCTGTCGCTGTCGTTCTACCGCTGGTCGATTGCCCTGTGCATTCTGCTTCCATTCGGCCTGACTGGCGTATGGCGACAAAGGCAGGTCATCGCCGAACACTTCTGGCCACTGCTACTGCTGTCTGCCCTGAGCGTGGGCGCGTTCAATACGCTACTGTACCTTTCCGCACTGACGACGACGGCGCTGAACATCTCACTCGTGGCTTCGACCATTCCGATCATGGTGGCCTTTCTGGCCTGGCTGATTCTCGGAGAGCGACTCAGACTGTCCCAAACTCTCGGCATACTGCTGGCCTTGCTGGGTATACTCGTCGTCATCAGCCGGGGACAGTGGTCGACGCTGAGTGAGCTCAGTTTTCATCCTGGAGACCTGATCATGGTCGCAGCAGTAAGCTGCTGGGGGCTGTTTTCAGTACTGTTGCGACGTCACGCAGTGCCGCTCGCACCGCTGACCTTCCTGACAGTACAGGTCGGCCTTGGCGTGCTGGTCATATCCCCTTTCTACCTGGTCGATCTGCTGTTCATCTCAGGTGGCTTCGTAGTCGATGCCAGCGTGATTCCCCCGCTGGCCTACGTCGCCATCTTTCCGGGTCTGCTGGCCTACGCGTTCTGGAATAACGGCGTGCACAGCATCGGACCCTCGCGTGCAGCAGTGTTCATGTATCTTGGCCCGATATTTACTGCGATGCTGGCAGGCCTTTTCCTCGGCGAGCGCATGAGCCTGTTCTACATCACAGGGGGCATTCTGATATTGGCCGGCCTCCTGCTCACTACGCGTCAGGTGCCGATCTCGCCTGCTGCTGTTCCTTGACGCAGCCACACGGTATATTTCCTGCGTTTTCAACACCACATTTTCAAGGGATGCTGAGTCATGGAACTCGTTATCGGGAATAAAAACTACTCCTCCTGGTCGCTGAGACCCTGGCTTCTGCTGCGCGCTCACGGCATCGATTTCGCAGAAGTGATGATCCCGCTGGCAACAGACACGACGGCCGACGAAATACGCCAGTACACGGGTGCAGGCAAGGTCCCTGTGCTTTTGGACAATGGGCTCACGATCTGGGACTCGCTGGCCATCTGCGAATATGTCTCGGAGCAGTATCTGACCGGAAAGGGGTGGCCAACAGACCTGACGAAGCGTGCAGAGGCACGTGCCTGCAGTGCAGAAATGCATTCAGGCTTTGCCGCCCTCAGGGAGACCATGCCGATGAACTGTCGCGCCACCGGGCGCCAGGTACCGTCCAGCAGTGCGCTGATCAACGATATCCAGCGTATCGATTCGCTGTGGTCTCAGATGCTGCGACGCCACGGCGGGCCATGGTTATTCGGCGAATTCTCGATTGCCGACTGTATGTTTGCTCCGGTGGTCTTCCGATTTGCCACCTATGCCGTCGACATTTCATCTCAATCCCGTGAGTACATGGCCGTCGTACTGGCTCATCCAGCGATGCAGGAATGGCTTACGGCAGCGCGGTCGGAAGCCGCCACAATTAACAGGTCGGAAGTCGGTCAGTGACCGCCCGGCCAACTGATCGCTTTCACCTTTGAACGACTCAATTCTGACACCCTTAGAGAACATAGCATGGAATGGTTAAGCTGGATTTCTGACCCACAGGCATGGATTGCGCTCGCCACGCTGACAGCACTCGAGATCGTGCTCGGTATCGACAACATCATCTTCATCACCATTCTGGTAAGCCGCCTACCTGAAGAACAACGCCAGAGAGCGCGCACGTTTGGTCTCGCCCTGGCGATGATCACGCGCATTGCGCTGCTGCTATCACTGGCCTGGGTCATGGGGCTTACTGATCCACTGTTCACTGTGCTGGGCGAGGAAATATCAGGGCGCGACCTCATACTGCTTCTGGGCGGACTATTCCTTGTAGCCAAGAGTACCCATGAAATACACAACAGCCTGGAGGAGCCTGACGATACAGAAGATGTGAAGGTCCAGGCAGGCAAGAACTTCGTGTCAACACTGGTGCAGATCGCAATTCTGGATATCGTTTTCTCACTCGATTCGGTCATCACTGCGGTTGGTATGGCCGATCATATCCCGGTTATGGTCATCGCGATCATACTGGCCGTTCTGGTGATGATGCTGTCTGCAAAATCGATTGGTGAGTTTGTTGAGAAGCATCCAACACTGAAGATGCTGGCACTGAGCTTCCTCATTCTCGTCGGCGTAGCACTGATAGGAGAGAGCTTCGATATGCATATTCCAAAGGGCTACATCTACTTTGCCATGGCCTTCTCGGTCTTGGTCGAGATGCTTAACATCAGGCTCTCAAAACGCCGGGCGCCGCCGGTTAAACTGAGAAAACAGATTGATGACTAGCAATCAAGGAGTTATCAGCGATGGAGTTCAAGGATTATTACGCTGTGTTGGGGGTCGATCCCTCAGCTGACGACAAGGCCATCAAGACGGCCTATAGAAAGCTGGCGCGGCAGTATCATCCTGATGTGAGCAAGGCGACGGACGCGGAGACCAGGTTCAAGGAGGTTTCCGAGGCCTACGAGGTGCTGAAGAACCGTGACAAGCGCGCTGAATATGATGCACTGAGAGAGGCTCGTCAGCGCGGCTACGGCGGCCGTGCAGGGGCTCACGGCCAGGCACGCGGCGGCTTTGCTGGCGCTGGCGCTGGCGCTGGCGCTGGCGAACAGTTTGCGTCGGATACCGATTTCACCGACTTTTTCAACTCCATCTTCGGCGGCGCTGGTGCAGAGGCTGGTTTCGGCCGACACCAATCGAGACGGGATTCATTCCAGCAAAAGGGCCGGGATTTCGAGATGGAGTGGCCGGTTCTGCTCGAGGAAACCCTCACGGACCGGACCGTACCTGTGGACTTTTCCGTGCCGCAGACAGATGGGCGCGGACAGGTCCAGGAAACCCGGAAGTCGCTGAAGGTAAAGATCCCGGCTGGCGTGCGGGACGGTGAGCGCATCCGTTTGAAGGGCCAGGGCGGCCCGGGCATGGGGAATGGCCCCAGTGGTGATCTCTACCTGCACATCCGCCTGGTTCCGCACCCGCTATTTGATGTCGAGGGTGACAATCTCGTACTCACGCTACCATTGGCACCTTGGGAGGCTGCACTCGGCACCAAGGTCACCGTGCCCACCCTGACCGGCAAGGTGAATCTGAGCATCCCGCCCAAGAGCCAGTCTGGCCAGCGCCTGCGCATCAAGGGCAAGGGCCTCGTCGGCAAGCACGGCACTGGCGATCTGTATGCGGTTCTGAAGATCGTACTGCCCAGAACAGATAGTGACGATGTGAAAAAACTCTGGAGCCAACTGGCCGAGCAGGCGAGTTTCGACCCACGAGAAGAATGGAGCATATAGCCATGACAGATGCTGCCAACGTGCACTCACCAAGTCTACAGATGAGCCTCGAAGAACTATGCGAATCGGCACATCTCCCCGTGGAGTACCTGGTAGAGCTGGTGCAGTACAAGATCGCGCTGCCGATTGCTGGCACCGAACCTCACCAATGGCAGTTCAGCGTTGCTGCCGTCACACGCGTGAACAAGGCGGCCCGGCTGCACCGAGACCTGGAAATGGATTGGGCAGACATTGGCCTGGTACTGGACCTACTGGAGGACATCGAGCATCTGAAGGTGGAGAACAATCGGCTCCGACAACAACTGAACAGGCTGCTGACAGTCGTCCAGTAGGCAGACTGGATGCCCCTGGCTAGATATCAAGCTCTCGGTCGCGACCGAGGACAGGTTGCTGCCTCGTCGGCAGCCCTTGGTCGATGACCTCGAGACTACTCACATCCACGGTGACCGATTCGAACTCCACTTCAACTTCCCCGGTGAGCCGAATCTTCATTTCAGGTGTAATTTCTGTACCACCGAATGCAGCTGACTCGATTTCCACCTGCAGGTCGCCGGTATGGTCCTTGAACCAGTAGCGCTCTTCATCGACTTGTTTCACCAGAAAGCCGGTCAGCGAAACTTCGCGATCCTCTTCTCGTTCTTCAATAACCTGCTCGACTGTAGTGTCAGCCTCGTTTGCGCCAGCCCCAGTAAACTCGGCATAGGCCTGGGTGCTTGCGAACAAAAGCAGCAATGACATTGAAATAGTCCTGTTCATTAGCAGTCTCCTGATCTTCCAAGGTGCTATTAATTTCGACCCGCCACCAGCGCCGTAGTGGGCTCTGATATATGTCGTACTTTCCAGAAGGCATACGCAAGACCGGCCACTTTACGCTACCTGCGGCGTTCCACCTGCCAGCACCACTGTCAGAATATCGGTATCGATATTACCGCCGCAGAGGATGACGCCGACTTTGCAGTCGGCCATTTCGTGGCGCTCCTGTAACAAGGCCGCCAGCGGTGCAGCGCCAGCACCCTCCGCGACATTGTGGGTACACCTGTAATAGCAGCGTATAGCTTCTGCAATTTCGTCATCGCTTACCGCTACAATCCGGTCAGCACCTTCCGAATATATCCTGAAAGCCTCCAGCACGGGCACCCGCACGGCGACACCATCGGCAAAGGTTGACGCAGAGGAGGTTTCAGTCAGCAGTCCGGTATCAAACGACTGTTTTGCCGCCGGCGCGCCAGTTGATACGACGCCAACAATCTTCGTCGACAGGCCGAGTGCGTCACGGGCCAGAATAGTTCCGCAAATGCCCGACCCGCAGCCGATTGGCACATACACGGTATCCAGATCCGGTGCGGCCGCAAACAGTTCCATCGCGTAGCTGGCCACGCCCTTGACGATTTCCAGATGAAACGCTGGCACCATATACAGGTGTTGCTCCTCTGCCAGCCGTCTGGCTTCGCTGCGCGCTGCATCAAAATCGGCCCCGAATTCGATGAGCTCTGCGCCGAAAGCTTGCATGGCTGCGTTCTTCTCGCGAGAGTTGTTTTTCGGCACCACGATGGTCGAGCGCAATCCCGCCATCGTCGCTGCTCTCGCCTGGCTCTGCCCATGATTGCCCCGCGTCGCGGTGATAATACCTTCGACTTCGGGGTGTTCACGCTTCAGCCAGTCGATGAACGTAATGCCGCCGCGGATCTTGAAAGCGCCGGTTGCAGTATGGTTTTCGTGCTTCACCCAGACCTCGGCACCGACCTCCTGATTCAGAAGCGGCCAAACGATCTGTGGCGTAGGGGGCATGCTGGCGTGGACAAGCGCCGCTGATTTCTCGAGTTCTCCGAGGGTGACTGACATTGTTCGACCATCCTGTCTGCTTGCGGTTTCCAATTTGATTGCAGCCCAATACTAAACCATGTAAACCCATTTAACCCGCAGAGCATATCTGCTGGCGAGGCACTGTTACTCCTTCGCTGTTTACAGTAAATTAGCAGCATCAATATCTTGCTGGCGCTGAGCCTGTCTCAGGTGCCGAGCTACTCTCGGGAATATTCAATGACAGCGTTTGGCAGTGTCTTCATGCCTGAAATGGCAGCAGCCCGTTTCAACGGCACCTCCTGGACTCCGGCGGAAATCGTGTCCGGCGAACGAATCGAACTCCACCCCGGCGCGCACGTGTTGCAGTATGCCAGCACCTGCTTCGAGGGGCTCAAGGCCTTTCGACATGCTGACGGCAGCGTGAAAATATTCAGGATGGACCGGAACGTAGCACGTCTTGGACAGAGCACCGAGCTGCTGGGTATGCCAGCCATCGACAAGCCTGCCGTGAGTCAGATGATTCTCGACATCGTCGGTCGCTTCGCCTCGCAGGTTCCCGAACCACCCGGCTCCATGTACATCAGGCCGACACATATCGGTACCGAGGCGGCCATCGGCAAGGCGGCTGCCTCTACGGCCACCTCACTGCTGTATGTCATGCTGTCACCGGTGGGGGATTATTTCGCTGGCAATGACAAGACGCTCAGGCTGTTGCTCGACGATGACGGCATGCGTTGCGCGCCGCACATGGGGACCGTGAAGTGCGGCGGCAATTATGCCAGCGCCCTGCTCGCCATTCAGCGCGCCAAGGCCACGGTTCAGGCCGATCAGGTCCTGTTCTGCCCCGGTGGCGATGTTCAGGAAACCGGTGCCGCAAATTTCCTCCTCATCGACGGCAACGAGGTGATCACCAAGGCGCTGGACCAGAGTTTTCTGCACGGTGTGACCCGGGATTCGATTCTTACCCTAGCAAGGGATATGGGCTTCGATGTCCAGGAGCGCGCGCTCTCGGTCGATGAACTTCTCGAGCGGGCAACGAAGCCAGGTTGTGAGGCCGCGCTTTCAGGCACGGCTGCAGTTCTGGCGCCGGTGGGTACCTTGCTGCACAACGGTCAGGAATACACAGTCGGTGATGGTAAGGCGGGCAAGTCCACCAGACGGCTGCGCCAGGCTCTCAACGATATTCAATGGGGGCGTGCCGAAGACTCACATGGCTGGCTCACAGCCGTCGAGACAAAGGCTTGAGGTTGCCGGCTTTGTTACACAGGACCCGCCTGAAAGCGGGTCTTGCCATTGTGTTGGCGGCGACAGCGCTGTCAGCCTGTAACGACGACGAAGTCGGCGATGTATCGCTCGGCCTGTTCACAACAAAGGATATCAAGATCGAGATCCTGCAGGACCCCGAGGTGCCGGGCGTAACCTGTCATATCTCCAGCATCGAAGCCAATCTGCAGTTCAGCGATCCTTCAGACATGAGCATCGCCTGTCGTCAGACGGGCGAAATCACGGCGGAAATGATTGCAGCCATAGACAAGTCGAAGAGCGGCGATATCGTCTTCCGTAAATCGAAGTCCGTGTTCTTCAAGACGCTGAAGATTCGAAGAGTGCTGGACCAGCAATCGCAGTCGCTGATGTATATCGCCTATAGCACCAAGGAGACCAGCGGCAGCTACAAGCACAGCCTCTCTACGGTGCCGTTGTGGGGCACCAAAGCCTATGGCGCCCTGGCGAAGCCGGAAGGCAGCTGACTGCTAGCGAACCAGGCGGCTGATATCGCGAAACTCCTCCGCCTCGGCTGTTCTCAGCATTTCGAATAGGCACATTTCCGTGGTCGTCACATCGGCGCCTGCCAGCCGCATCTTGTGCAGAGCCAGCTTCTTGTTCTCCACTTTACGAGAACTCACCGCGTCTGCAATGACATGCACTTCCAGCAGGTTCTCCAACAGGTCGACCACGGTTTGGTACACACAGACGTGGGTCTCGATACCGACGACCAATACCTGACGACGACGCGTATCCGCGAGCGCTGAATTGAAGGCATCGCTACCGAGACAGCTGAAACTCGTCTTCGCCATTGGCGACTGTGCGCTCAGCAGCTCCGCAATCTCCGGCACTGTCTCACCAAGCTTGTCCGGAACCTGTTCATTCCAGAGGATTGGTATGTCCAGCTTCTGGCAGGCCTGAATCATTATTCTGATATTCGCAATGAGGCTGTCATGGTCGTGCATCAGCGAGGCCAGGCGCCCCTGAACATCGACGATGACTAATACGGCGTCAACTGAACTCAACATTTCATGTGCCTTTATAAGCTGGAGTATTGTTCGAGGGAGTACCGTTCAATGAAGCGCCGTGCGTGGTAACACAGCTGCGAGGCTCGGTCTCGGGTGAAACTCGTGTACCCGCTCCAGCGCATAGCCCGTGCGCTGGTCCTGCCCAAGACTATGCTCGGCGTCCACTACGGTAATGGCCGGCCGCTGAGTCGCTGTACCCAGTTGCACGGAAACGCCCAGACCTCTCGTTCCGGAATAGCCAGCCATTTCGTTGGCCAGTATGCCGAGGAACGGCCTCTGCCGTGAATTATCGCGTTCGTAGGCTCGTACATAGGCAAAGAAATCCTCACCTGGGACTTCCGCCCATACGCCCCATTCGAAAAACCTGTCGCTGTCCCTGATCGCGATGCGGATGATGCCTCTGAGAAAATAGCGATCATCCAGCTTGCAGAGATCCGCATCGATTTGAGCTCTGGCAAGCCGCTCAGCCGGGCTGATTCGCCAGATGGCATCCGGCATTTGATAGGCCCTGTCCAGAGCAAATGTACTGATATCTTTACCGCAGCAGCTGCAGTTCATGTCGTGGCTCCGTCCGTCAAATGATTCATGCGCCTATGAGTGTCCCGTCATCAACCTGTTATAGCACAGGCTGACCTGCGGGGCAGCGCCGCTTTAGCCTGAATCTGCAGGTACGGCCGGCCGTGCTGTGTGGTCCAGCGAACTGCACGCCACTATGGCAGAAGCGCTGAACTTAAGATTAAACTGAGGTCACTTTTCCGTCACCAGGAGACGCTCTCATGATCTGCAAACGTGCACTATTCATTGCTGCCGGACTCGCGCTGGCCTCTGCGGCTGCGATCGCAGACGAAATAACCGAAGCCATTGATACCGGTCTGAGCGCGTACAAGGATGGCGACATGTCGACGGCGGCCAGTCAGCTCGACTATGCCTCAACCCTCATTCGCCAGAAGAAAGCCGAGCAGATTACTGGTGTTTTCCCTGAGCCATTGAGCGGCTGGACAGCCGAGGATGCACAGAGTGAGAGCTCGGGGGCAGCGATGTTCGGTGGCGGTATTTCGGCAAACCGAAGCTACCAGAAAGGTGATTCTTACCTGACGATCGAGCTGGTTATGGACTCGCCCATGCTGCAGTCGATGATGGGCATGTTCAACAATCCTTCGATGATCGCCATGCAGGGTGGAAAGCTTATCAAGATCGCTGGCAACAATGCCATGCTCGAAGAAGATGGTGAGCGCACAAAGATCGTTTTCGTGGCCAATAATACGGCGCTGTTTACGCTCACTGGCGATGGTATGAAAGCTGACGAAGTGAAAGCCTACGCCAACGCCATCAAACTCGACAAACTAAAGTAAGCAAGCTGCCGGAACAGCCAAGGCAGCACCGGTCATAACCGGCGCTGCCTCGGTATCAAGCCATGAGCCACAGGTTGTGCACGCCGTCATAGACGAACTGCACGGCCAGTGCAGCAAGTATGACACCGAGAAAACGGCGCAAAATCTCATCGCCCGTCTTGCCAATCACGCGTTTGAGATAACGCGCCACCAGCATCAGCACGAAGGTCAGCAGCAGCGTGCTGGCAATCGCCGCAGTTATGGCCAGCTGTCCTTCAGTGTTTGCCGCTCGTGAAAAGAGCAGTATGGCCAATGTCAGCGAGCCGGGACCAGCCAGTAGCGGGATGGACATCGGATACACCGAGATATCTTCCTTACTGGTGTGGACGGTAAAACGAATTTCACCGGTTATCATTCTAAAGGCCGTGAAAAACAGTAAAAAGCCCCCGGAGATCCGCAGGGCATTGATGTTAATACCGAGCTGATGGAATAGCGCCTCGCCATACAGACCGAACACGATAAGCAGCGTGCCGCTGATCAATACCGACTTGATGGCCATGACCAGTCGGTGCTGGCGCTCCTCTGCAGGTAGCAGCGAATGGAAGATCAACGCAGCACCGATCGGATCGATGATCACGAACAGTGCTGTGAGTGCGTTGAGGTATAAGGAGAGGAAGCTGTCGGGAGTCACCTGGGCGGCATCAGATACCGATACGCGCCAGCGTGTTGATGATTTCGCGCATTACGCGCTCGGCAGTGGGATGCTCTGCCGCAAAGCGGGTTTCCAATAGCGTGGCTTGCTCGGCAATCTGTGTGGTGTCCGCGCCGTCCATATCACGATCGGCGTCATCCGAATCGATGTCATGAACAGACTGCACCTCAGCCTCCAGATCCTCGATCATTCTGCGGGTTTCAGGGTCGAGATCAGTAGTCCTGATCTCGTCCTGAAGCTGATTCAGCAGCAGCCTGATATTTTGAATGCTCATCGTTCGAATGCTCCTGGTATGCAGATACGTACAGCATACTACGAGTTGCTCCGAAGGTCAGACGCAATCTACTGACGGTTCTGCAAAGTAAAGTCGGCGGGTACGGCGAACTGACTATCACGAATCGGTTTTTCGGCGGCCGAAGTCACTTCGTAGATATATCGCACGTTAGGATCGGTCTTGTCGCCAGTGACCAATTTCTCGGCCTGCTTGCTGAAGAAGCCACCAACCACATCCATAGCCTGGTCTTCAATCGAACCACCGCTCACGGTTGTAGACTTCGGCGCCCGCGCCTCCTGGCAGGCGTTAGTTTCGGAGTACCATTCCACCTTGATAGACAGCGGGTATCCCTCTATTTTCGCCAGCGATCTGGTAAAGTCATTGAACTCCTCAGCATCGGTCCTCTTGATGTCGCCTGTAAAAGCACTCAGCGCACGAACGCCTTCCTTGCCCAGCAAACGGATCATGGGATCGTTCGCCTCAGTCGCCTTGAGGTAGCCCTCGGTAAATTCGCGATGCGTTCGCCACACTGACTCCTTCGACTCGTCAGGATCGGTGGTCCAGAAAACAAAGCTCACCGTGCTCTTGTCCTTACGCTTGGCGGTGTCCTGGAATTCGGTGATCCAGTCGAGCGTATATTCCTTGGCTTCCATACCGGAGATCACGCGGGTCTTGCCGGTCGCCTTGACCTCAGTATCGTTGCGGACGAGCTCGACCTTACAGTCAAGCTCATCGTAACTTTCATAATCTTCGGTGTCGTCCTCTTCGCTGGACTGCATTTTTTCGTTCCAGGCATCCAGCCCGGAAATACAGCCGGTCAGACTGCACTCTTGATAGGTTTCATTGTCGAAATCGACCTGCCATACAAGATTCTTGTCCAGCCTGAAAATGTCCTGAACATCAGAGTTGAGCCAGCGCATGACGAAGCTGTCGAACTCGGTCTTCTGCTTCAGGCTACGCATGTCACTTCTGGTATACACAGTCTGAACGCCGCTGAAATCCGGCACGAAGCGCCCATTGACTGAGAACTTTGCTTCCACCACCGCAGTCGGGTGAGCTGGAGTGGTGTCCACGGTCTTTCCGGCGCAGGCCGTGAGTACAGTGCAGCAGCCAATGACTGCCAAAGCGTTCAGACGTGTATTTTTCATTGCATTATCCTATCAGTTGAAGCCTATGGGCGAACGCTGGCGTCGCCTGTCCAGAAACGCTCGGCAAGATCATAGGCTTTGGTGCCAATCTGCTCACCCATCTCACGAGCTCGGAGGTCGCCATCCTGAATATGAATGCCGCCATAGATTCGTGAGCGCGAAGCTTCAATGGCAGCATCCTTGAACGTAGGCCAGCGCAACACTAACTCCTGTGACGGACCGGAGTCGTAAACGAGCGAATTCGGCTTCACAACAAACTGCCCCAGCAGGTCAGGTTTGTCGTCGCCGTTGATATCCTGCACGGTCATCGTGGTGCCATCATAGAAGGTCGGTGACCCGGTGAAGCTCGTCAGCACTTCGGCTGCCGCACTACTAAAGGTACTGTGGCCAGAGACATACTCTGGGAATGGTGGCGTTACGAACGTCGGGCTTTGATAGGGTCTCCAGTCCTCGGCAGGAATGTCCTGAAAGCCTTTACCGATCACGTAAGCTGTGATGGTCTGGTTTCGGTACAAGTGCGGAATGGCAGTCGCCGGCCGCGCTGAATCGTACATCCGCTTGGCATCCCACGCTGCAATGCCTGAATCCAGTAACGCTCCGTTCAGAGCAAAGAACATTTTCACATCCTGCTCGACGGTGTGGTCGTCACGGCCGGAAACGCCGTGGGCGAGCTGGTTCCAGTGCCCCGGAGGCGCCTCTGTACGCGGACCATCGGCCCAGAACTCGGCAGCAGCACGTTCTTTGTCTGTGAGTGTGCCGTTGATGGTGAGCACTTCTTCGAACTGGGCTCTAAAGGCTGCATCATTGGTGGTTGTGTTGCCAAGGGCGTCGGTATAGTCCGTGAAGTCACCAAGTATTGGTGGCGCTACGGGCCTGACTTCGTCACCGCTGCTCATTGCGAAGGGTGTTACAGCACCCCAATGTGGTGTCAGGAATTTTTGTTCCTTGAAGCTGTCCGGGTTGGACGCGTCGACGATCGGATATCCATTGGCGTCCTTCACAACACCGGTGGGAACGCGAAGGGCCTGCCACACGTTCACGTCGTAATCCGCACCGTTGAAACCGTTGACGGCATCCGGATCGGCGCTGTTGCGAGCCACGTAGGTTGGGGTAGCGTAGCCAGCCACAGGGGTATCTGCATAGTCCGCAGCGGCATTGGAGCCATCATTGGCGCGCTTGGCCATCGCTGCTTCAGCCGCCAGAAAGCCAATACCCTCTGGAGTATCGGTCGCACCAGCTGTGACAATTGGATAGCCAAGACGTCGCATGTTTTCGCTAAAGTGACCGGTAGAGGCCTCATAAGCCGGGAATTCCTTGATCAGCACCTGATACGCCGCCTGACTCACTGCGCGTGCCTGGTCTGCTTCTGTAGCGGCTGGATCGGCCTTCAAGAGAGGGTCTGCCGCATAGGGTATAGCGACCGAGTCGAAAGCTGACCATGCATCATACATGGCAGACGACAGGATAAAGAGCTGCCGAGTAGTCACCGTGGGACGTGCACCACTTTCACGGATGCCGGCCAGACCGAGTTCGTTCCACTGGGCAACGACGCTCAGGCCCTCGTTGAAGACGGAACGCTCTGCACGAAGGGTTGTCTCTTTCTTGTCATTATCGGAGCAGGCAGAGAGCATCGGCAATATTGCCAGACCAATGGCCAATGCAAGACCGTGTTTTTTCAAAGGGAATGACATACAACAACTCCAGGGAGGACCGCTCGAACAGGATTTAAAGCCGCGGAATTTTATATTGACAATCCTTAATTTGTATATGAGGGTTTTGCGAAGGTATGTAAGGGTGCGTATCTGCGCACATTTCTCACGCCCTCTGAAAACCGCCTAAAGATGTAGCGGATAGATGGCTAACATTGAACTTGCTCTATAGCCAGCTACACTTAATCGTAGATAGTAACGCCGCCATAGGGGGCCTGGTTATATCAAGGATTTGTAGGAGCTTCTGGCTCGTTGTCTGCGGTCTGCTGCTTGTTGCCTCACATGTCGGGGCTCGTACACCCGTCGATACCACTCAGCCCGTTATCGATCTGCAACCACTCGTTGATGTTTACGTTGACGATGCGGGCCATCTGTCGCTCGAAGATGTACAGGCGCTGCCGCCTTCCGTCTGGCGACAATCCATCGATGACCGAGTCGCACTTGGATTCAATCGTGCCGTCCACTGGTTCAAGCTGGATCTGCTCGTGGAGCAGCCCAGCCTTGAAGGCTGGCTGCTGGAACTGTCGTATCCGCTAATCGATCAGGTTGAGCTTTTCGTTATCCAGAACGGCAAAGTCATGCGTTCGGGCATCACCGGAGACCGGGTCGAATTCGATCAGCGACCCCTGGATCATCGCAACTTCCTGTTTCCGCTTGCACTCGATAGCGCCGGCGAACTCACGCTCTACTTGCAGGTACAGACAGATGGCGCGATGGAGCTGCCGCTGCATCTCTGGCAGAAAAACGCCTTCATAGAGGCCGAAGGCACCGTTCTGGCACTTCAGTCGATGTATTTCGGCCTCATGATCGGCATGCTGCTGTACAACCTCTTCATCTTCCTGGTACTGCGCGATCGCAGTTATTTCTGGTATCTGGGTGTCACGGCGTCGATCATGCTGTTCCAGGCCAGCCTTCACGGCTTTGGATTTCAATACCTATGGCCCGGTTCGGTCTGGTGGCAGGATCAGTCTGTGGCTGTGATGGCCGCCAGCTCGTCTGCCTTCACAGTACTTTTCGCCAGAAGCTTCCTTGGCTATACCGGCACACGGGGCCTGGGCGCCGACGGCCTGAAGTGGTTGGGCGTGGTAAGCATCGCAATCGTGGCACTCACGGTTCTGCTGCCTTACCAGTACGCCATCCGCCTTGCCGCTGGTTTGGGCGCTATCACACCGATACTGGTTATGGCCGCAGGTATATCGAAATGGCGTACTGGCAGCCTGTCTGCGCGCTATTTTACGATTGCATGGTCTGTATTCATGGCTGCGACGGTCGTTTTGGTCCTGAGCAAGTTTGGCTATATCCCGAGCAGCGGCTACACCGAGAATGCGCAGCAGATCGGCTCCGCCATGGAAGTCCTGCTGCTGTCCATCGCGCTGGCTCAGCGATTCTCTGAAGAGCGCAGCAAACGGCTCGAAGCTCAGGAACAGGCGCTCATCAGTGAACGAGTGGCCCGTGAAGCCCAGCAGGAGATCGCCCGCACTCAGAGCGCAGCTGCCGAGCGTCTGGAGCATCGCGTGGTTGAGCGTACCGCCGAGCTGCAATCGGCCATGCAGCAGCTTTCGGAAGCCAATATGCTATTGCGTAACCTGAGCTCGCTCGATGGCCTGACTGGTGTGCACAACCGGCGCGCCTTCGATGAGCGCTTCGATCTGGAATGGCGGCGCTCGCAACGCAACGGAACACTGCTGTCCCTGTTGCTGATCGACATCGATCACTTCAAGAAACTCAATGATAGCGCCGGTCACCTCGCAGGCGATGAATGCTTGCGTCAGGTTGCCGACTGCATCAAGGACAGTATCCGCCGACCGCCAGACTTCTGTGCCCGCTTTGGCGGCGAAGAGTTCGTGGTTATCCTTCCCGAAACGGACGCGCCCGGCGCCGTTCATACCGCGAACCGCATCCGTCGGAGCATTGAAAGTCTCGACATTCGCTTCAACGAGCACTCCCTGAAGCTTACTGCGAGCATAGGTTGCTGCAGCCTCGTGCCGCAGGCCGACGATGACCTCCACTCACTTATCGAGTGCGCAGACAAAGCGCTTTATGCCGCCAAGGGCGACGGCCGTAATCTCGTGAAAGTGGCCTGATGAGCGGGTAAGTCTCCGCCACTCAAATCTGATGACTGCTCCAACTTGATATCAGCCTATGCTCATGAAGTCGAAAAGCCACTGAGCCAGGGGAATCGTCGCCATGCCTAGGAGTGTCTGGATGCTGATGATCTGTGCCATGGTGCCCGAGGCGCCGCCAAGCTGACGCGAGAGGATATAGGACGAAGTCGCAGTGGGTAGCGCGCCAAGGATGAGGAACACCAGCAGGGTCTGCTGATCGTCAATGAAAATGGCGGCACTCGCCACAAACACCAGCGGAAACACCAGCAGCTTGAAGGCACTGCTGATCAGGATAGGACTGCTATCCGCTCGCAGGCCAGTCAGCTTCAGGGCCGCCCCCACGCAAAGCAAACCGAATGGCAAGGCCATTTCGCCGATGAGCGCGATGGCCGCTTCGATCGGCTGCGTCAGGCTCACGTTCAGACCGTTGAAAGCCACCCCGAGTACGCTGCCGATTATCAGTGGGTTGGAGGCAATAGCCTTCAGCACAGCCTTGGCGTTTACGGCACTCGCGTTGGCATAGAATGAAAAGCAGAGGATGCACAAGATATTCAGCAGCGGAATCATGATAGCCATCGCAAGGGCAGCGATGGCGACTGCGCCGTCTCCGTAGAGCACTTGCACGGCTGCGAGCCCGATGTAGGAGTTGAAGCGGATGCCACCCTGGTATACCGACGTGAACATCGGTCCCGACCATCTGAAGATGCGATTGAGCAGCCAGAGCAGGCATGTGGCAATTGCCAATCCGACCACGACTGGCTGCACCAGCTTGAGCAGACTCACACCCTGGGGGTCGGCATGCATCAGTTTGTCGATGAGCATGAGCGGGAACAGGAAGTAGTACAGGAAGCGCTCCGCTGGATCCCAGAAACTGTCACCCGGGAACTGGTAGCGGCGCAGACCGTAGCCCACCAGGATCAGGAGGAATACCGGCAGCAGGCCAGCTGAAGCAGTCATCAGTCGATGCCGAGATATTTGTGCGTCTGCAGTGACAGTTTCCACGGCGGGTTGGCCATGCAGTACTGAACGCAATCGGCGGTGTGGTTGGTGATGCGCGGGCTAGGCAGCGCATCGGAAGACGTGACATCGGCAGAGCCAACCGTAATGAGATTGGAGTCCCGCAACGCGGCTACCTGCTCCGGCGTACCGGACTGCGTGAGGTAGCGATCATCACGGGGCGATAGATAGTAGTGGTCAGCCTTGATATGGGCGCAGTCTTCCGGATCAAGATCATCCTGCGGATAAACAAACTTGAGCTCATTGCAGCTGTCGATCACGACAGTGGAACGGCCCTTCGGACTCACACAGATCCAGTCGATGCCAGCTGGTGCAGGCAATGTGCCGTTGGTTTCGACCGCGATCTCGAAACCACGATCATGCAGGGCGGCGATCAGACCATCATCGAGTTGCAGGAGGGGCTCACCGCCCGTGCAGACTACAAACGCCGGGCGAAATGCTGCAGGCCAGAGTGAAATGAGATGATCGGCGAGTGCATTGGCATCCGCGAAGGTGCCGCCATTCTGACCATCAACGCCGACGAAGTCTGTGTCACAGAAGTTGCAGATGGCTGAAGCACGGTCCGATTCCCGTCCATTCCATAGATTGCACTTGCTGAAGCGACAGAACACGGCTGGGCGACCCTGGTTCGCCCCCTCCCCCTGAAGCGTGTAAAACGCCTCCTTTATTCGATAGCCGGTCAATTTAGCTACTTACCTTCATAGTAGGATCAAACCTTCAGATCCGGACGATCGACATTTGGCTCATATGGCAAAGGATCGACCACACCATTTTCGGCAAAGGCTTCGAGACGTTCAACGCATGAACCACACTTGCCACAGGCTTTTTCACGGCCGTTGTAGCAGGTCCAGGTCATGCTGTAGTCAAGGCCCATGGCCAGCCCCTGGCCTAGAATGTCGATCTTGTCGATCCCCACGAAAGGTGCTTCGACCCGCACTGGCTCATAGTTGGCGATCACACTCACGGCGTTCATGCGCTCCAGAAACTCTGGCCTGCAATCGGGATAGATGGCATGATCGCCTCCATGAGCCCCGAAATACACGGCTTCGGCCTTGATGGAAACAGCATAGCCGATTGCCAGTGACAGCAGAATCATGTTGCGATTCGGTACCACGGTCGACTTCATTGACTCGGATTCGTAATGACCTTCTGGTACATCTATCGCATCGGTGAGTGACGAGCCCGCAAGCAGGCTGTTCACTGCAGTGATATCAATGATCCGGTGCGGGATGCCGAGCGATTTACAGACATCCGCCGCATAAATCAGCTCTTTTTTATGTCTTTGACCATAGTCAAAAGACAGGGCGTGTACCAGATCCCGCTGCGGCACGGCCTCTGCCTGAACTCGGGCAGACGGGCCGACCTGCTGCAGGAGGCTGTGCAGAAGCGTGTAGGAATCCATGCCGCCGGAAAAGATGACTACACTAGGGGAATCACCGGACGGCGCGTTGTTAAATGAACGTGAAGACATGACGGGTGCGGGATCTCCATGGCTGAGACGGCACTTTACTGGATCTGAAAACGAGAGGCGACCGCTTTATGGCGCTGATATCGGGCCTTCGCATGGCCTCAACCTGGCGCGGAAGCGGATCAGGACACCTGGCTGAAGCAGACATGGCCGATACTGCATCAGTTAATCTGGCGGAGACGCTGTGACATCAGAACTCGCGTTTATCGACTTTGAAGCGTCCAGCAAGGATCTCATCTCGAGCTATCCGGTCGAGGTGGGCTATTGCCTCCAGACCGGCGAATCGCATGGCTGGCTGATACAGCCGGCAGCGCTGTGGAGCGACTGGTCCGAAGAAGCCGCTGATATACACGGCATCACCCGTGAGCGTTTGATGGACGAGGGCGTGGAGGCCCGAACGGTGGCGGGTTACCTCAATGAGGTGCTGCCATCGCGAGTGTACTGCGACGCGCTCAGCTTCGATTCGTTCTGGCTGCATCGTCTGTTTCGCGCAGCGCATGTTCGCGCCAACTTTACCCTCGAATCAATCGGCAACCTGCTGCCGCCGGATCTGCTGGACAAGTGGTCTGAGACACGCGATTCAGTGTTCATCGAGCAGGGTCTGGCGCGCCATCGGGCCGCATCGGATGCCCGGGTTCTGTATCTGACCTGGCTACGCCTGACCGGCGGGCCGAACGGACCTCGTCTCTCGCTTTAGTATTCGCTCACCCGTCAGCGCAACGCATGGCCGCCGCCCGAGCGCCTGCTAGTCCAGGGCCGCTGTCAGCTTCAGAATCTGCTCTCTCAGCCAGACATGCGCCCTGTCGTGCTCGACCCGCCGGTGCCAGTACAAATACAACTCCAGGGGCGGGAACTGCATCGGGAAGGGTCGAACCACGACGCTGCCGCCCATTGGCGCAACCAGGGCTGCCGCCAGCCGTCGCGGTGCACAGACAATGAAGTTGGTGACGGCTACCGTCTGCATCGCCGCCAGGTAGTTCGAGGTTCTTAAGGCAATCTCCCGGCGAAGGCCATGGCGCGCCAATTGTGTATCCTCAAAGCCTGCGCCGTGCTCCCGCGAGGACACCATCACGTGTCGGTATTTCAGTACACCCGCCAGGCTCCAATCTTCCACCAGCAGTGGGTGTGTGGCCCTCAATACACAAACCCAATCATCTGAAAGCAGTTCCACATGTTGGATCTGATCGTCGTGAGGCAACAGAATATCGGCGGCGAGATCGATGCGGCCACTGCGCAAGTCGTGCAGGACCTGCTCCCGCGGCGTACGCATGCTGGCGAAGCTGGCTTTAGGTGCCAGCCGGCTGCAGATGGCAATCAGTTCCGGCAGCACCAGCCCTTCGAAGCTGTCCCGCACGCAGAGCCTGAAGCGGGTTGTCAGCCCCTTGAGATCCAGCCCCTCCTGCTGGGTACAGGCCACGAGACCCTGCTGAATCTGCACCAGCGCCTGACGGATAGGCCCGATGAGCTGCTCGGCGGCCGGCGTCGGCGACATAGTCCGCCCACTGCGCTGGAACAACTCGTCCCCCATCTGCTCGCGCAAGCGGTTCAGCGCATGACTGATGGCCGACTGCGAGAGATGCAAGGTGTTGGCCGCCGCCGTGATGCTGCCTTCCGAATAGATCGCCACGAAGACCGTGAGCAGGTTAAGGTCAAAACGATCGATATTAGTCTTGTTCATACTACCTATTATAACTATTCATTTGCTTCATCATCAATCCTCGCTTAGGTTTAGCTCATCGAATTCAGCACTCCCATTGCCACAGCGTGAGGCTCAGCACATGAACTTTTCTCACAACGAGACCACTACCGACTATCTTCAGCGCGTTCGCCATTTCATGAAGGAACGGGTCATACCTTCTGAAAAGGCATACTTCGAGCACCTCGAGCAACCCGGCCAGAAGTGGACGCAGCCGCCCGTGATGGAAGAGCTCAAGGCCGAAGCCAAGGCTGCGGGCCTGTGGAATCTCTTTCTGCCCGAAAAGGAATACGGCGTTGGCCTCACCAACCTGGAATATGCGCCGCTGGCGGAAGCGATGGGTCACTCCTTTATAGGCCCAGAAGTCTTCAACTGCAGCGCGCCGGATACCGGGAACATGGAAGTGCTGGTGCGCTACGGTTCTGAGGAACAGAAGAAGCAGTGGCTTGAACCGCTGTTGGCTGGCGAGATTCGTTCCGCCTTTGCAATGACTGAACCCGACGTTGCCTCGTCAGATGCCACCAACATGCAGAGCACCATTACCGCGGATGGCGATGACGTGATTCTCAATGGCAAGAAGTGGTGGACCTCCAATGCCGGTCACCCGAACTGCCGGTTCTTCATCTTCATGGGCCTGAGCAACCCGGAGAATGGTCGCCACCAGCAACACTCGATGGTCATCGTGCCGCGGGATGCAAAGGGTGTGGACGTCGTTCGCATGCTGCATGTGTTCAACAACCAGGACGAGCCGTACGGCCATGGTGAAGTACATTTCAATAATGTGCGCGTACCGAAAAGTAATGTCATCGCTGGGCTCGGCCGCGGCTTCGAGATCGCCCAGGGCCGGCTTGGTCCGGGCCGTATTCATCACTGCATGCGGGCTATCGGCGCCTCTGAGCGAGCCTTGAAGCTACTGTGCGAACGGGCGACTTCCCGTGTTGCGTTTGGAAAGCCACTCTCCAGTCTCGGTGGCAATCGCGACATCATTGCCAATGCGCGCATCGATATCGAGATGGCTCGTTTGCTCACACTGCAAGCCGCCTACAAGATCGATACCCAGACCGTATTCGGCGCCATGAGTGATATCGCACAAATCAAGGTCGTCGCGCCAAATGTACTGCAGCGTATCGTCGATGCGGCCATCCAGATCCATGGCGGTGCGGGTTTGAGCAACGACTTTCCGCTCACCGCCCTGTTTGGCTACGCCCGAGTGCTCAGACTGGCCGACGGCCCTGATGAAGTACATCGCGGCATGATCGCCAAGTTCGAGCTGAAGAAATACGCTCATGACGACAAAACCAAAACTGAGAAGAGGTAGGCGCATGGCTATTCAACGTTTCCCGGAACAACGAGTCGCCATCACCGGCGGCGCCACTGGTCTTGGCCTGGCGCTCGCCAAGCAGTTCCTGCACGAAGGCTGGAGCGTCGCCATTGCAGACATACAGGATGAAAAAGGTCAGGCAGAAATCGAGCTGCTCGGCCTGCCTGAGTCGCGCCTGTTCTTTACCAAGGTAGACGTTACCAAGGAAGTCCAGCTGAAGAAGTGGCGCGACGATATCGTCAAGCGTTGGGGCGGCGTCGACATCATCATCAACAACGCCGGGGTGGCCACGCA
This sequence comes from Allohahella sp. A8, assembly GCF_047946665.1. GTDB lineage: Bacteria > Pseudomonadota > Gammaproteobacteria > Pseudomonadales > Oleiphilaceae > Allohahella. Next base: position 3,536,481 of record NZ_CP172312.1, read on the forward strand.
TGGCGCCATCGACGAAGCGCCGCTGAGTGATTGGGAATGGGTACTGGATATCAACCTGATGGGCGTCGTGCGCGGCTGCCGCGTTTTCACGCCGCTGTTCAAGAAACAGCGCTCAGGTCACATCGTCAATATTGCCTCCATGGCAGGCTTGATTCACGCGCCGGAAATGGGCTCGTATAACGCGGCAAAAGCTGGCGTTGTCGCGCTGTCAGAAACACTTGAAGGCGAATTGTTCTCCTACGGTATCGGTGTCAGTGTCGTCTGTCCGGGCTTCTTCCAGACCGATCTCGGCAAGACATTACGTTCGCCTGATCCGAAAGCTAAAGACATGGTGCAGCGCCTGTTCGAGACCTCAAAGATTGATGCTGATGGTGTGGCGAAGCGCGTCTACAGTGGCATCAACAACAAGGACTTCTATGTGCTGCCGCACATGAGCTATCACCTGATCTGGTTGCTGAAGCGCTACATGCCAGCCATGTACATGCGCAGCCTACATGTGACTGGTCGCAAGATTCTGCAGAAGAAGCGTGACTGGCAGGCCAGCCTGGCGACATTGACGCAGCCCTGATCACTTACTGAGAATAAAACATGACCCTGAAAGACCAGTCGATCGAGATCCGTGAAGGCGAACAGTTCGACAATGCTGCCGTAGAACGCTATCTGCGAGCGAATATTGGCGATCTCCCACCACACATGAGCGTACGTCAGTTCCCAGGCGGCGCCTCCAATCTCACCTACCTGCTCAGCTTCACCGACAGCGCTAACGACGCGCCGGGCCGGCAGAGCCGGCAGTTCGTGCTCCGGCGTCCGCCGACTGGCAAGAAAGCCAAGTCAGCGCACGACATGAAGCGCGAGTACGCGGTGATGAGTGCGCTGAACGGCCATTACCGGCTGGTCCCCAAGATGCACGTGTTCTGTGAGGACGAGTCGCTGATCGGTGGCGAGTTTTATGTCATGGAAAAGCTCGATGGCATCATCCTGCGTAACGAGCTGCCGACTGAACTAGCAACCGGTGAGCAGAAGCTGTCACCAGACAACCTGCGTCAGTTATGCATGAACATGATCGATGGTCTGGTAGACCTGCATAAGTTTCAGTGGCAGGACACGGCGCTGGCAGACTTGAAGAAAGACGGTGATTACGTCGAGCGGCAGATCAGCGGCTGGAACGACCGTTTCGTCAAGGCACGTACACCTGACGTCCCGGAGTGCGACAAGGTGATGCAATGGCTGGATAACCACAAGCCGAAGCAGGTCGACAGCTGCCTGATCCATAACGACTACCGCTTCGACAACATCGTGCTCGATGAACAGAACCCGATGCAGATCAATGGCGTGCTCGACTGGGAAATGGCGACGATCGGCGATCCGCTGATGGATCTCGGCAACAGCCTCGCCTATTGGGTGCAGGCCGATGATCCGCAGCAGTTCCATATGATGCGCCGCCAGCCAAGCCATGCGCCCGGGATGATGACGCGTGACGAGCTGGTTCAGTACTACCTGAAACAGTCCGGTCGTAGCGTCGACAGCTTCACCTTCTATCGCGTTTATGGACTGTTCAGGCTTGCTGTGATCATCCAGCAGATCTACTACCGCTTCTATCACGGCCAGACCAAGGACAAGCGCTTCGCCGGCTTTGGCTTCGTGGTGAAGTTCATCGATGATTATCTGCAGAAGCAGATCAGCGAGCTCGGCTAGATATGGCAGCAATCTATCTTATCCGTCACGGTCAGGCCAGCTTTCATTCGAGCAACTATGATCAGCTCTCGGAGCTCGGGCAGCGGCAGGCGGGCTACGCAGGCGAACAACTCGCTCGTGAGCTCGGACCCGGTCGAGACCCGGCTGATGTGAGCTGGTTCTGCGGCACACTGTCTCGGCAGATCGATACCGAGCAGCGGGTACGTGCTGGCTGCTTCCCGGACATGCCAAAACAACGGCTGTCCGAGCAGGCTGCGCCGGTGACCAACGCCGGCTTCAACGAATTCGATCACGAGGCCCTGCTGGCGCACTATCTGCAGAGGCTCCGGCATAAACCCGAAGTCGAAGCCTTTCTGAACGCTGTCGACGATCGAACCCGGCTGTTTCAGCCGGCATTCAATCGCGTGGTCGATGCCTGGATTGCCGATGGTGATTTCGTCGAGGATGCTGCTGAAGCCTTTGAAACCTGGGCGCAGTTCAAGCGCCGGATCGTCGATGCATTCGAATCGGCTGTCACGGCAGGCTGGGAGCAGGCCCGGGAGAGTGGCAAAAAAGGCTCAGGCGACGTGTGCATCGTCAGCTCAGGCGGTCCGATCTCGCTTATGTTGCAGGCCATGCTGAACATGGATGACGTCAGCGCACTCGACGCCAACTGGGTACTCGCGAACGCCAGCATCACCAAACTGATCTACCGCAGTAATCCGGAGCGCCCGCCGCGGCCCAACGAGCTTAGGCTGGCCTACTTCAACCATTACCATTACCTACAGACCACCGCAGAAGGCGACGCAGTCAGCTTTCGCTAACAAGGAAATTTCCCTATGTCACAGCAACTTCCAACAGCAGAAAACCTTTTCAAGCTCGACGGCCAGGTCGCCCTCGTCACGGGCGCCAGTCGTGGCATTGGTGAGCAGATCGCCCGTACGCTGGCCGCCTATGGCGCACATGTTATCGTTAGCAGCCGCAAGATCGACACCTGCGAAACAGTCGCCGCGAGCATCCGTGAAGCCGGTGGAAAGGCGGACGCCATCGCCTGTCATATCGGTGAGATGGATCAGATCAGCAGTCTGTTCGAGGAGATCAAGAGCAAGCACGGCAAGCTCGACATCCTGGTAAATAACGCGGCTGCCAATCCGTATTTCGGCCATGTCCTGGACACCGATCTCGGCGCCTTTCAGAAGACGGTCGACGTGAATATCCGCGGCTATTTCTTTATGTCAGTCGAAGCCGGCAAGATCATGCGTAAGCAGAAGTCAGGTGTGATTCTGAATATCGCTTCAGTGAACGGCGTGATCCCGGGCCACTTCCAGGGCATCTACTCGATCACCAAGGCTGCGGTTATCTCGATGACCAAGACTTTCGCGAAAGAGTGTGCTGGCTCGGGCATCCGCGTGAATGCAATCCTTCCAGGCGGCACAGACACCAAGTTTGCCTCAGCCCTGACAACCAACGATCAGATCCTGAAGCAGCTGCTCACGCATGTGCCGATGAATCGTATTGCGGAGCCATCTGAAATGGCGGGTGCTGCGCTGTATCTGGTGAGTCCGGCTTCGTCGTATACAACTGGCTCGATACTGGCTGTTGACGGCGGTTACCTGACGGCTTAATCAGCTTTGGCCGAGAAGGTCCTGGAGGGATTCTGCTTCCAGGACCTGGTCGAGCCAGAGTTCGAGTTGAGCGCCCGAAGCCTGGTCGATCAGAGCGACTGTGTCCTTGGGATAGTAATCCGCCCTTTACTGGTGACTGTTGCTGCAGCCATTCGACACCTTTCCCAATCTGCTTAATCCAGCTTTGGGGATCAAGCCCCAGGCGGCTTCGTCGTCACAAAACTCTCCCGCTCGCCTATCTGGCGGGCATACTCCGCCAGCCTGGGATACTGCTTCCGCCAGTCGGCGTTGAAGCGTAGCGTATACCACTCCAGCACACAGACCAGCGCGATATCTGCCGTGCTCAGCCCCAGCCCCCCGTCGAAGTCGTGCAGGAAGTCCTTGTCGAGGCGCTCATTGAGGTAACGTTCGAAGAAGGCCAGACCATTATCGACCTTCTCCTGCTGTCGCGTAATCCAGCCGGGGCTCTGTTCTGACTCGTCACGCTTCTTCTCCATGAACATCAACACGCCAGCATCACCGATGCCGTCAGCCAGCGTTTCCAGACGGCGCACCTGCAGTTGAGCCATGGGGTCCTGCGGTAGCAGTGAGCCACTGCCTTCGGGCTTCTGTGTTTCGAGCACGGCCAGAATGAGCGCAGAGTCGAACCAAGTTTCACCATTGGCATCGACAAAGGCAGGCACTTTCACCAGCGGATTGAAGTCTCGCACCGGCGTGTCGGCGGTATAGGGCGTCTCTTCACGGAAATCGAACGGCAACTTATGCTCGATAAGCGCGACTCGCACCTTACGGACGAACGGACTGGTATACGAACCGATAACTTGCATCATGACGAAGCCTCAGTGGAGCTTGAGTTTTGGACGAATGAACTGATCGATCTGTGAAGACAGCATGATGAGAAGCGTCTTCAGATAGCCGTATACTGCCGCCTGGTGCATCCGATACAGCGAGACGTACATGAAGCGGGCTACGAAACCTTCGATCATCATACTCTTGCCCGTGAGATTTCCCATCAGACTGCCGACGGTAGAATAGCGGCTTAGAGAAATCAGCGAACCGTGATCGCGATAGATGAAGTTCTTCATCGGCCGCTTCTCGACAAGGCGCACCAGATTATCCGACACAGTATCGGCCATCTGATGTGCCGACTGCGCCCTCGGCGGTACACGGCTGCCGTCATCCTGGATACACTCCGCACAGTCGCCCATTGCAAATACGTTGGGGTCCGACTTCGACTGCAGCGTCTGATGCACGACGATCTGGTTCAACCGATTGGTTTCCAGGCTTTCGATCTCCGAAAGAAACTGAGGGCCTTTCACCCCAGCCGCCCAGACCTTGATATCGGACTCGATGAAGCTGCCATCGCGCGTTTCGAAGCCCGCTGCCGTGACGCGAGTGACCGCAGTATCGTGACGTACATCGATCTTCAATTCCGACAATTCATGAAGTACTGCGTCAGTAATGCGCTCGGGCAAGGCAGGCAGAATTCGCGGGCCTGCTTCGATGAGCGTGACCTGCAGATTGTCCGAGCCGAGATTAAGGCCATAGGCGCGCAGCAGCGCCGTCGTGTTGTGAAGCTCGGCCGCCAGTTCCACGCCGGTGGCGCCGCCGCCAACGATACCGACTTTCAATATCGGTGGCTCACCGGCATCAGCGTGGCTGTTGAGCCGAAGAAAGGTGTTGACGAGATGTTCGTGGAAGGCATCGGCCTGCTCACGCGAATCCAGCTGTGAACAGTGCTCCATCACGCCCGGGGTGCCGAAGTCGTTGGTACGGCTGCCGACAGCCAGCACGAGGTAGTCGTAGGGCAGATTGCGAGCAGGCTGCAGTACCTGGCCCTCGGCGTCCTTGATAGCTGCCAGACAGACATAGCGGTTCGCTATATCGACCGAGCAGACGCGGCCAAGGTGAAAACGGTAGTTATTGAGGAAGGCGTGCGCGCGGTAATCGAGTTCATCGATATTGGCATCTAGACGACCGGTAGCCACTTCGTGCAGCAGCGGCTTCCAGAGATGGGTCAGCTGCGCATCCACAAGATGAATGTCAGCCTTACCTTTCTTACCAAGCCGGCGTGCCAGCTTGCGGACAAGTTCAAGTCCGCCGGCACCACCGCCGACAACGACGATTCGAGGACAATCCATTAGAGGCTTCCAGAGAGATCAGGACAAGCGTTGACGGAACCTGGTCAGTGGCCCTGACAACGGGTTGAAAAGGCCGATTTTACCCTGAATGTAGGAGAGACAGATACAATCCTGATCTTCCATCGCCCTAGGCCGATGCGCCGAGTCTGGTGTACGAACGACAAAGTCACCTTCGCGATAGACACCGCCGGCATCTGAGTAACCGCCCTGCAGCACGACCGTATATTCGCAGTTGCTATGAACATGCTTCGGCGCACTGCAACCCTTGCGGGTGCGCTGTAGTGCGAGCTTCCAACGCAGCGATTCATCCGCCCCATTGTCACTCGACGGTTTATCGCCGCCCGTCGCGATGACATGCTCAAAGACGCCGAGCCACTTTCGTTTCCAATCGATGGTAGAGAAACGCTTGGGCAGTAACTTTTCAAGGGCTAGGCTCGACACGGTGTTACCGGCGCCATAGGACTGCGGGAAGTTTTTGCGAAAGTAGGTATGCTCGACGCCCGCCGTGCCGACTTCAAGATCGGCATTTTCTTCAGCTTCGATAAGCGCCATCACACGGTCGAAGGCGTGCTCATCCACAGGATCAATCTGACCCTCCGGGCTGGCGCCAAAAAATTCCCCGCCGATGATTTCGAGTTTTCGGAGACTATGCCGACAGGCGCTGCAGTACTGAAGGTGCATGTGCAACAACATGGCGAGCGGAAATGGACTCCCGCCCGCGCTGTACTCCAGCAACAGGTCGATGTCAGGGTGGTGACTGATCATGTAAAACCACGACTAAAGATGAATCAGTAGAGCCTAATTATTGATTTCTACTTTGCCATCCAGAGCGACGTTCAGCTTTTGCAGCGCAAGTCTTACACGGCTCTTGACCGTGCCCAGCGGCAGGCCCATTTCATCGGCCACCCGTTGATGCGACTTATCTTCAAGATAGACCTTGGCAATCACATCTTTCTGCTCATTAGGCAGCACATCCAGGGATTTTCGCACTTTCGCGGCGATCACGCCATCCTGCCAGCTTCCTACAGGCTCATCGGTGCCCGGAATGGACCACAGGTGCTCTGTATCGACACTGGTCTCCACACTGGAACGACCGAATTTGCGCAGCATATCAATTCTGGCATTACGGGTAATAGCATACACCCATGTCGTGGCGCTGGCCTTGCTCGAATCGAACTGTGCAGCCCGACGCCAGATATTAACCATGACCTCCTGCACCAGCTCATCACCATGCTCGAGCATGCCCTGTTTGATGGCGTAAGATTTAATCTTGGGAGCGAATTCCTTGAAGAAGATATGGAATGCGGCTTTATTGCGATCAGTAGCGATGCGACGAAGCAGTTCGCCGAGTTCTTCGCCCTGGTGATCCGAAGGCAGCGTGCTGTTGCTCAGATCCCGGCTATCCGTATCGAGGTCGACATCCATGCCCGCATCATTTGCTGGGTCGGTCGGTTCCAATAGATTCCTTGATTTGAGAGCAACGACATTACTATGCGCGTGTGACATAACTGAATCAACCCTGATTTCTGTGGAACATACGAGGACTACGGACGGATCTCAAACACAGATCAGCCCGCCCAAAAAATAGTGATACAGACTTCCCCCACACCGCTGAGAGAATCAGTAGTATCCTACGTAGTTGTATAGCATCCAGATCCTGAGGAGACGCCGCTTTGCCATCTAAATCAGCCCAGACTACAGAATCTATGTTGGACCAGGCGCACGATCCGATTTTCGATCTGAACACCCTACCGAACGACAGCAACTATACGGAAGACTTCGCGGACCTCGAACATGTCAGGCTGTGCTATCGCGACTCTGGCCCCAGGGACGCGCCACCGATCCTGCTGATCATGGGGCTGGGCTGCCAGCTCACCACCTGGCCACCGGAGTTCGTTAATGGCTTGCTGGCTCTGGGCTATCGGGTGATCCGCTTCGACAACAGGGAAATGGGTCTTTCGTCGCTGGCAGATAACCCCGGCCCCATGCAATCGCCACCTGCCGGCTTCCTGCGCTATAAGCTTGGCCTCAAGGTAACGAGTGACTACACACTACACGATCTTGCGGAAGATACACGGCAGCTCATCGAGCATCTGAAGCTTGAGAAGCCGATCGTGCTCGGCGTAAGTATGGGAGGTATGGTTGCGCAGATTCTGGCAGCAAAGCATCCCGAGATGATTTCGAAACTGATATTGCTGATGAGCTCAGACAATCATCCAAGACTGCCGACACCGAGTGTGAAAACACTCTGGCGCATAACCGGAGGCGGTATTCAGGGGGACCATCAGGAGGCCGCTATCAACCGCGGCCTGGCGTTCTGGAATACGGTGAGCAGTCCGGGTTATCCCTCGTCCGAGCGCCGGATAATTTCGAGGATCGCCCGGGACTACCAGCGCAGCTATCGGCCAAAGTCGATCATTCGCCAAATGGTCGCGATCAACGCGACCGGCAGCATCCGCCATGAATCAGCATCCATCGAACTGCCCACGCTGATCCTGCACGGCCTGGCCGACAAGCTGGTTCACCCAAAGGCAGGCCGCCAGCTGCACCGCAATATCAAGGGGAGCAAGCTGGAGCTGATCAAGGGCTGGGGTCACGATGTGCCAGTGGGCCTGGTGCCAGAAATACTGAACCACATCGATAATTTTATCGGCTAGAGGCCGTTGCCGCGAACGACCAGTTCGAGTCCGTCAAAGCGGGCGCCTAGCAGCTCAACGCCGCCGAAGCTTGAGAACTGGGCGCCAAATCCGGCGTCATCTTCCATGAAGAAGCCCATGTCGGCTACACGGAAATCGACATAGGAACGGGCGAAGGTAATGCCGATACCGCCGTCTGAATCAGCGACTGCACCGCCGTTAGCAACCACATTACCAAGATCGGCGGTGGCATCGATGGTGATATCCACGCCGCCGGCAATGGCGATACCCTTGGCAATGAAGCCGCCGAAGAGATCTGTAGAGCCGCCGGTGTTCGTGCCTGTGTTGGTAGCCTGATCCCAGCCGCCTTCAACATCGACTATCCATTTGAAGGCATCGATGGTGATGCCTGCCTGACTCCAGTCAACATCGTAGAAGTCACCAACGGTGCCATTGGCGAAGATGGCTTCAGCATCAACGCCATTGGTGAAGCCGAAACCGGCTTCAATGACGATGCCGCTTTGACCACTGACCTGGGAGAGGCCAGTATCATCGAGAGCAGTGATTTCTGCCTGCGCTGCAGACGCAGCGACGAGTGCGGAGGCTAACAGCAGCCTGGTTGTATTCTTCATGCGCGTGTCCTGGGAAGGTCGTTATTATGACCAGGCCTCAAAGCCTGGAAGGTCGATGGTTATCAGGACCTTCAGTGATCAGCAATGAAAAACTGCAACCACACGAACTGCCTTCAAACAGCATAGAACTTTCAGCCTATATTAGAGCGCCGACACAGCCGACTCAAGCTTCACGGGCGAATTTGTTAACTTTTGTTAAAGAAGTCTCAGGAATGGCTACGCCCTATACAACTTATAGATATCGCACAGTCAGCATCTACCTTTCGGCGGATGTGCACCACAGGTGTACTTGCTAGTATTGCCCGCGCTGAAAGCCCGCTCACAAGCGACCGAATACGCTTGATTCTTTTTTGAGCAAATGGTGAACTAGTCAGGGATTTTACCTAGTTGAAGGCGTAAGCTAGACTTCAGTTACAGCCGATCACGATTAGTCACATGTTCGTAACACGCCCGCGCTACTGTCGTACGCACCAGGCCAGCGAGAGATGTCGAGTATGAAGAGAAAGAGTCAAGCCGGTTTCAGTAAGCCAACTTGTCAATTGCAGAAGCGTTTTGTCAGGCCATGCAATACCACCCAGTCCTTTCTCTTTCAGCGTCAGTTCCTGCTTCTCACTATTCAGCCAAGTTCTGCCTTTGCGCATTCCCTGCTTAGCAAAACAGCCACTGCCGTCGGAAAATGGCGTAGCCGTGCCCTGTCGAGAGGTCGCCGTGTTGTAGCGATCGGTCAGCATGGACGGGTGCTGTTGGCCTAAGCGCCGGCCTTGGCAGATACCCGGACGGTCTGCGAGAGATGTGAGGCTATTCGCCTGGCGGCACACCTTCCTTGGGGTTGGTCAATAGTGCAGCAATCGTTGTTGCGAACACTGCCCCTGCACACACCAGCGCCAGCCCGAAATCGTTCAGTGCCAGTACCAGGCACGCTGCGCACAGCCCCATGAAGACCAGCTTCGTCGAGACGAACCAGCGTGAGCCGAGTAGATTGGCGGGACGCTGGGTTGGCAGCCACACCTCCCATGAGTCTCTGCGCCCTGCATCCTCATCCCGTGTCAGGATGGCTTGCTTCATAGCACATTGCCGCACCCCCTGGTGACACCATTGCAAAGCCAGAGCCAAATTAGCCAGCGCGTATGCCAAAGCCAATGCGCCCGCATGCTTCGAATGAATGACTATCAAAAGTGCCGCGGGAATAAATAGCGCCACCGAGCAGAGAATAGTGAGATTCTGGATGGCGATTCTCAAAAGCATCTCGGACTTGAGTGCCCGATATTCTTCGTAAAGCAATTGATTAGCTAGAGGATTAGCCATCCTTTCGACCTCGAGTGCTATAGTCTGTGCCCCAGCGATATCGCGCCCCCTGTTGCAGAAGCGCCAGCGGCTCCGCGCCAAGCCGCGTGAAATAGTAGATCGCAAGGTCGGGCAGAGAACCTTGCGGTCTTACCCGATCAACGCGTATGTAATGTTGTTCCAATCGTTTGAGCTCCCTCGCCCCCCGAATCCATCGTGCCCGCACCTTGAGCCAGCTGAGAAGGTCCCGTGGAGGTAACATGTAAGCCATGGCTGTTTCCACGATCATACGGCGGGTGGAACCGATCCTGTTACGCGCCCAGTCGTCATCTGCTATAACATCCGGCCACGCCCCCCTACTTTGCAAGCCTGCTTTATTCATAGCCGTGCAACAGAGAAAGGCATCTTGTCGGCGGGCTAACTGGTCGGCCCAAACCCTGCCAACGCGCAATGCAAGACCTCTGGACTGACTGAGATCTGCCACCAGCCTTGCCGCAGTGAGATCCGCGCGCCCATCAGTCAGGGGTTTCAGCAGCGCACGAAAGGTATCTGGCGCGATGATGATATCGGCATCAAGATACACGCGCAGTGAGTGCCTTGATACCGCATCGGCTGCGCGTAGTGCGTGCGTTTTGCCAGCGACAGGCAGTGTGATGACGCATGCCGTCTGGCCGAAAACACTGTGGATGACCAAATCGCTATCGTCGGTGGTACCGTTCAACACGTAAATCACATTGGCAGAGAGATTCGCGACTGCCGCCTTCAGCGCGGGTGCCGTTGCCCGGAGTCTGACCCCCTCATTATGCACTGGAACGATAACGTCGAACGCTGCGATCATCGTCTGAACGTGCCTGGTTTGCGCATTTTCCTGATCAGCCAACGTCGTGCTTCTCTGGCATGACCGCTGAGTCTTGAACGGGAGACATTGCCGTCAAATGGCAGCATTTCCCAGCCATCTGCGATCCAGCTGTGATAGTAATTCGGAACCGCGTGCTCATTATGCATCTGAATGTGAAAGGGCGGCGTGGCGGCTGAAGCTTGCGGTGGGACGATCCAGGACCAGTCGGCGTGCAAGGCTCGCCCACTGGCCGATTCGTCTGCACGAAACTTCATGAAATCACGCGCTGCCGTATGGTGATCGATCAGGGTAACGCCGGCGCTGCTGTACGATTGCAACACGGCCGCATTGATTTCCGTCAGAGCCCTGTCACGCCACAAGGGGTCCTGGCCGGCAGGATCCAGACCGAAAGCTCGCGCTGTAACTTCGAGCAGATCAAAGCGCCAGGGATCGACCAGATTGCGCGAAGATATCTCTGTACCCATGTAGAAACCATTGAAGGGTGCGCACGGGTAATCGACGCCGCCGATTGTCAGGATCATACCCGTCATACAAGGTACGGCGTACCACTCCAGGCCAAGTTCTGTGAACGCGGGGTAGGCCTTGTGAGTCAGCGGCACATGATGCGTTGCCGAGGCAGGCAGCGTTCGAAAAACCCGGCGGCCGTCTGCAACGATGATGGGCAAAGGCAGCACGTCGAATTGTCCGCCCGTTCCAGACCACCCGGCAGCCTCGGCTTGTCGCGTCGCCTCAACATTCGCCCTATCGCCGATGACAGTGCCATCTCGCCGCAAATGGCCTGCATAGCGTGTGACCTGATCAGCTCCAATATGCGCCGGCAGCTTGTTCGGCGTCGCTGGGGCGAAGATCGTAATGACCGATCTGATCTTGCCTTCGTTGAAGGCCTCGCGCATGTGTTGAGCCACCTCATCGGCAATGGCGTCAGGATCAGTCACACCTCGACGGTCCCGAATAATCAGCGAACGCCAGTAGAGGCGGCCGATGCAGCGGGCGTGATTCCGCCACGCCACCTTCGCGCCAAAGCTGAGCTCCTCGGGCGTGTGCGTGTATGTCCCGTATCGGGTTAACTCGCGATCGACCTCAGCGGTTCGCTTTTGCTGGCTGCCATCCGCTCCCTTGTTCTCGAGATAGTACAGGTCGAGAAAAGCGCTCGCTTCGGCCCGCCGCTCGCGCAATGACAGCCGACGCAATCGGCGCGCCAGGGGCTGAAAACCATTGACATCGACCGCAGGGTCGAGCGCATGATGCTTGGAGAGACTAATCACATCAAGCCATCGAATTGTCGGGCGCCGGATCTCACTGGCCGTCTATTTATGCGATAGACAGACGCCAATGCCCTGCGCTTGTGCGCCCGATAACCCTTCGTCTCGATCGCCGGATTTCTGTAATGCATCCGCGCCCGCTGAGGGTCTGGCTGCAGATCGGTGAGGATGAGGGCGCCGGACTGCTCTGCCATACGCTTGAAGATTGGCGTTTCCTCGAGCAGCGAAAAGGCATTGAAGCGAACCCTGTCCAACTGGTGTTCATGCACCTCCAGAAAATCGGCCGTTGCGGCCATGTCCTCTTCGGTTTCACCTGGGTAGCCAGCAAACATGGTACAGCGTAGCGATAGACCTGCCCTGTGCGCGTTGCGAATGAACGCCGAGTTGCCTTCTACGGTGGAACCCTTCTTCATGGCGTCGAGCAGGGCCTGACTGCCGGTCTCCAACCCGAAACTGACCCGTCGCATGCCCCCTCTGACAGCAGCTTTGAGGTCCCGGAAAGATAATCCGTTGTCCGCTCTGGTATCGACGTGAACCGTGCCTATCCATTCCGCTCCGGGCACCCGGCCCGGCAACTGCTCAGCAATGCCACGTAGCATGTCTGGGTGTGAGTTCAGCTTCAAATCGAGGAAGAGAAAATTTCGAGTTGCGTAGCGCCGCGCCTGTTCTTCCATTTCGGCCAGCACATGCCCGACAGAGCGCGTCCTATAGGAGCGGCCGTTTGCGGAGACGACATCCGAACAAAACGCGCACTTGGCCCACTGGCATCCCCGACCGGTCATGATCGGCACGATACGTACCGGATAGCGCTCCCATGGGAAGTCACTGAAATCTGCGAAGGGCGTGCTATCCAGTGGCCGCAGCGGTGGCGCAACCGTTGACGTCCGCCCATCAGGTAGCGTCACACCAGGGAACTGCAAGAGGTCCTTTTTTTCTATAACGGCATTGACGAGATGCGGTATGGATAGATCGACCTCTGCCCCCACCAACGCGGTAACCCCAGGCAGGCTGCGCCAATGTGAGGCTGTTGCAACGATGTTAAACATCGGGCCGCCAACAATCACAGGAACACCCTTTTCTTTAGCGCTGGCGGCAATCTCGCGAACCACCTCGTAGTGCATCAAATAGGCGGACAGCAGAATCACATCCGGCTTGGACTCGAGGGCCCGCCGGATGCGGCTGACAGTTATGCGATCCGGCCGATCGCGCAAGAAACCCCAGACCTGGCGAGCCAAGTCCCGGATAGGCAATATCGGTGCATAGGCTGACAGGTGAAGCCGGCGCATGAAATGATCCGTGATGCGCTCCTGTCTCTCCCGCATCACCGTGGGCCGCCCATGATCAAGCGGGCAGATCACCTGAACAGCGAACGCCTGACGGCGCAAAGCAGCTGTCAACAATCCGATTGCCAGCGTCGGAAAACTTGAGAACGCGTTGAGGTCAACCAGTAGTACTCTGGGCTGGGCAGCCATATAGTTAGGAACTCTTCGATTCGACGGTAAAACGCAAGGAAGGTACGCAGCAAAAAAGTTAGTTTCCTTCTATTTTGCAATAGCTTATCGAAAAACTAACGCTTTGTGGCAGGTAAATACCGAGAGTGGTCCTTAGCGGTGGAATACGCTTGTAAGCTGGTGGGGATCTGCAAATTCATAGCGCGTTGGGCTTTGTCGACATCCGTAGGATAACGTTCCATTGACATGGTCTCACCAGTTATACTCCGCCGGCCCCTAAAACGACTTCACCAGCATGACCGAGCCTTTTTCAGCGAACAATGGACGATCGCCTCGATCCACCTGCAGCGGTGACAGATTGCCAATCGTCAGCGTCCTGATAGTGTGCTATCGCTCCGAGAAGGATATCCGCCGCTGCCTCACTGGTCTGTTCGAGCATAGCGGACACTTGCCGATTGAAGTGCTGCTCATCGACAATTTCGGTGATGCCTCGGAACAAATCGTGCGTGAAGCCTTTCCTCGGGTCCAGATCGTGCCAAGCAGGGGCAATATCGGCTTTGGACCAGCCAATAATGAACTTGCACGGTTCGCGTCCGGACGATATTTACTCCTGCTGAACCCAGACACTCAACTGTTCGACGATGCCATCACGCCGCTGCTCGACTGTGCGAAAGCCAGACCCCATGCAGCGGCCTGGGGCGGCGTAACGGTGCTCGAAAACGGCAGTATCGATCCTAGCTGTATGCAGGAGCGACCTTCCTTACGACGCGAGCTGGGATTGCTCTTCGGCGTGGGCTGGCTAAAAAGAAGACTATCGAACAGGGAACCCGATGGCCTTGAAGAGGTTCCAGTCCTGTCTGGTGCCTTCATGCTTGTTGGCGCCGAAAGATGGCGGACAGCTGGCGGGTTTGATGAGTCGTTCTTTCTATATAGTGAAGAGGTCGACCTGTGCCTTCGCCTGACCATCGAGGCGGGGCACCCCCCAGTTCGTACCGCCTTTGCCCGCATCACCCATCTGGTTGGCGGTAGCAGCACAAGCCGGGCTCGACAGGTCGCGGTCCTCAAAGGCAAGATGCACCTGTTCCGCAAGCATCGAAGCTGGCTTTCGACCGCATTATTGGGAGGCATACTCTATGCCTACGCGCTCTCGAGATCGTCCGCAAGGTATGGCGAGGCCGTCAAGAGACCAGGCTCGTGGATGTACGGTTACAAGCCTATCAGCCCTCCAGAATCATCATCAGGATAAACGATGACAGCCTATCTGTCGGAACACATTGGCAGTCGCGACAACAACTTCAACCTGATCCGTTTCGTTGCAGCCCTTCTTGTTCTAATTAGCCACAGCTTCGCCCTCTACTACGGCACCGCCGATGCCGAGCCGCTCCGCGACACGCTCGGCCTTACGCTCGGCACCCTGGCTGTAGATATCTTCTTCATCACCAGCGGCCTGCTGGTGTGCGCCAGTCTTGAATCGAGAAAAGGACTATCTACCTTCGCCCTGGCGCGGACACTTCGAATCTATCCAGCGCTGATCGTTGCCCTCGTGATTATCGTAGGCTTGGTCGGACCGCTTTTTAGCACCCTCACTATTACTGATTACTTCACCGACTTTCAGACTGCGAAATACTTTGCACGTAATAGCGTGCTTTTTCTCGGCGTTGAGCACCAGTTGCCCGGCGTATTCACGAACGCGCCTTATTCGGGTGCGGTCAACGGTTCGCTGTGGACGCTTCCCTATGAAGTTCGCATGTATGCACTGCTGTGTATCGTCACCATATTCGCCGGCTGGGCCATCACCAAATGGAATGCCAGCGGATGTGCGCTGAAGCGCGTATTCCTCTCTATCACGCTGCTTTCGCTAGCGGCGCTGCTGATCAACCGGCTTGGCGGCGTGCCTATGCCAAGCGAAAAATTCATCCGGCTGACCTTCATGTTTGCCTCCGGAGCGACCGCCTTTCATTATCGAGACAGCATCCACCTTTCGGGAAAGTACGCGCTTCTGGCGTTTCTGGCACTCGCGATAAGCACCATCGATCTCTCAAGCTTCACCCTATTTTATACCGTCTCGGTAACTTACTTAACGCTATTTCTCGCCTACATTCCCGCTGGAATCATCCGAAGGTTCAATAGCGTCGGCGACTACTCTTATGGCCTTTACATCTACGCTTTTACAGTTCAGCAAGTCGTGATTGTCTCTCTCCCGGACATCAGCCTGACCGTATACACGATGTATTCAGGCGCTATTACATTGCTTTTGGCCGCGGCATCATGGCACTTCGTAGAGAAACCGATGTTGCGATTCAAGAGTGTGGGCGGACGGTTCAGATCGCGCTTATTGCCACAGACATCGAG
The DNA here is from genome assembly GCF_047946665.1 of Allohahella sp. A8. Lineage (GTDB taxonomy): Bacteria > Pseudomonadota > Gammaproteobacteria > Pseudomonadales > Oleiphilaceae > Allohahella. The sequence goes on from NZ_CP172312.1 coordinate 3,552,397, forward strand.
CTGAACACTCACAGCGTTACTAGCCACGACAGATATTGTTACAGACGCTGAAGGTATTTGTTCACCACAGGCTTGAGCGCAATGCATGCATCTTCATGCATTTCAGGCGAAGGATAATAGTGATCGTGCGTCCATACCTGCCCCCCGAGGTCTGGCCGATCATTACCCGGATCGACCATCGCCTGCTGACCGGTGAATCGACTGAACAGCTGCTGAGGTGATCCGCGATCTGTTACGCACTCCACGTATTCATCGCAAAGGCCAGCAACCTGCTTCACACTTTCCGCGTCGATCAGCTGTGGGTATTCATTGAAGATACCTTTTACCGAGAGGTAGTTCTCCCTATAGTTCGGCCTTCGTTTTGAAAACCAGAAGAGCAGCTTGGGCACCTGTATCCTCTGAATCAGGGAAGCATAGCTGTTCACCCATCTTTGCCGGGTTTCGTTAACGAGAGCCCGGGTACCGGAACGATTCAGTCTACGAATCAGCGCAGCGTCGACTCGTCCACGGGGCACATATGAAAACCGCTGAAGTTCATTGATTACACCGTGATACGCATCAACTGACGAGAGCTGCCTGCCATCCGCCTTTCTCGTCAGGAGCTCAAGCCCGTCGGTATCGAAAATGGAGTTGCTCTGGCTCCGTCCCGACATGACCTGAATAACGACACACCTGGAGTTGTTGATATAAGCGTCCAGCGAGCGCTGCTGATCGAAAAACTCCGGCCCGGCTCCCCCATAACCCAGGTTCAGTACCGGCAGATCGAGCGCTTTGGCAAGCATTGACGGAAATGGCTCCTGGCATAAACATCCGAAGGTCTGAGCCGCACCGATGCAGGCAATATAACTGCCAGGCTCGAGCGCTTCGGGAACAGGAGCGGGCCCCCTGAATTGGAGACCCGTCTCACCCAGCTCATACATGCTGTAGTCGACGACTTCAAAATCCCGATCCTGATAGCTCGATAGATGCACCATTTATCGGTACCACGGAATCTGCCGCCCGAGAACTTCCTCAAGCTGGATGACATCGTCCTTGAATAAGGTCGTCAGCGATCGCCACTGGGACTGATCAATCTTCGGTGCTGGGATGAAGTTCTTGCGTTCGATGAAGTTGAATACTGAAATAAATGCACTCGGCGTAAGCGCTTTTCGAAGTACTGTCTTGAAAGGATTTGGCCAATACAATAGTCGCCCAACCATGAGGTTACGCGGCCTTATAGCCACTTTCCCCCGCGCCGACATATCAGGCATAAAATTATTATCTACACCAATATGCTGACAAATTTCACTATAAACAGATAGCGGGTTATTTACGAAATCATCGTACAGGAATACTTTTATCTGCTCCCGATCGAACTTTTCATAGTATCTAGCAATCTGCTCAGAATACATACTGACACTTTTATAATGCCAATCCCACCCCCACTTATTTTCCTTTCTCTCTTCTTCGGCATCCAATGCAGGAAGTAAGGCCAGTGGCTCAAGTTGATATTGAACGTTCATGCAATAGTGCGAATATAATCTCGCCACCGGCTCTCGCAGCATAATAACCAGTCTCGCATTCGGTATATGCTCTTTTATTCGCTCTGACGCACGGGGGTAGTACAGGTATCTCACAGATGCGTCGCCTGTGGCCTTGCGTGCGGGAGCCTCAGCGTAAACGCTCTGATAGCTGTCATAATCTACGATCGAGCGGCTGTAGAGGAGGCGGAAGGCAATGCGGGGATCGACAGGTCCTGGTGGATATAGATCCTCCTGGTCCAGCGCGAAATAGTTTGGCTCCTTGAACGGCGGAATGAAAACATCAGGATGTTGATTTAGATAATCCGCCAAAGACGTCGTACCCGATTTGGCTGCGCCGATTATCAAAAAGTTCGGTAGGCTTTCCATGACTAATTTTGCTTCTCCATGCTTGACTAAATAAGCCGATCCAGTTGGCCAGTAATATTCTTTCATTGAGGTGTTGAGTTCATTATACTTCGCACGTCCGAAATAAAAAGGAATTTTTCCGGCACACATATGGCAAATCGCAACCCCAAAATACTCTATTGCACCTCACATTGCCCTGGATTCAGCTCGTATGGCGCTCAATTACGTGCCCTACATGTTGGACGCCAACTACAGAAGATAGGCGATGTGCATCTGCTCTTATTTCCACTGCGTTCTTTGGATGAGTCCTTACTCGAAGCGACTCGGCAGGCGTTCGATCTGCGGGGTGTATTTCAGCTTTTAGCCAGTCCGCAAAAAGGGCTGCGGGAACGAATGCATTATGAGTTCAACTCCCGTTTCCTGGACGGCCATGGCAGTTCGATCTCAACGGCAGACAAAAGCACGTTTCTGGACTTGGCCGATGCATATGATGTGGTCTGGTTCCATGGCATCAGGATCCCGAACAGTCTGGGTCTATACAATATTCCTCGGTCAGTGCTGGATATTGATGACATCCCCAGTCAATACCATCATTCGGCAATGAAGCGATCAGATTCGCTGATAGGCGCAATGAACGAGGCGAGAAAAACCTTCCACTGGAGGCGACGAGAAAAAAGGCTGCTGGAACGCTTCAACATCATTACGGTCTGCAGCGAAGCGGACAGGGCATTGCTCGGCTCCTCCCCGAATGTCGCCGTCATACCGAATGGTTTCGAAAGCGCCAGCCTCAAGGTAGGCACCGAAAGATCCGAGACGCCACTTATCGGATTCATTGGCACGCTCGAGTACACTCCGAATATGGATGGAGTCCGCTGGTTCATCAGCGAGGTGTGGCCTTTGATACGGCAGCAGCTACCCTTCGCTCGCCTCCGATTGGTCGGCACGAAAACCGAAGTGTTCGACGCACCTCAGGACAATATTGATGGCCTTGGCTGGGTTCAGGACACCGACGGGGAAATCGCCAGCTGGGCATGCACCATCGTTCCGATCCACATCGGTGGGGGTACCCGCATAAAGATTGCAGAGGCGTTTAGCCGTCAGTGCCCCGTTGTGTCGACGAAGCTCGGTGCCTATGGCTATGAGCTCACTCATGGTCAGGAGATTCTGTTGGCAGAGACTGCAGTCGAATTTTCGAAAGCCTGTTTAGACGTGGCGACAGACCGGTCGCTCGCCGAAGGGTTGGCGAGATCTGCTAGATTGAGGTTTGAGCAGACACTCAGCTGGGACGCAATCCTGCCTAAAGTCCAGGCGACCATCAACCAGGCGCTGCAGCACGCCTGAGCCTGTCCTCGTATTCACACCTGGAGAACATCCCTTTGGCGACGTCAACGTCTGCTTTACTCACTCCCGTAGACATCAGTGTCGTGATACCGACCTATAACCGTCGCCACTGTGTGCTGTCGGCTGTCGAAAGTGTTCTGAACCAAACCCGCGTGCCTCTGGAAATCATCGTAGTCGATGATGGCTCGACCGATGGAACCGAGACGCTGTTTGCTACCTCGCACCCCTTGGTCCAATACGTGAGCAAGGCCAATGGTGGTGTAAGCTCTGCACGCAACTACGGCGTATCGCTTGCCCGCGGAAGCTGGGTCGCGTTCCTCGATTCTGATGACACCTGGTCAACGGAGAAAATCGAGCGCCAGATCGACTGCGTCAATCAGTATGGCGGGGAGGTCTGCTTCACTGGGACCAGACTCGATAGCGGCGGCCGTCACGATGGAATCAGCGAGCTTGATCCGTCGTTACCTGATGGTGAAGCGAGGCTGTACCACCAACCCCTCGCTTTCATCGTGCAGTCGGATCGTCACCCGCTGGTGCAATCACTGCTCCTGCGGAAAAGCATTTTTCAAGCGGCTGGACAATTTGACGAGCACCTGCAGGTTGCCGAAGACACCGCACTCTTTTACCGACTGGTCGCACGCACCTCGGTGCTTCTGGTGAACGAGACTCTGGTCAACCTGAACCGACAGCGATCTGAAGCCGGCCTGAGCGACTGTAGAGACGTAAGAAAATTGGCGCGCCACTACGACTGCTACATACATGCCCAGGCCGTAGCCTTGTCACTCGTTTTGAAGCCAAACAACGACTACCCCCAGCTGATTGGTCAGCTGAAGAAGATCAGGCATCGGCTAGCCTACTTTATCAGCCGACGTGCTGAACTTGCGTTTGCATTGGATGATACTGCAGCTGGAAAAGCACTCTGCCTCGAAGCGGTCAGACTCAGTAGCGACCTGCGGACTAGTGCCAGAAGCCTGTTGTACCTGACGCTGCACCCACTGTTCACGCAGCGGCTTAAAAGGAAATGGTACCTTGATACCACTGAGCCCGGTCAGTAGACCGGGGCTTATCCCCTGGTGAAAGCCCGCTTCGCTTTTTGAACGGCAGCGAGGCACTGTGTTCTGTCGAAACTGTCCGTACAGACCGTGAGCAGGACAATCAGATAAACGCCGATGGCAGCGAAGGTCGGAATCATCAGATCGAACCAGGTCATGACGGGACTTAAAGTTTTATAGGCAAGGCTGAAACCAATGGCTGCCATGAGAGGCGTCATCCCCGGTAGTAGCGTACGAACAAGAAACAGCCGGAAACTTCCACTGACCAGCTTGATACCCTGATGCCAGATCAGGAACACATGGAACAGTATATTGGTGGCGGCAATCGTGAAAGCCACTGTGATGCTCGACGCTTCATACAGTACTGCTACGCCAACAATGGCTACTGCCATGACCAATGTTGCAACGAGTTCGAGTTGAAAATAGACGCTGACCTGTTCGGATGCCACGGCGATTCTGTAGAACATCGCAGAGGCGTAGAGGAAGGGAAACTGGGCCAGCAGGCACACCATGGCGTACGCAGCCTCAGTATAAGTAGGACCAGCATACAAATTGATAAGCTCCAGGCTGAACACTACCAGCGGACCGATTGGCGCAAGAACGAACCAGAGTTGATACTTCCCACCCCTGTAGTAGATGGCTTCCATGCCTTCCATACCCGACTGGGTATGCAACCTTGTGAGTAGCGGCTCTATTGGTATCGTCGCAGCCCGACTGATCTTTCGGATATTGAAATCTACCAGCCGGGCGATGTGGAGGGATGCCACGGCTACAGGTGTAGAGTAATGATTCAGGATGAATATCGGCAGTGTTCGTTGCACGATCTCCGTGATACTCGATGTGGCAGTCCAGGATCCGAAGCGCACTATTCTGGAGGAGTACGCCAGGTCAATGTGCGACCGTCTGAATTTCAGGTCTGGCATCTCCTTTACGGACATTCTTACCATCGTCAGAGCGACTGCCAGTGTCACGATCGAGTTCGCAAAAACCACCCATTTCACTTCGGCAGACACTGCCAATAACAGGCCCGCCATGATCGTTATTCTGCCGGCCTCTCCTGCGAGCTCGATGAGGTTGATGGCAACAAAGCGGTGTCTGACATATAAGCCGCACGAAAACGGCGTGCACAGTATCACCGTGCAGAGCGTGACGATCTGCATGGAAAGCATCAGCTGAGCATCTGATACCAACGCTGGCTCGATGTTCAGAAAGCTTTCGATGTTGCTCACCGCCAGCCATCCAGTCAGAAGCAGGAGCACCGAGATCACGGCTATGAAGGGCAGCATCGAGGACACGACTCTGCTGACACCGTGCGCTTTCTCCGGCGTGTCCATCTCAACGACGAATCGTGCAATGCCCCCCGTGAATATCTTGGCGAAGACTTCTGCCGCCAACATGATTGACAGCAGCAGGGGATACAAACTGTATTCAGCGGGAGCGATGGTCTCCAGCAAGAACTTGTTCACCCAGAACAGCGTGAAGATTCTGATCACTGTCGTCAGGGCGGAGCTTGCTGAATTGACGATCAACCTTTTTTTGGACGAATACCCCGCTTGCGTCATGGACAGCTTGTACGCCCGCTTTGTCTGACATCCCTTTCGTCAAATTCAGTTAAGGTATTTATTAGTAAGATACTGCTCAACCTCTGACCGCTCGTTATCGGATAGTACCCGGTCATAAACCAGTACCGCTGCAACATCCATGTTGGCATAACCGAGACCACCAAGTTCAGCGCCGAGATAGATCCGGCTGTTGACGGTGGCATAGTTACGTGGCGACGATTTCAGGAGCGCTCCATTCAGGTACAGGCGTCCAGTGCCATTTCCCACGGATCCGGATTGTATGGCCCAACCCGAGCTCAGACCAGAGAAACTTGAGGTAACATCATTTGCACCGTAGGCCTGCAGCACTAGCTCACCTGCAGGCGATCTGGCGACCAGCCCGAACGCCTTGTTAGCCACCGGTGAACCGTAGGCAAAACCAGCCCATGCCGAGAGCGATCGATACTGAACCAACATGAATATGGTTCTATCCGAGTTACCCACAGGCAAGCCATTGATCATGTTGATCGCATCCAAGCGCTGCAGATTATCGTCGACGCCATCGAAAGAAACCGAGGGCAGGCCGCCTGGTGTCACATTTGCACCTGTGGTTGGCGGACTGGCAGCAGAGAGGTGGTTACCCTGCCCCGAATAATCAAGCCAGCGAGCTACGATTCCGCCGTTTTGAACGACACCGCTATCCGACTCCAGTCGGAACACCAGATCAGCCGCAAACGGCGCCCCTGCTAAAGAAGGCAGGACGGTCAGCAAGACCTGCGATGAGGTACTCGCCGAGGCCGTGTCGGTAGACACAGCCGTGATGGTATGGATCCCGGGCACGAGATTCGAAAGCGCAAGGATTGCTCCCGTGCCGAGAGGACCGTTCTGGTCAGAGCTCCAGACGAGCTGGCCGCTCAGATCTCCGTCTTCGTCGTCCAAGGACTCTCCACTGAAGGTCACCATGTCGCCTGCGGTCACTGTAGTTTCATCGACGGGAGAAAGAATCTTGACCACCGGTGACACGTTGGGCAATCCACTGCCATTCACAACGATAGCGACGCTCATCGAACGGGATAAACCCTCGGCATCCGTCGCAGTCGCCGTGATAGTATGCCCCCCCTGGGAAAGCGCGGTACTCAGGTCTTTGCCGATGCCTAGATTACCGTCGATGCTCGACTCCCAGACGATAGCCCAGCCGAGATCACCGTCCTCTGGATCGACCGCCGTCGCGCTCAGCGCTATCGCGTTGGCCACTGCATGCGTAGAGCCGGCCACGGGGGACGTAATAGCGACATCAGGTGGCAGATTGTCCGGCGTCACGCCCAGGTACTTGGACAGCAGGAAAGTATTGACGTCTCTGCGCTCGGCTTCGTTCAAGGCCCGGTCGTACATGAGAACGGCCGCGAGATCGAGCCCGACGAAGTCGTTCACACCGATCTCCTGACCGAGTACGATCTTCGAAAGCACTGTGTTGAAAGTCCGACGGACCTCAAGCACCGCCTCACCGTTTCGGTATATTGAAGCTGTTCCATTTTTCAGAACAACCTCGAAAATGCTCCAACCAGAATCGACGGCATTCAGCGTTGTAGCCCTGTCAAAACTGGCGCCGTAAGCCTGCAGAACCACATTGCCCGCTGGGTCGTTGACCAATCCGAAAGTCTGGTTCAGTGCTGCCTTCCCGTAGGCGACCCCGGCATAACTTGAATCAGTATTGAATCGCGCCACGATGTACATCGATCGATCGCTATTACCTGTCGGCAAACCCGTCAAGGGTTCAATAGCAGTCGATCTCTCGAGCTTATCGTTGACACCGTCAAGGCTAACGGCTGGCTGGCCACTCGGCGTCTCACCAAACAACAACACTGGCTCACCGAAGGCTGTCAGGTGGTTTCCGAAAACTGACTGATCGCGCCAGGCTGTAATCCTGCTGCCCGACGGGTCCAGAGCCAGATCAGCATCCGACTCCAAATGCAGCGCCAGTCCATCAGTCACCAGAACTCCCGCCGGATCCGACGAGGGGCTGACCAGGAGCTGAATGCTCACGAACGCAGGATTACCATCTGAATCCGTCACCGAAGCCTGAATAGTATGAACACCGCTTGGCAGTGAACTGGCTACCGACTGGCCGGAACCTAGAGGTCCAGCGATGTCCGAAGTCCACTGGATTGAAGCATCCAGCGAGCCATCCTGGCTATCTGCAGCCTCGCCACTGAACGTGATAAGGGCATCGTCCTTGAAATTCTGTCCGCTTGCCGGACTCAAGATCCGGATCGTTGGGCCCTCGCTGTCGGCCCCCAGAACCGCCAGCGAAATGCTGGTCGAGGCCTTTGCCGCGTCTGAGTCTTCTATGCTGGCTGTTATGATCTGAACACCGGGCGGAAGATCGGCCACCGTCAAGGTAGCGCCTGTGCCCAGCACCCCTGTCAAACTGGAGCTCCACTGGATATCCCCACTGATATCGCCATCTTCTTCGTCGGTAGAGACGCCTTCAAAATTTACCGACGTACCTTCTATGACCGTCGCCGAATCGAGAGGCGTCAAGATTGAAATCATGGGTGCGGCGTTGGCGTTTCCGCCCCGATTCACGGTGATGGATACCGTCTGCGAACCCACCGCACCATTCGAATCGGTCACAGTCGCCGTGATGTCGTGAGCACCTTCGGCCAGCACGACACTGAGACTGCCACCTGTCCCAAGAATGCCGTCGATGCTGGACTCCCATACGATGCTGGCGCCAATGTCTCCGTCTTCTTCATCCAAGGCTGTGGCCTGGAGGCCAATAGGTGAGGACTCCGGATAGGTCTGCCCGGCCGCAGGCGACGCTATATTCAGTGAAGGCGCCTGGTTATCAGGATCGCTGCTGATATATTTGGCGTACAGGAATTCGTCGACGCTGATGCGCTCCGCTCCGCTCAGCGCTCGGTCGTAAATCAGTGCGGCAGCAATGTCCATATCGGCGTAGCCGTTACCCCCGATCTCCTGGCCAATCAGTAACCGGGTCGGGGTGGTGTTGTATGCCCGAGGGACTTGCAGCACGGGTAGGCCGTTGTCATACACTGTGGCAATGCCACCTGAGTAAACCACCCCGAATACAGCCCAGCCCTTCGCCACGGTATCAACATCCGTTGTGTTGTCGTATGCATAACCCTGGAGAACCAGCGTGCCGTTCGGGTTGTTGATCAACCCAAAGGCCTGGCGACTACTCGCGGAACCATAGGAGACGCCGGCATATCGAGACGGTGCGTTGAAGCGGGCGACGATATACATGGTCCGATCGGCATTAGCCATAGGCAGACCGCCCAGCGGATCGGTCACGTTGATCCGCTCCAGGCGATCATCCACACCATCGAGCTGAACCGCAGATTGACCGTTCGGTGTTGCATCGAGGAGCAGTACAGGATTGCCAAGCGCTTCCAGATCATTGCCAAGGCCAGACTGATCCAGCCAACCAGCCACCGTTGATCCGGACAGTAGAGAAATATTGGCATCGGATTCGAGCTGCAAGATCAAGCCGTCTTTTTCCAGCTCCCCGATGGGTTCGTATTGGCGATTGACGAAAACCCGGATTGTCGAAACAGCCTGCTGACCCGAAGAATCAGCCACGGACACCTGTATCCGATGTATACCAACGGCGAGCGTGGCCACGGTAAGGGAGGGACCCGTCCCAAGCACACCATCAATATCGGATGACCACTCAATCAGCTCATCCAGCGAGCCATCTTCAACATCCGAGGCCTGCGCCTCGAACAGGATGGCAGTGCCCTCCTGGAAAAACTGATCATTCTGGGGGCTCGAGATGCCAAGCGATGGAGGCAGGTCATCATCTTCGGTGACAGTAACGGATACTGACGATGTCGTGGGTAGCCCCTCGCTGTCTTGCACAGTCGCAGTCAGGATATGGACACCGGAGCTCAGGGAGACTGTCAGCTCACTTCCGGAGCCGAGCTGCCCATCAAGCGATGAAGACCACACCAAGGCATCGGACAGATCGCCATCTTCAAAGTCACTGGCTTGCCCGACAAGTGCCACAGGCAGGGTCTCGAAGTCGATCGTACTGCCAGCGATAGGGCTATTGATAGTCGCCACTGGTGCTCGATTGATAACCTGAGAAACGCCATACTTGTTCTCAAAGTGTTCAGCAATGATATGACGTTCATTTGCAGTGATAGCCCTGTTGTAAACCAGGAGTTCGGCGACATCCATCTCGATGTTCTGTCGGCCGTTTATTTCTTCACCAAGACGAATGACGCCAAGTTCCGTATTGAAGATCCGGTTTGAGATGCCTGAAGCGACACCATTGATATATTGCTTCAGCGTGCTGTTGTTCAGAACAGCAACATGGCTAACCCAGCGCCCCACGACGTCCTGGGCAGGATTTGACAGGGTATCGTGAGCGCTTCCCCAGCCCTGCACGCCCACACTCCCGGTTGACGACATGGTCAGCCCAAAAGTCTTGTTGTTGACGGGCTTGCCATACGCCAAGCCGACCCAGCCAGGAGAAGGACTTGCCTCGTTGTACCTCGCCAACATGACAACCGTGCGGTTCTCGTTCCCGACGGGCAGGCCGGCGGGGGCGGCATTCATCATGGCATCATCGACACCATCAAAACGTACCACGGGATAGCCCGCCAGCTCGTCATCCAGCCGGGTAGGTCCGCCGACCGGCATCAGCGTGTTGAGCGCTGCAGACTGATCGCCCCATGAGTCCACGAGGCCATTCTGCGCAGAGAGTCCTGCCGAATTCAGATGCAGGACAAGCCCGTTTTCCGGAATCGACTCACAGGCCTGTGTGCTGGCGTAGGATGCAGTCAGGTTGATATCTGACTCAGGCATGATCAGGACCTGTTGCGGTGTCGTTACGCCATTCGACCAGCTCTGGAACTCGTAAAGCTCCCCATCGATGCATCTCGACGCCGGAACAGTGATCGTGTGATCCCAATTGACGAGCGTATCGAGCGTGAAGGGCGCTGTGACGGAGGTATTCCCGTTTACCTGAACGACTATCCCTGACGGGTCCGTTTCGAAATTGATGTTCGCCTTTTCGGGATAGATGTTGATGGTCGAATTCGTCGAGAGCCCACTCGAGTCGGTTACAACCAGCTCCGCCCGGTAAAACACCGGCCCACTGAAGCCCTGCCCCTGGGAGGGTATGGCGAACTCTACTGAAGTCGTATCGGATTCTGGTCCCAGAGCAGGGTGGATGTTCCCCGGGCGGACAAAGGAGATGTTCCACGAGAAACTGGCGCCGCCCAGCTGACCATCTTCTGCGTCCTCGGCCGTCGCACTGAAAGTCATCGTGTCGCCGTATCTGAAGAAGGCGTCGGTGGCGCCTACTCTACTGTTTTCAACGGTCAGCGAAGAGATTGATGGCGGGGTGCCAGCACGAACGACCGAACTCGAAGTTGACTCTCTTGAGCCGTCTGACACAAAGACCCGGACGGTGTAGACGCCATCCTGCTGAAAGACGTGAGTTTCAGAAACGGGCGTGTTGGCAGGCAGTGGTGCGCTTTGGGTCGAGCTCCCGTCACCGAAGTCAATCCGGTAGGTTAGCGTATCTCCATTGCTATCATTTGCGACAAGGTTGAGCGTCACTTCCAGCGGTGATGCGCCGGAGGCCGGCGTGGCGGTAAACTCGACGATCGTCGGACGCGGATTATCCACTTCATACACATAGCGCCGCAGTGACCCCAATACAGAAGGATTATCTGAAGGCGCCAACCGGTAGTCAGTAAAACTGATGTAGTAGAGCGCCCCATCCGGCCCCTCTTCCAGCGAAACAATGCGACCGAGACTCGACAAATCGAAGGGATAACTGACCGGATCCGGATTCTGTACAGTGATGGGGCCTGGTGACGGATTCGGAATCACCTTGCCAGCACTATCCAGGCGTATGTATCTGATGAAATCGCGAGTCGAGTCGCCATAAAAGTAGGCGCCATCAAACTCGGCGGGGAACTGAGTGCCTCTATAAACGAGCCCGCCGTTTATAGCCGAAGTTTTGTTATTGTGCCGGTAAGCGAAAAGTGGCGCGCCGCGCCCACTGATTTCTGCCGCTGGCCAGTCGGTATAGGGCGGCAAACCCTCCACCGTTGGCCAACCGAAATTGATGCCGTCGAAGCGTCCGTTGTCTTCAATATAGCCAAAATCGTCGTCCTTGAATCGGCCCGTATCTGGATCGTAGTCGATGACATGCAAATCTTCCCACGCTGTGGTTTGGGTGTTGCCCCCTACCTCAGCAATGTAATACCGGTTGCCCGGCAGATCCCAGCGAGAGCGGAAAGGATTCCTCAGGCCGTAGGCGAATATGGAGTCTATATTGGGGCCGGCACCGTCGACGTAGGGGTTGTCGGCGGGTATCGAGCCGTCCTTGGCAAATCGATGGATTTTGCCCCCTGCGCGCTTTAGGTCATTCGCGTAAGACCCCTGAAAGTGATCGCCTATCGACAGCCAGAGATTGCCATCGGGACCAAAGTCGAGGCCGCCACCAAAGTGACAGCACGAGTCGTACCCCTGAGAATCTTCCCAAAGAATGAGTTCTGAACCGATGCTGCCTCGGCTGGATAAATCTCCGGCATTTTCAACATGGGTGAATCTGGAGACTCGCATCCTGGGGCCGTTGGGGCCCTGGGCCGGGGTATACAGAAGGTAGATGTAGGGTTCGTTGGGGAAATCAGGATCAATGGCAATATCGAGCAACCCACGCTCCTGTTCCGCATTCAGTCCATCTGGATGCTGCGGACTGGAGAGGTCGAAATACTGCGCGTAGGAGCCTGGCACGCTGTCCACCGCTGCGATGAGTACACCGCCTTTCTTTTGCAGCAGCAGCAGCCTGCCGTCGGGCAGGAAGCGCATCGAAATAGGCTGGGAAATCTCGGAAAGCACCTGCTCGACAGCGAAATTTGGTGGCGGGGCCGGCGCTGCGATAGCGTGCGGCAAGCACAGCACTGAGAGAATGAGTAGCAGTGACCGAAGAGTCCGAGCCGAAGAAAATGATAAATTAACTGACGCCGCCATGAATCTCATTCCATTGACAAATACTTGGCCGCTCTCTTGTGGAAGCAGCTTGTGAACTACGTCACTGACTTTTCAGATTTCGGCATATATCGACAGCAAATTGTTGAAAAAACGATCTATTGACGATTTTAATATCCTGAAAAATCTAGGTTTTTTGTGGTTATGCAGGAATGGCGCCAACAGCGTATTGACCAGAAATACTAGGCCATTCGGCCGAATCAGTCGATGAGCCAGCGTGAAACATGTAAAGGATATCGACATCAGACATTTAGATGCGTTATTCGGAGAGGGTAAATCTAAGACGTCTGGCCTATGCAAGCCCGGGCCATGGCAGGTTACTATGAAGTTGTGAATAGGTAGTAACAACAGGTTTGCTTGCAACACGGAAGGGACAGAACCACAAGGGAAGCAACCTTCAGAGCAGCCGCACCATCGATAGTGCGCTGTGAAGTTGGAAACGCCGTTCGCTTACAGAACTGGCGTAGAATCGATTCGATTCGAGGAAAGCCAGCCTCTACTGCGTAGAAATTCCCCTTCCCGATTGCCTACTTCATCACAAAGAAAATCGAATTGTCCGAGCTTTAACAAAGCGTAGTCCGCCTTTGTTAACGAATGTGCATGCGCCGAAGCGCTAGAGCGCTTACCAATAACCTCTGCAAGTTTAGATAGTTGTTCAAATTGCGGGGCAGGGAGATTACTGCGATAGAAGGCTGGAGCAACTCAGCGATACGTTTCCTTAACAGGAAGCCAACAGCCACTACGGCTGCCACTGAGTAATACTGGAAAACGAACGGTAGCGTGCCCTCAGATTCAGCAATGACTAAGAGCAACGCGCGGCCGACTTTCAAAGCCGCGATCGTGACTCCCTGATGACAACATGCTCAGCATGCACCGTGGGCGTAATACCAACTTTCGCCAAAAGTGGACCGTATGAAAGCTAGCTTATTGAAATCAGCCCGTGCAGACGGGTTAAATTCCGTCCTGCAAGCGCTACTGACAGCCCTAATCCTGTGCAGCGGCTTAGCACATGCTACAGATTATTCTGGCACTTACCTTATACGTGGCAGTCAAGCCAATAGCGCATTTATTACAGCTTCCGGCGCCTCTGTCAAGAGTAATGTGACGCAGTCGACACTATCCGCCTCGCTCAACCGGCAAAAGTGGCGCCTTGAGCCAATTGGCAGCGGCTACTATAAAGTGCTTGAAGATTCGTCAGGACTCGCTCTGGATTACGATCAGCGAATCAGGGGCAATGCTCATCTGTATCCTTACAAAGGCTACAGATGGCAGCAGTGGAAGATTGTGAGTGTTGGAGAGCAGCTGCGTCTTGTCTCGCGGTACGACGGCAAGATTCTTCAGGCTCGAGATAACACCGCTCAAGCGAACATCGAAGTCGCCAGACTGAATACCTCCAGCACTGCGCAGTTGTGGCAGCTGGTCGACCCCTCGAGCGTTCTGAATGACTCGCCTACAGCCGTCATTGACGGCACTGGTGCGAGCTGTGCTGCGCCCTGTCAAATGTTTTTCAATGCCGACGCGTCATCCGACAGCGACGGATATATAGCGAGTTTTAACTGGGTCATAGACAACCGCTCCTACCACACCTCGGATATCATTCATCAATTTGATAATGCTGGTTCATACACGGTCAAGCTGACAGTAAAGGATGACCAGGGTGCATCAGCTACAAGCACCACCGTCGTGGTTGTAACGGCACCTGCCGCTGAGTTTACACTCTCCGATCAGTCAGTCACGATCAGAAACCTGCAGTCGCAGAAGTTCATGGGGCCCGAAACGCACGTGCTGAAAGGCAACGTCGCGGCAATCGAAGCGGAAGCGGCGGACCAGAAAAACTGGATGATCCGGCCGACCGGTGATGGCTACTTTATCATTTTTGACGAAGCATCAGGCCTGGCGCTCGATTACGACCAGAGCATCATGGGCAACGCTCACCTCTACAAGTATTTCCACGCCCCATGGCAGCAGTGGAAAATCAGCCCTGTGGCCGGCGGCTACCTGGTTACGTCTCGCCGTGATGGCAAGGCATTGACCGCCTCCGCAACAGCTGCCGGGAATGTTGAGCTCAAATCTGCAAGGAATGATGCGTCCCAAACCTGGCTCATTGGCCCTTATGAAGCACCGGCGCCGAATAGTAAGCCCATTGCCAGCCTCGAGCTGAAAAGTGGCGCCCTCAATTGCACTGCACCTTGTGAACTGACGCTCGACGCGTCTGGCTCTAGCGATGCCGACGGTTACATCACTGCCTACCGATGGGATGCTCGGGGCAGTGTCACATCGCAGCAGACACTACGCCTGCAGTTTGACAGCGCGGGCACGTTCCCGGTAAAGCTAACGGTCACAGATAACCAAGGCGCATCTCATAGCACGAGTGCTGAAGTTGTTGTCAACGAGAAAGCCTCTGCACCAAGCCTGCTGCTCAATCAGCCAATCTTCATCACTGATCGGAGCACTTCGCGGCAGCTCACCGTCAGCAAAGCTGCACTCAAGGCCAATGTTTTCGGTTCGACCAGTATGGACCCATCTTCGAAGTGGGTACTGCAGACTGTTGGCCAGGGTATTTACGTCGTCCGTCATCTCGACTCTGGCCTGGTTCTCGATGCAGACAGGAACACCGCCAACAACATCCACCTTTACAGCTATTTTGGCGCGCCGTGGCAGCAGTGGACTCTTCTGGAAAATGACGGAGGCTGGAACCTGATCAACCGTTACGATAAGCGGGTACTCGGTCTGGCTGCCGGCAACGCGATCGTAGTTGGCGCAGGCGGAAGTTCATCACAAGGTTGGACTTTCCGCGCCGCGAACACTGACGGTGCTGAGGGCGGTGCTGGAACTGGAACTGGAACTGGAACTGGAGGCGTCGCTATCTCGTTGCAACCAGTATCTCAATCCGTTTTCTCTGGGTCCTCCGTGACCTTCAACGTCAGTGTCAATACGACGAGCGCCGTAAACTATCAATGGCGAAAGAATGGCGTCGCGATCCCCAATGCTGTGAGGTCACACCTTAGTCTGAGTGGCGTGACGTCTGATCAATCAGGACGATATGACGTCGTCATCACCCAAGGCACATCATCTGTAGTGAGCAGGCCCGCAGACCTGTCAGTGACAGTCAATCGTGCCGCCACACTGGAGTGGAGTGCACCGTCCCGACGTGAAAACGGTCAGGCGCTCAGTAGCGGTGATGTTTCGCATTATCAGATCTACCACGTGGCGGTCGACAGTGGAAAAGAAGAAGTGATCGAAGTCCCTACACATGAGCGTCGCTATGATTTTACGGCGCTCGATAGTGGTGAGCACCATTTCGTGCTGACGACGGTCGATAGCAAAGGTATTGAAAGTGAATTCAGCACCTTGATGGAGCTGCACATACCCTCGAAGTAGATGACGATGAGGCGCTGGGGCCATGCCTTGGTAGCAGAGTTGACTACTGACAGGTAGAGCGATATTGATGGGTACTGCCCCAGGCGAGTTAAACGATTGCCAAGTGTTGAAGTACAAACGAACAAGAGAGTGTGTATATGTTTCGACCAATAAACTTGAAGAAAACGTGGGCTCTGTTTCTTAGCGTTGTCATCTCACTACCAGCACTGGCTGCGAACTCGGTTTCCAGAGGTGACGTTACCTGGTATTTCAGTACGAACGCAGAGACTGGTGTCTATGCCAACGGTGATCCGTGGGTAATCGGACCTGTAGTGGTCCAGAAAATAACGCCGGGGGCACGGTATAACGGGAGTGCTTCAATAAATGGCTCCATGATCAATCCTGATATTGACCGCAAACATGGCCTGGACAGTAGACTGAGGTTTAATGAGTACGAGGACAGTTTGAATGTAGGAAAAAGGCTGCCCTTAACTCTGAAGGCCGGTGACACTTTACTTACTGCTATCAGCAATTTCGCACCTGCGGCAGGCGACGACCCGCAGTTAGAACAGTTGCAGATACTTACCGTTGTCTCAAGTAAGCCGCAAGCAGGGGCTTTCCGACCGCCCTACATCGGACGAAGAGGTAACACGAACTGGAATAAGAATAATCTTGATTTTTCAGTTCTGCGCTCTCTTCCAAAGCCTTCCGCCAGCGCCAGTTTCCCTGACTTGCAGAATCTCGAGCGACAATTCGATTACCCATGGATTGTGAAATCAGACTCCTGGACTAACCGGTATTTTCGCGCCTCATCCAATCATCCCTGGCGGGACGGTTCAAGGGCCGGCAACTATGGCCGAGAAATTGCCCACATGGTTTCGGATGCGGTTTTATCCCTGCAACTTGACTACTCTATACAGGATAAGGAAAAGCTACTCATCAGCCTGGTGCAGGCAGGCATAGATATTTATGGGGCAGCAAAGTATGGCGGCGCTGACTTTCATGCTGATGGGGGCCACAATATAGGCAACAAGCTACCCCTACTGTTGGCCGGGGCGGTCCTGAATGATACAGCTCTGTTGGATTATGCCAACAAAGAAAAGGCCTTTATCTTCCAGGAGGACCAGCAAACATTCTATGTCGATAAGAATGCCGTCATTCTGACCCAGGGGCGTTCCTGGAATCCAGATTCGCGCGATGTCTCCAGCTCTGTGGTTTCAACCTACTCAACGAGTGATATTGGGCTTGCCGAATGGGGCATACGACATAAAAATGAGCCGGAAAGGGATAACAAACATTGGGATGCTCAGTATAGGCATGTGGCCAGTCCAGCAATGATAGGTCATGCTTTGGCCGCTCAGCTGATGGGCCTGGAGGACGAGTGGAACTGGAAGCCTTTCTTTGATTACGCCGATAGATATTATGGCAAGCAAAAAGCTTATTCGTCAGACGCCGTGAACGCCATCCAGTCATTTGTGAAGGCTATGTGGGAGAGCTACCGCTTCAACAAGCCCGATAACGGTACGGAGGGGACTACCGATTCGCCACCATTACCGCCGGCAAACATCACTATTTCACAAGATCCGACCTGAAGTCGGCGCTTTACTACCGACCCTACGGCTTCATGCGGTTCTACGGAAATTTTTCGATATCTCCAATGGCAGCAAGGCGTACACAACAGGTTTCAAATAGGCCACGCCGCGCATTGCATAACGCAGGGAGAGCAGGGCCACTCTCAGGCTCGCGAAACGCCTGCCGTCTGCAACCAATAAAAACGCACTGTCGGTAAGGTGCCCAGACAGGTTGTTGTGCTTGTCCCTTAACTGCCATAGATATTGTTTATCGAAATCGCTCTGTGCTTGCGGCGGGAGATTCCTTCGCACGCGAGCTGAAGCATGTATTTTATATAGCTGTTGAGCTTTGATGTCAGACCGTTTTTTCGTCAGAGATTCAGAGTGAATGCGATAATTATAAAGCGGCTTACTGGTCGTGATTATGTCGTAGCGCTCTCCGACCTTGAAGACAAAATCGAGACCGATCCCCACCCTCAGGTTTGGATCGAATTCAGCTGTCGACAAGACCCGTCGTGAGAACATCATGGTCGGATCGTGCGCTGGCATGCGAAACGCATTGATATCACTTCGACAACGCTCTGAGCACTTATCGTAGCCGCGAGGTGCCACGACTTGATTGTCGATGATCAGCGCGTTTCCAGTCATAGCCATCCCCAGCTCAGGGTTGCACGCAAACATTGCCGCTTGCTCAGACAATCGCTGAGGATCAGAGGTGTCATCGGAGTCCTGGATTGCCATTAATTCACCGTTTGCCTCGGCTATCAGCCATTGCAACACCTGAGCTTTACCAGAGTTTTTGAAACGGAATACGCTTACTCTAGGATCGTCGAATTTAGACGCCACCTCGTACGTGCCATCTGTACTGCCATCATCTCCGATTAACAACTCAAAGTTCTGATAGCTCTGCTGCAGGATGCTGATGATCGCATCAGCTATGTATTGTTCTGTGTTGTAGGCAGCCATGAGCACAGAAATTAAAGGTGCACCCGTTGAAGTCCTGTAGGCATCAGACATCTATTTATCTCGATTGATATCGTTTCCACTAAAAGAAGCGGCTATAAATCTCTTGTCTTTCAATGCTGCTCCAAACGCAAACAGAAACATGATTAACATGGATATCTGTCCAAAATAAGCGACAGACATGAACGACACAGCATGGGTCATCGCAAAACAAACCGCGGCCCATGCAAAGATCCTCGAGCCATGTGTCGGGAAATTCAGTGAGCAACGCCAGATCGTGTGGACTGTCCTGATCATGAGCCACACGAAAAGAGCAAAAGTCGCGAGTCCTCCCGTAACCGCCTGATAGATGTACATCGATGTGACGTCCCCGGCGTGAACACCCCAATGCGCAACGCCCTTCACGCCGATCAGAGCCCATTCAGAGAAATTCGCTATGGTTCTATCGATGAGGAAATACCGATGATACCCGGTTGATCCACCAGCAATATCTATCCTGCTTATCAGATGCCACACTGGCTTATCCATCACCAGATGAAGGACTACAGCAAGTCCAACCATCGAGAGTGTGGTAAGCCCCAGGTATTTCCTTTGCTTGAAGAGAAGATAGAGAAACAATCCGGCTGCCAATGCGATTATCGGTCCACTTGAGGCTGATGCAATCGTCAAATAAATAGAGCAGACAATGCCCAGACTCATGGCGATTCTACGAGAGATTGATCTGGCAGAACTCTTCAGTGCCAATGCTAAAGGAAGGATCGAGGCAGAAAATGATCCTAATAGAATAGCGTGACTGAACGCTGCGCTGCAGCGCACTCTGCCTTCCCTGAAGGATGTTTCATCACGCCCGAATATATAAAAGGGATTTATGTTCTGAGTATGCTCATAAATAACAAACGGAGTGAGTGCTATCGTGCAATAGACCAGCCACTCAAAGCATAACTGAACATCTCGCATTGACCGCAGATAGTTTCTGAATACCATGTAGATGAAAGCGTAATCAACCAGAACGCCAAGCTGGTAGAACAGGGCGCTGGAACTCGCCCAGAGAGCGACGTAGGCAAAAAATCCGTACAAGTTCCACATCGAAAATATGAAATCCTGCTTGTTTGCTCGTACGGATAGTTCATTTCTCAAGACAAGGCGCAGCATGCCTGCGAAAGCAAAGATTCGAAGCGTCTTGAAATCCAGACCAGCTATCACTATGGCCTGATCCGACGGCACAAAACACATGCCGACGATAAAAATAGGCAGGACTGCCCGACGCTTGCTGAGGATCAGCGCTGCGCAGAGTAAGACTGTTACCAGTAGCGTTGGAAGCGTCATCTCGAGGGAACTATTCAGTTCCCCTTAACAAGCATTCTTTGGAGCTCAGGACGCCATTCGATAGCTGTCGTGCCACGGATGGTGCCGAGCCTACTGTTCCTCGGCCGCTTCACAGGCGTAGGATACGCTTCAGACCCGACTGGATTGATCTTTGGCTTTTGCTCTATCACGCCGACCTTCTCGGCCTGTTCAAAAATTTCTGCAGCGAACTCGTACCAGGTCACGCCGGGGTCGGACGGCAAGTGGAATAGCCCCCAATCATCAATCGTAAGTTCGTCTGGCCGTTTGATCATCTTCTCGGCCATGCCCAGCAGAGTATCGGCGATGCTGGTCGCCGGCGTTGGCGCACCATACTGGTCGTTTACAACATTCAGTTCATCTCGCTCGGCACCCAGGCGCAGCATGGTCTTAACAAAATTGTGGCCATACTGTCCAAATACCCAGCTCACCCTCAGGATTACGGTTTGCTCGCAATGGCCGGCTACAGCAAGCTCACCGGCGTATTTGCTTTCGCCGTACACGGAGACTGGATTCGGTACATCGCTCTCGATGTAGTCACCGTCCTTCTCGCCGTCGAACACATAGTCAGTGGAAATGTGCAGCAGCGGGATATTGCGCTCGGCGGAGACTCGGGCAAGGTTGGAGGCGCCATCGCAGTTGATTGCGAAAGCAAGGTCGCGCTCGGACTCGGCTTTATCGACCGCGGTATAGGCAGCGGCATTGATAATCACCTTTGGCTGGCAGGCCGCTGCCTGGCGGCGGATCGCTTCAAGATCAGTGATGTCCATGCCCTGCGCATCGAAACCGACAACTTCGAGCCCGAATTTCGTGGCCCGTTCGCTGATCTCGCGACCGACCTGACCGTTGGCACCGGCAAGAAGAATGGTCATGACCTCTTACCCTCAGCGTATTCAATAAGCGTCGGCAGCTTCAGGTCCTTGTCTGAGAGTCTGGGCGCACCTATCTCGGGCCAGTCGATGTTGAGCGTCTCATCATTCCAGATGATGCCGCCTTCATCAGTCGGGTCGTAGTAGTCAGTGCACTTGTACTTGAAGTCTGCCGTGTCGCTGACCACACAGAAGCCGTGTGCGTAGCCGGGTGGCACCCAGAGCTGACGATGATCCTTATCATCCAGCATGACGCCGACGTACTGGCCAAAGGTTTCGGAGTCAGGATCGATATCAGCTGCGACATCAAAGACCTGACCTCTCGAACAGCTCACAAGTTTGCCCTGCGGCTTGCTGACCTGAAAGTGCAGCCCCCGCAGTACACCGCGCTGCGAGCGGGAAAAGTTATCCTGAACGAAACTGAGATCGGTATTCAGCATGTCGGCATAGCGCGACTGCTGAAAGGTCTCGACAAAGAAGCCACGCTCGTCGCCGAAAACCTTGGGCTCGATGATGAGAACGCCAGGCAGGCGGGTTTCCAGTACTTTCATAGACTGTCCATTGTTAGTTGGGGGAAGGCGTTCCGTGCCCGGCCTTGCGGTTGGCTGAGCGCACCAGCCGCTCGAGGTACTGGCCGTACCCCGTCTTCTTCTGCGCGTCAGCCATTACGCTGAGCTGACCTACATCGATCCAGTCGTTATGGAAGGCAATCTCTTCGAGACAAGCGATCTTCAAGCCCTGACGGTGCTCGATGGTCTGCACGAACTGGCTGGCCTCGAGCAAGCTGTCGTGGGTGCCCGTATCGAGCCAGGCGAAGCCGCGGCCCAGCTTCTCCACTGACAAGCGGCCTTGCTGCAGATAGGCATTATTGACAGAAGTAATCTCCAGCTCACCACGCTCAGAGGGCTTCACGTTCTTCGCAATTTCGACCACCGAGTTATCGTAGAAATACAAGCCGGTGACCGCGTAATCGGACTTCGGTTCAGCAGGTTTTTCCTCGATACTGAGCGCCTTGCCGTTCTGGTCGAACTCTACAACGCCAAACCGTTCCGGGTCCTTGACCCAGTAGCCGAACACAGTAGCGCACTCGCCTTTGTCCGCATTCTCCACAGCGCGCTGAAGCTTGCGCGAGAAGTGTTCGCCGTAATAGATATTGTCGCCAAGCACAAGGCACACACTGTCGCTGCCGATAAACTCTTCACCAAGTATGAAAGCTTGCGCGAGTCCGTCTGGCGAAGGCTGCTCGGTATAGGAAAATTCGACCCCAATGTCGGAGCCATCGCCCAGCAGGCGCTTGAAGAACGGCAGGTCTGTCGGCGTGGAGATAATCAGGATCTCCCTGATACCCGCCAGCATGAGCACTGAAATGGGGTAATACACCATCGGCTTATCGTATATTGGCAGTAACTGCTTCGATACGCCCTTGGTAATGGGATGCAGACGCGTGCCCGAACCACCAGCTAACACTATGCCTTTCATATTCTTTTTCCCTGGCCCCGGTGGCCGGTTAAAGTTTGAGACCGATCCGCTCGCCTGCGTATTTCGCAGCGCGGATCGGCGACCACCACCAGCGGTTGTCGAGATACCACTGCACGGTCTTGCGCAGACCAGAATCGAAGGTCTCGGCCGGATGCCAGCCGAGCTCGCGGTCGATCTTGCTGGCGTCGATGGCGTAGCGGGCGTCATGGCCTGGGCGGTCTGTCACATAAGTGATGAGCGATTCGTAGCTGACTTTGTCTGCCTCGACCATCGCCGGATTGTCAGCAGCCGGAGACAGCTCTTCGAGCAGTGAGCAGATCCGCTTCACGACATCGATATTCTTCTGCTCGTTATGACCGCCAATATTATAGGTTTCGCCGGTCTTGCCTTCGCTCAGCACTGTAGCCAGCGCGCGGGCATGATCCTCGACGTAGAGCCAGTCGCGAATCTGTTCGCCCTTACCATACACCGGCAGCAGCTGCCCATGCAGCGCATTGAGAATCGTGAGCGGAATCAGCTTCTCGGGGAAATGGTAAGGGCCATAGTTGTTCGAGCAGTTGGTGATGACGACGGGCAGGCCATACGTGCGTTGCCACGCGCGAACCAGGTGATCGGAGCTGGCCTTGGATGCTGAATATGGCGAACTTGGCTCGTAGGGTGTTGTTTCGGTGAACAGATCATCTGTGCCTTCGAGGTCGCCGTACACTTCATCAGTAGAAACATGATGAAAGCGGAAGTTGGCGCGTTGCGCCTCGCCAAGGGTCTGCCAGTATGCACGAGCGGCTTCGAGCAGCACGAAGGTGCCGACGATATTGGTCTGGATAAATTCGGCGGCACCGTCGATCGAACGATCCACATGGGACTCGGCAGCCAGATGCATGATGGCATCTGGCGCTTCGGCGGCGAACACAGCTGTCACGGCCGCCTGGTCGCAGATGTCGATTTGGTGGAAGCTATACCGATCACTGTCGCTGACGGACTTGAGTGATTGGAGGTTGGCAGCGTAAGTCAGCTTGTCTATATTGACTATGCTGTGCGCAGTGTTCTCGATATAGTGACGGACGACTGCGGAACCGATGAATCCAGCGCCCCCTGTTACCAGGATTTTCATTCAACTGCTCCCTGACGCTAAGCTGCAGGACTCATTCCTGCGCCACAACTGAAAAGACCGCTCATTATCCCAGCTGATGCTTAAACCGCAAGCCCTTTTGGCCCTGTTCGCTGAGCTCAAACCGCGCCACTGGCTGCTGTTTTTTCTCATCGTGCTCATGTTGATTCCTGGCATCAGGCTATCTGCGCACGACCCTGAGATTTTCAAGGCGGCCTGGAACTCGGGGCACTTCTTCTGGCCATTGCTGGTCATACCGGCTTTTATCGGCTCGTTACGAACACGCATTCTTTCTCTGCCTCGGCGGCTGCTTCTCTGTGCTGCTGTGGTCATGACACTCGCGGTGGCCATCGAACTGGCGCAGCTGGGGCTTGGGCGCTCGGCAACCCTGGATGACATTCTGCTCACCCTGTACGGGGTGATCGCCGGGAGCGTTGTGGTTCTGCTCGTTCGTGCGCGCTCGCACATGCAGAAGGCTGCCCTCATGCTGATCCTGCTGGGCGTGCTGCTGACCGGGCTCAAACCGCTACTGACCGAAACATGGATTTTCCTGCGTAGTTGGCAGATGTTCCCGGTCATCGACAACTTTGATGACTGGAGCACGCTGACCCGATGGCGTGGCAGTAATCTGGGGATCACAGATGAGCTCAAGCTCGATGAGCGTGCGACTTACGACCGACCGGACTGGGCGAAGCAGCGAGGCTGGCTTCAGCTACCACTGAAGTCTAGCCCGCAAGGCAAGGGCTGGCGCAATGCCATCATGCTGACCATGCCAGCAGATTGGAGCAACTACAAGACGCTGACGATTCGCCTGCACTTGTCCGCACCAGCGCAAATTGGGGTGCGACTCGATGACCTCTGGTATATCCGAGAGGGCGGTGAAGCCTACATCAACCGCATGAACAAGTCGTACGAGCTTGAGGAAGGCTTCCATGAACTGGTATTGCCTGAGCAGCTCTGGACGCAGACGCCTTCACGACGCAAGCTCGACAAGACTGAAATTGAACGGTTCATTCTTTACGCCCGAGCTGTGAATACCGAAATTACCGTCTCGATAGCTGAAATATTCCTGCAATAGGACGGCCTTCGCGTGACTACGACCTGAACCAACTCCAAAGTCCTAAGCCTCGGCGCTGCAAATGAATTTTGATCTTGCGGCTTCGCGTGATGGCCAGCGCACCCGGTCGCAGTGTTGGGCCAGGCTCATTCCTCCACCACAGAAATCGATCAGTAGGCGTTCTTGCCGATAAAGCCGTGAACGACGGTCCGGAGAATAATCTGGACGTCCCACCAGATGGTCCAGTGGTTCAGGTACTGCAGGTCGTACTCTATGCGTTTCTGCATCTTGTCCAACGTGTCGGTTTCGCCACGCCAACCGTTTACCTGGGCCCACCCAGTGATGCCGGGCTTGATCTTGTGACGCAACATGTAACGCGGTATGAGGGAGCGGTAGGATTCGTTATGGGCTACGGCATGGGGTCGTGGTCCGACAATCGACATCGAACCGCCAAGCACGTTCAACAGTTGGGGCAGCTCGTCGAGAGATGTCTTTCTTAGGAAACGGCCAAGAGGGGTTACCCGAACGTCGTTCCGGCTCGCTTGCTGAACAGTGGCACCATCCTCACAGACGGTCATCGTCCTGAACTTGCGAACCTTGATCAGCTGTCCGTCGAGCCCATAGCGGGTCTGTTTGAAGATGACCGGGCCGCGCGATGTGAGCTTGACCAGTAGCGCTATCAGCAACATGGGAATGGCGGCTACGGCAAGCATCAACGAACCGAGCACGATATCTTCGATACGCTTGACTACGCCGTCCACGCCCCCGTGCGGCTCGCCAATCAGGCCGACCGCAGGAATGCCATTGAGGTTGATGCTCTTGGCATGTAACAGCTGAAACACGAAGAGATCCGGAACGACGTATACCGTGGCAGTCGAATTCTCGAGCCGCTGCAACAGCGCCTTGATGCGCTCCTCTGCGCGCATGGGAAGCGCAATGAAGATCGTATCCACCTGGCGCTGTTCGGCCATCGATACTACATCTTCAAAGGATCCGCTCAGGTCCTTGGCGTGCTGAGCGAATTCAGTATTGGCTGGCCACGCACTTTCCACCGCCGTCCGCCCGTCGCAGCGATCATCGAAGAAGCCGAGATTGCGATAGCCAAACCAGGTTGCCGACTGAATGTTACTCGCGACTTGAGAGGCCAGGGAGCCGCTGCCTACAACAGCAACCGTTCGGGTGTTGAAGCCTCGCGTCCTCAACTGTCGCAGCACCGTTCGCACGACAGCCCGCCAGCCAAGCAGAAAGAACAGCACCAGGAAGAACCAGCGTGCGCTGGACGGCCAGGTCAGAATGGCGGCGATCTGCGTGAACATATGGCCGGTTACGAATATGATGCTGAAGCCAAGGGTCCAGCAGGCGAGTATTCGTCTTGCCTCTGCCCATAGTGACTCTGAGCGCCATGAACGATATATATCAGTGAATTCGGCAAGGATCTGATGGCAGAGCCCGCCGATCAAGCCAACAATGATAAATTCGCTGCTAAAATATCCTTCCAACAAATAACCGCTGAATAAAGCTGCAGCAAAAATAATTGCTGAATCCAACGATCTGGACAATAAAGCGAAGCCGGACGAGTAAGGCTTAATCAAGCCGCCTGTGTACTGTTTCGCGAGTTCCATATCTCCCTGCACCTATTTGCGATTCCTGGACCTTGGTTATCCAACGTCTTTTCAGTACTTCTGAATCCTTGTGTCTAAAGCTTTGCCAACGCGTCTCGCGCTTCCTGGCGCCCAACAAAATCGACTTCGGAAGCTGCAGCTGTCTGCAGAAGTTCGCGTGCACGACTGAAGCGGTTCTGCGCCACCAGCACCATGCCGAGGTGGTAGTTCACTTCAGGATGATCGCCGAAGGCCTCAGAGGCCTGCTCCAGCAGATACTTGGCATCAGCCAGTTTGTTCTGCTTGTAATAGATCCATCCAAGCGTGTCCTGGAAATGCGGGATCTTTGAGGTTCTGAAGCGTTCTGCCAGTTTGGCAGCACGCTCAAGATCCTCTGGTCTGCCGCTGGCGGACAATATGGACGCCAGATTGTTGGCGACCACGTCCAGCTCCGGGTTCGTTTCCAGCATGCTGGCGTATACCGTTGCGGCTTCGTCCGGTCGACGCTGCATTTCGAGCAACTGCCCTAGCGCCAGTGACAGGGCCAGGCGGTCTTCCACCGTTTCCATACCAACGCGAGCAAGCGATTCAGCTTCGTCGAAGCGCTGCAGACCTATGAGCAGATTGACGCCCTCCAGGTAGCCTTCTACCTGCTTAGGCGCTGCCTCGCGAGCTTTTTCATAGCTCTTGAGTGCAGCATCCACCTCACCGTAGTGAGCGAAAAGCGAGCCTTGCAGAATGTGCGCATAGACATTCTTGGGGTCGGTCCTCAAAACATCGCTGAGGAAGGCCTCTGCTTCCGCCCGCTTGTCAGCTTTTACGTAGGCTCCAACAAGAGCGGCCATTGGCCGGATGCCTTCCGGTGCAGCCGCCTGAGCCTGTTTGAAACTGTCGATTCCAGCGTCAAACTGCGCCTGCTCCATGAGCGCAGTGCCCCGAATCTGCTCGACAGTGGCGTCGCCCTCGCCCAGCTGGTGCATACGGTCGGCCAGTCGCTGCGCCTCGCTCCACTGGCCAGTCGACAACTTGATCTGTGCAGCGAGCTGCAGCAGTTTGACCGAAGTGGCGTCGTCACCCACGTACGGGGAAACCAGCGCATCCGCCTGCTGGAAGTTCTTCTGTGACACCATGAACGAAGCATACTCGCCGACGAGATCTGCCTGTACCGCCGCGCTGGCATTCCCCTTACCAGCGTCCACAGCCTGTCCATAGTAGTCAGCAGCCAGCGCGTTGTCTCCCTGCTGCCGATGGGCCTTCGCCAGCAACAGCAGAATTTCGCTTGATTTCGGCTCTATCCGCTGTGCAGCGCGCAGTTCGCGAATGGCACTTTCAGCATCGTTTTCAATAAGCAGGTTACGGGCACGATGAGTGAGTGCCGCCGCGTTCTTCGGATCGGCAACCAGAACCTCTTCGACGAGCTTCTTCGCCGTCTCGATATCCTTGTTCATATAGGCCAACGCGATCAGCTGGTTCTTCGCCTTCAGCCCGATGGCCTTGTCTCCCTCTTCTTGTGCCAGCTCGACCATGAGCTGCTTGGCCAGCTCCGGCTCATCATTTCGGATATGCAGATCAGCCAAGGCAAAAGCCAGCTCATGTCCTGCTTCGACCCTGGGAACATAAGACTCGAGCACCTTGGCAGCAGCCTCCCCAGATTCGACGCCGAGGACGAACTCGACATAGGCCAGAACAGCTGTTGGACTTAGCTGGCTATCGGCGTGTGCCTTCAATGCCGTGGCCGCGTCGTCTCTACGTCCCGCGATCATGTACTGTCGAGCCAGTGTCTTGGCCAGTTCGGTATTGTCGGGATAAAAATCTACCAGCTGCTGAAAGACACCGATGGCGGATTTGTAGTCTTTGAGCTCGTTGAGGGCCTGCACCTTCATCAGCTGCATACTCAGCGATTTTGGCGACTGTTTGACACCCCGCTCCAGCAGTTCGAGCGCAGCCTGGGCCTCACCATCTGCCATTTTTCGAGTGGCCAATAGCAGTAGTGCGTCGCTGTTGTCAGGATTGAGTTGAATCGCCTTGTCTATCACCGCCTGGCCACCTGCTTCATCGCCGACCTTGAACAGCGCCCCTGCCCGCATGACCAGCGTATCTGGATCTTCCGGTAAGGCCTTGGCAAGAATTTCCGTCTGCTCGAGCGCCTCATCAAGCTGGCCAGCAGCGAGCAGCAGCCGTGCATAGCGCGCTCGAGCTTCGGTGTTTTCCGGGTCTTCTGCCACCACACGCTTCAGCGTCCGGTAAAGTTCCGGCCACTTGGCCTGAGCCTCCAGCACTTTGGCAATGCCGAACAGGGCATCAGTATTGCTCTTGTCATATTCCAGTGCATTGCGGTATTCAACACTCGCTGCGGACAGATCCCCACTCGCCAGATGCGATTCACCTTTCTCAAGGAACGCACGCGACTTTTCCTCGGGCGAGCTACAGGCTACGAGACCGGTGTATAGACAAGCCAAGACCGTGGATCTGAACAGCGTTCTGGAATTCATGACTGACCACATACTAACGACCAACTGGGTGATAACTGACTTCGACCACGATTATAGAGCGTGGCGTTACAAAAAATTGCACTTGGCTCACAGCCTGAGAATTCTAGGTCTCCCCTCAACTCGGCATAAACCGTGGCAGGGAAGGAATGAGCGCTTTGACAAAGCTGCGTAATGCTTCTTCAGCAGTCTCCTCGGCGACCTTGCGTTCTGCAGCAGGCACTGTTTCATCCGGAAGCGGAACAATGACGCGAACCAGACCGCCATCAGTTCTGCCCTGGGTGAGCGACTGCCAGAGCAGCGAAGCCCGGGCAACAAACTCATCGGCGTAATTCACACCCTGCTGATGAATCCAGTAATACACCAGCATGCGACGACCGTTCCGGCTGATAATGACGCGATTGGCATCGCCCTCACCGCCGAGCGCCTCAAGCGCAACCGTGCCCCCGTCCCGCTGCTCCCAGCCGCCACCGGGCAAACAAGCGCGCGGCGAATGTAGGACACTGCCCTCTTTCTGAGCCTCGTAGTAGACGAGATAGAGACTTATCGGAATGGCAGATGCCAAAGGCGTCTGCTCGGCGCCTGTGAGCTCCCCAGGGCTCTGCACCTGCATCCGCTTATAGTCGCCGATGAAGTAATCATGTGGTCGCAGCACACTGAGCACGTCGGACGAGAGTCGGTCAGGAAAGACCTCGCGCCCGTCTATGACGAATGGGAGTTGCTCGAAGCGCTCGCGCTCTGGAATGGTGTCTGTCGCCACAAAGCTGTACACATGAGCGCTAATACCAGCGGCAACAATCACCGCAGTCGTCAGCATCAGACGCGCCACAGGGCTACGGCTCACATGAACCGGAGCAAGCTGCTGCGGCGTGACGATCTCCAGACGCTGCGTAAAACTCTGCCCATTCGGGAACAGCCGGGTGAGCACCCAGATCTCCAGCATCAGCAAGGCGAAGGCCAGCATAAAGACAATCCAGCCTTCAAAGCTGTGGAGAAAGCCTTCAGCCGCCTGTGAACCCCAGTAACGAATGATCAGGCCCGTCACTGCGATGCGTAAACTGTTCATACCTATGGTGATCGGTATGGTGGACAGTACAATCAGAAGCTTCTGCCATACCGGACCACGATAGAAGTAGGCAACGATAAGCGCGATGCTCACAAGCGGATACATGTAACGAAGCCCTGAACACGCCTCCTCCACCAGCATGCTGAAGTCACCCATATACAGCACGTTGCCGTCTTGCATGACTGGAAGACCGAACAAGCGGATGAATGCGACGCCAATATCCGAGCTGACCAGCTGCATTCGCGCCGTCAACAGTGTACTCAACAGGTAGGGCAGCGGAATGACGAAAAGAACCAGCAGGAGCGGGTACCAAGCCTGGTTCAGCAACCGCCAGCCGCCAGCCGCCATCGGCAATGCAGCCAAGGAGAGCAGCAAGCCATAGTAAGCTGCAACATCGACATCGGCCATCACGCCGAGCAGATGAAGCAGGCCACCGGCCACCGCGAGCGGCAAAGCCAGCCAGGATGGCTGAACGGTCTGCCCAGAAATTTTCTCCCGATTGAGCCAGTACATATATAGCGAGATGATTGGCACGATCACACCGTGACCATACTCTTCGGAATCCATCCAGACCTGTACAAGGTTCATGAGAGACGCCGCGAAAGCGCCCAGCACGAGCAGAACACACAGTGCCAGCATCCTGTCTACCGAACTACCTGGGGAAACGGTTTCTGCCGCCATGTCACCGGCATCTATCGAGGAGGAAGTTTGATCTGTCACGGGCATCCCGCCTTTGTCTGTGCGACCAGCTGACGCATGGTCTCGAGCAATTGAACCGACGCCTGAGGTGGTGCGCCACTGGCGAAATCGAGGCCGTCGGCCTGCAGCGCCGAGCTTACCGCCCGTTTCAGTGCGTCAACGTCATCAACCACAGTGATGTTCGTTCGGTCGCGGAATTTTCGCGCACTACCGAGCTGATGATCCGAGCGATGCTCGCCCAGGCTCGCGAGACGCGGCAAAAGCACCAGCCGCTTACCGACTTCGAGGGCCGAAATGATGGTGCCCATCCCAACGTGACTCACCACAACCTGAGCCCGATCGAAATACACTGAGTAGTCACCAGGCCTGAGGTTACGGGCGAACGCCATGTACTGCGGCTGGTAAACAGTGTCGCCAATCTGAGCGAAGACACTGTGGTCGGGATGCTCGGCTGCCCACTGATCGACAGCGAGAATGAGACGTTCGAAGGGCAATTGCGACCCTACGGTAACGAACACGTCGGCACCAGTCACAATACGGCTCCACTAAATCCTGGTTTGCCAGGCGCCACGCTGTCAGCCAGGTGCGGCCATTGCGTGAGATGCACATCGGCATAACGTGCTACCTGACGGCCGCTGACGGAAAGCTCATCAACATTCGCGATGCTGTCCACCCAGACCGTTTTAACCGGTCGACGACCAAACAGGCGCGAGATCGGATGCAGCAGCACGCGGGCGAAGAACAGCGCGAAAAAACCCGGTGCGGCGCCGGTGGTAACCACCAATTGAGGCCGCACCACGAGTAACACGCGAAGCACCGATAACGCTTGCAGCACAAGCTGGGTCTTACTGGCCAGCGAACCTTCCGGCACACTGAAGAAGGGGCGGCCACCTACAGTCTCTTCGTAGCTCGCATCAGTGCAGGCAAAATACAGCTGCTCGCTTTCGAACGCAGGTTGCAGGCGTCGTATCTGTTTCCAGTGTCCACCCGATGAAGCAATCAACAAAACCCGCAGCGGGCGCGTTGCGGGCCGCTGCCGTGAACTATCGTCGCGCTCCCAGTGCGAAAACTCCCCGGCAGCTACTCTGGCTCGGGCGCGCCGCAGCGTCAGCCTCTGAACCATGACGTAGAGCAGAACAGCGGGCAAAAGGTGGGGGCGTGCCCGCACGAGCGACGCCAAAGCACCGCCGGTCGTTTCCCCACCGATCGAGGCCCCTGGATACCGGCATTCCAGCTCCATATTCCCAGTTCGCACTCTGGTCTTGATATTAATCAGACTTGGCAGATTTGCCGGCGCCTGCACGGTGAAGGAAGATCCAGGTATCGTCTGCCGCTCATGTTTCTCGAAACGGGATCTGACGAAACCATCATCGGAAATAATGTCGGGAAATCGATCGAAGCGCTCTCGCCCATGTCGGGACAGGATGTAAACACCGGACCCAACCATCCGTCCGTCGGTGAAATAAGGGAGCCGGAGCCAAACTGAGTAAAAGGCACGCACGCTGAGAGACGACTGACTGGTATCCACCCGCATTTCGGGTGCAACGCACAGCAGAGCCTCACTGGCTTCGAGCGCTTTCGCAGCCGACCTGAGCGCCGCGAAGCTCGTCACGATATCGGCATCCAGATACACACGAGGAAAATGATCGGCATGCTCGTCGCCAAGATTCAACGCAACAGATTTGGAAGCAGTTCCGGTTTCAACTACCAGCAGCTGGTGGAAACGGCCCTGAAAGCTACGGGCGATGGCGGCCGTATCGTCCCTGCAACCATTGCAAACCACTACGACCTGGAGACCGGCATCAGCCGTAGCGTCTCCAGCTTCATAGCTGCTGAGCAGGGACGACAGGCAACGCCCGATGACGGCAGCCTCATTGTGGGCCGGAATGACGACAGAAAGCGGTTCAGATGCAGACATGGCGTCCTGGGCGGACTTGCCAGAAATGTGCTGCAGTGTCATGAGACAAGCGTCTCCATTGGGTGAAAGGCACTTGCGGCCTGAGGTAACAGTGTGTCATCCGGTGACAACCCCACCGGGGCGCTATGATATCAATTGAGTGCAGGAATGGGTATGCGATTTAGCGTTGCATGAGCCAAAAGGATGAGAAGAATCTTCAGGATGAGAGCCGCCGCAAAGAAACTTAACAAAAAGTAACAGCTTAGATACATATCTGCTGAAAACGGCCAGCAGCTATGCTAGCGTTCCGAGATAGTGGACAAATCCGCATTGACGGAGGCCCGCTGTCGTTTCCTGGCGGGATGTTGCTGGAAAGTGTGTATCGCCATGGAGACGGGCTATCAACCTCAAGAAGAAAGGGAATCTCAATATGCATACTTTTGCAAAGGTCGCGCTTGTGGCGGCTATCGGCATGGCGAGCGCGCAAGCGTCCGCCTTGTCGATAATCAGCACGACCGATACCGATGTTTCACCTCTGAACATCAATCAGTCAGGCACTTACAAATTTACTGGCGACAGCATACCAGGCACCTTCGGCGTCAACTTCGCACGTGACGTTATCGAATCTACCTGGAGCTTCAGCTGGGATCCACGCCTTGGCCTGGATTCCGAAGCCGTCCAGTTCACCCTCGAGCAGAATGGCTCAGCAGTCGCCACAGCGGAATTCACCGGCAACGGCACTTCAATGTTCACCACAGCTGGTCTGAGCGCTGGCAACTACATCATGAGCATGACGGTCGTCGGCGGTCAGTATGATGAATATGGCTTCTCTGGCGCAGCGGCACTCTCAACACTGGGCGACGACGTCAACCCTGTGCCACTGCCTGCAGCAGCCTGGCTCTTCATCTCGGGTATCGCCGGCTACGCTGGTGTCTCGATGAAGAAGAAGAAAAAAGCCGCCTGAAGTCTCAATCTGAGTCATCCGGTAACAAAATGAAAGGGCTTCGGCCCTTTTTTTCGGTATACTCGCCCCCGATTTACCAATGGGTCACGAGCCCGTCAAAACGCATCTCTGAGGCTGTTCGATTTGTACGACCTTGATGAGGAATCCCGTAGCGGGCCATCCAATTTCGCACCCGCGTTCCGACGTCATAAGATAGCACTGGCGCTTGGCATAGTCGTTCTCCTGGCCCTGGTCAGTGTAGTCACCATTGCTCTGCCCCCAATCTACCGTTCTACCGGCACTGTGCTCGTCGAAACTCAACAGATTCCAACCGACCTGGTGCGATCGACCATAACCAGTCTTGCCAGTGAGCGTATCGACGTCATCAAGCAGCGAGTGATGACGCGCGAGAAGCTGATGGACATCATCGACAGCTATACCTACTTCGACAAGTCAGGCAGCCCCGCAGAACTCAACGAGCTGCTCGATAAGGTGCGCGAGAACATCAGCATCAATGTGATCGAGTCGCAGGCTGGCGGCCGGCGAGCGAATGAAACTGCAATCGCATTTTCGGTTTCTTTCGACTCAAAAAGTCCGGCCATTGCCCAAAGTGTTGCCAACGACCTCGTCACTCTGTTCCTGAGCGAGAACGTGAAGGCACGTACCGAACGCGCCTCCGAAACTACCGAATTTCTTGAGGGCGAGGCTCAGAAAGTAAAGCGCCAGCTCGACGCAACAGAGCTGGCTGTGGCTGAATTCAAGCTCGAGAACAAAGACACCCTGCCTGAACACCTGAGCCTGTACGTCGACATGCTTGATCAGTCGCGTCGCAAGGCAGACGCCATCGAGCGCGGCATCAGCTCGGCAGTAAGTCAAGCGGAGCTGTTGACAACTCAGCTGACCCTGCTGCGTAGTCAGCTGACCGGCGGCAGCTCCGAACTCCAGAATAACCTCGACGGACTACGCAACGACTACAGACGGCTCTCACTCAAATACAAGGAACAGCATCCGGATCTCGTTGAGCTGCGAGCACAGATCGAGTCATTGGAAAGCCGTGAGCCGGCGGCGGAGAGCAAGCGTCTGTCGCCTGAAGAGATGACGATCCGGGGACAGCTTGCAGAGATCGATGCGCAGATCAAGGCGCTGCGCCGAGACAAGGTTGCCGAAGAAGAGAAAATTGAGGATCTTCAGCAGCGAATTATTGCCATTCCCCAGGTAGAGCGTGGACTCGCCGCCCTTAATCGTGATTACGTAGCAAAAGTGGAACAGTACAACCTGATCCGGGGCAAGACCATGGAAGCTGGCATGTCGGAGAGTCTTGAGCAGGGCCGCAAGGCTGAGCGCTTCTCCATACTCGAGCCGCCAATGATGCCCACGTCAGCAGAGAGGCCCGACCGACCCAAGGTTTTTGCAATGGGGAGTGTGCTGGCGATCGGATTGCCAATCGGTATCGTTCTGCTCATTGGTTTCCGTGATCGCAGTGTCCGCGGCTCTGAGGCCATCAAAGACATCACGAAGGCCAAGCCGCTTATCGAAATTCCTTACATAAAAACAGAAGCGGAGTTCGACGCCGGGCGGCGGGCAATTGGTTACAGCCTGGCGGCGACAGCTGCACTGGTGGCTGTGACCCTGCTAGCCGTGCATCTGCTGTTCATGCCAATCGATCTTCTGCTCCTGAAAGTCGCCAGCCGGTTCTGATCAATGGAAAAATTCGACAACATCATCACGCGCTTGCGTGAACAACAGAATGCGCCCAGGCGCCAGCATGTGCCGATGGACATCGACGAACGCTATGAGCCCGGCGTTATTGAATATACCCGCACCCGCTGTGTAGACCTTGACGAGGGTAGACTGGCTAAAAACCGCCTCGTGGCCCACAACAAGAGTGACCCAATGTCGGCGCCCTACCACATCCTCCGCGCCAAGGTGCTGCAGCAGATGCGCCGGAACAAGTGGACGACGCTTGGCATCACGGCGCCTACGCCAGAAGCTGGAAAATCACTGACAGCCTGCAATCTGGCAATGAGCATTGCGATGCAATCCAGTCAGACTGTACTGCTGGTGGATATGGACCTGCGCAAACCTACGGTCGCGAAGTACTTCGGTCTGGCTCCTGAAATAGGTATTCACGATTACATCACTGGCAGCGCGCAAATCGAGGACATCCTGATTCACCCGAATCTGGAACGACTGGTATTGCTGCCGGGCACCAAGCCGATACTCAACTCCTCTGAGGAAATCTCCAGTTCACGGGTGGCTGACCTGGTTCAGGAACTGAAATACCGCTATCAGGCGAGATACGTGATTTTCGATCTGCCACCGATCCTGGTATCGGATGACGTATTGGTGTTCCTGCCCTACATCGACTGCTCGCTAATGGTCATCGAAGACGGCAGAAACACACGTGAAGAGATTGAGGACGCTGTGGAGTCGATTGGCAGCAATCCCTTGCTGGGCACGGTTTTGAACAAGTGCGAACAAACCCGTAATACGTACGGCTACTATTACGGACAGAAGGAATCGTCGTAGTCTACGCACAGAAAGAGTCTGTTGTAGGCAGCCTACCAGCTAGCCAGAAATTCCCTTTCATAACGAATCGTGACCTTCCACCCTGAAGGTACGGCACCCTGGCCTCTGTGAGGCCAACATCGCGCAACAGTGAGCCACACCCACTGGCTTGGACGCTCGCTGTCGTCTCGCGATGCTGCCGGACGGCTTGTTGTGTCATGGTTCGGACTATTCAATCCGCTTAAAAGGGACTCCCATTATGCATAGTATTGCAAAGGTCGCACTTGCTGCGGCTATCGGCATTGCAAGCGCACAAGCGTCTGCAGCGTCTATCGACATCGATGACTCATCACTCGATATCACCAAGACAGGCCTGTACGTCTTCACTGGCGACAACATCCCAGGTTCGTTTGAAGTTAACGTGCTGTCTGAAATCCTCAACTCCACCTGGGAATTCAGCTGGAACCCTGGCACCGGCGCCAATAGCCAAGCTGTTCAGTACACTCTCACACAGGGTGAGATGACAGTCGCAACGTCGATGTTCACTGACACCGGCCGAGCGAGCTTCACGACTGGTAATCTCAGCGCGGGCAATTACCTCATGCAAATGAGTGTGGTCGGCGGCAACACCGATAACTACGGCTTCTCTGGTGATGCGACGGTTACTACTTCGGGAGTTGACACCCCGGTGCCACTGCCAGCAACAGCTTCACTGCTCGTTCTGGGCCTCGCCGGCATTGCTGGTGCGTCGCTGAAGAAGAAAAAAGCTGCCTGATTCTCGATCCGAGACATCTGGTAACTAAAAAGGGCTTCGGCCCTTTTTTTGTATGCCTTATCGCGCCTGATTAGCCCGCAATGATCTTCCTGCGCCAGCTTTTGATGCCTCGACGAATGGCATCAAGGGCAATCTGGAAGGCTTCGATTTCTTCAGTATACGGATCCTCGATCTCGACATCATCGAGCTCACCCAACCTGAAGGTCTTGTCGGCCGCTTCAGGATAATTCTTCTCAATATAGAACTGCTGCTCCGTGTCCATCACGAAAACGACGTCCGCCCAGGCGAGGTCTTCGTTGCTGATCTGTCTGGAGACATGGTCAGTAATGTCCGAGCCGAGCTCACGACACAAGGTAACCGAGTGCGGATCGGCAGGGCGTCCAACCAGCGCAGCGATGCCACAGGAACGGGCTTCAAACTTTACTTCCTGATCGCTCGCCTTTTCGAATAGCGCAGCGGCCATGGGGCTTCTGCAGATGTTACCGACGCAGACAACCAACAGCTTGATGACGAGCGTGTTTTGCATGACTGTAACCCGAGAATGATGCCGCAACTGACTACACAAGGTAAGATCAAGAGTAGCTGAGCCGAGCTGCTTGGCGAAAGCGGCATAGGGTACCGTTCCCCAGCTGCGCCCGCAATCCGCCTTTACCTGTATCACCTGAGCCTTCTGCGCCATGTACCGAACAGTTTTTTCCTCCGGTATCGCCGATATCGACAAAGCCGACTGGCAGGCGATCGTCGGGCCGGACTACCCCTTCATCCAGTATGCCTTTCTAAAGGCGCTAGAAGACACTGGCGCGGTTGGCGAGGATAGCGGCTGGGCGGCTCAGCACATTCTGGTGTATCGCAACGAGCGTCTCGTTGCCCTTGCGCCGTCTTATCTGAAGACCCACAGTTATGGCGAATACGTGTTTGACTGGGCGTGGGCAGACGCCTTCCATCGATATGGCAGGGAATACTATCCCAAGCTCGTGACAGCGATTCCGTTTACACCGGTGACAGGGCCACGAATTTGTGTAGCCGCAGGTGAGGATGAAACCACTATTCTCGATGAGATGGTGGACACGATCAGGTCCGCAGCGATGGCGCAGCATTTTTCTTCCTGGCACCTGTTATTCCCCGCAAAAGCGATATCGGATGAAGTAGGCAAAAACACGATGCAAAGGTGTGCGGTGCATTTTCAATGGCGCAACGAAGGCTACGCCAGCTTCGAGGCATTCCTGGCGGAGTTCAGTTCGCGCAAGCGAAAGAACCTGCGTAAGGAGCGCGAAAAAGTCCGTGCGGCAGAAATCGAATTCGAGGTGCTCAGTGGCCACGACATCACTGAGGCCATCTGGGATGACTACTACCTGTTCTACCAGATTACCTATGCCCGACGCAGTGGCCACGGCGGCTACCTTGACCGCGAGTTCTTCAGCGCGCTCTCAAACACGATGCCCGAGACCCTGGTGCTGGTGATGGCGAAACGACACGGCGAGTATATCGCCGGCGCTCTCAATTTCAGGGGCAAGGATACCTTGTACGGGCGCTACTGGGGCTGCAAGGCCGACTTCGATTTTCTGCATTTCGAGACCTGCTACTATCAAGGCATCGACTATTGCATCAGAGAGGGATTGCAACGTTTCGACCCCGGTGTTCAGGGCGAGCACAAGCTACAGAGGGGCTTCCGGCCGACCTACACTTACTCGAATCACATCATTGCAGAACCCGTATTCGAAGCAGCAATCCGTGAATTTCTGGGGCGGGAAAAGCCTCAGGTAGAGGCTTATTTTCAAGAAGCGTGCAGCTACCTGCCTTTCAAGGCGCAGGCGCCGGTGCCACACGCGCCTGATTGAGGATGAATCCGTGCATGAGCTCAGCGGATTTGCCAGGTCGCTCCAGCATCGGCATGTGACCGGCATCTTCAAAAATGAACTTGCGAGCGTTCGGGATCAACAGCGTGAAGGCCTCGGCGTTACCCTGCGCAATCACCCGGTCGAGCGCGCCCCACAATACAAGCGTAGGCGAACGAATCTTACGGATGATATCTCTGAATTCGTAGTCCGGCTCCTCTGGCGAAAGATCGGTATAGATTTTCTCGAGCACGTCCTGCTGGGCCGCGGCGCGCTCTGCCATGACCGATTTCAGAGGCCAGGGTATGAACGGCGGATCAGCCATGGCGTAGCCGATGAGCTCATCGAACTCGTCTGGTGAACCAATGATCAGCGCATTGTTCCCTTCACCCAGCCCCTTGATGAAATCACTCTCGACATCGTAGATGCCGGCAGGATTGAACAGGGTGAGGGTTTCGATCTGATCGGGATATTGGGCAGCGTAGAGCGAGGCAATCGCACCACCCATGGAGTTGCCTGCGAGGTGGAACTCCGTAAGGCCGAGCGTGCGCAGGAAGTTCCGAAGCCGGATGACCTGCTGCGGCAGGTCATAATCCAGCGCGAGATCCTTGCTGGAGTCGCCGTGTCCGGGCAAATCGGGAATAATCAGCGTGTAATGGCTGCCAAGTTCGGCCGCCAACCTGACCCAGTTGTCCTTGTCTCCACCAAAGCCATGAAGCAGGACGATGACCTCACGCGGTGTCTTGTCTCGCATGTCCTCGTTTTCACGATCAAGCGCTGATGACTGCTCGTCGATATCAATAGAGCGGCGCGGCGGATTGAAGCGCTCGGATCTGAGGAAACTGATGCGGAGTCCAGCGACATCGACCTCATCCACCACCAGCCCACCACGACCTCTCTCGTAATCGATTGCATAGTCATACAGGTCACGACGCGTGTCGTCGCAGCCCGACATGAACAGAGCCAGCAGAATGGATAGCGTGATGAACAGCCGCTGACGACTGCAGTGAAGCGACGAAGGTAATGTGGTGGAAAACAACTCGACCTCAAATGTGGTGAAGCAAACCTGCCTTCGCTCGCCGAATCACCAGATCTCAGGCGACCAGATTACGAAAGCCCTTTTTCAGAAACTCCATCTGATCGGCCAGTACCCTGCGGTTGGACAGATAAAGGTATTCATGACGGTTCGGACGGTAAGGCACGGCGAGCAGTTCCAGACTGCACTCCTCGAGCATCTTGTTGCCCTTGTAGTTATTACAGCGCTTGCAGGCCGCCACCACGTTGGTCCATATATCGCGCCCGCCACGGCTGAGTGGAATGATATGATCCCGACTCAGGAGATGCTGTGGAAAGGCATCGCCACAATACATGCAACGATAGCCATCGCGGGCGAACAGATGCTTGTTGTGCAGGGACGGGGTAGTCGGCATGACCTTGGGGTTACTACGCCCGACAAGAATCTGCGGAATTTCGAGCGTGGACTGTATGCCAAGACGATTGATGCCGCCATGCAGGGTGGAGCAGATTTCGCCAAAGCTGTAGAGTACCCTGTCAGTCGTGATCTCATTCACGGCCGCGTAGACATCTATCCAGCATTGGGGCATGCCCGAAGGGGTAATCTTCAGTACCCATGGTAACATCGGCGACATACGCTGCAACTCCATCGAAGTTTTGCATGGAAACACTAACTTAGATAACACTAAAAAGAAATCATGTTAAGACAATATTACCGTCTGCCAAAAAGGCCAGTTTATTTTATGATTCCTGTCATGTTCCGCACCGTTCTGATCTCATTGGCAGCACTACTTACGAGTTGCGCTTCAATAAGCCCTTACACCATCGGCGAAGACGAGCTCAAGGGGTATCTGCTTGAAACCCTTCAGGAGTTTGATCGCCAACAGCTGAAATCCGGCTCGCCACTTGGGCTCAAGGTCAATGAAGCTGATGTCGATATAGGACCGGAAGGCCGTGAGGTCATTCGTCTCAAGCTTGGTGGCACGGCATCGGTGAACGCGCTGCTCGCCAGCATTCCGGCAGACTTCGTATTGGATATCGAAGGCACACCAGTGTTCGATAACGAGGAGAAGGCTATTTACGTCCGACGCTTTGCACTGAACGACGCCAATCTGCAGTTGC
Organism: Allohahella sp. A8; assembly: GCF_047946665.1. GTDB lineage: Bacteria > Pseudomonadota > Gammaproteobacteria > Pseudomonadales > Oleiphilaceae > Allohahella. The sequence continues at coordinate 3,592,931 of NZ_CP172312.1, forward strand.
CGTTCATCAAGCAGGATCTCAAGCCCGTAACCAGACAGATCATGGCCGTGGTAACCCAGTATCTCGAACAGGTGCCGGTCTATCGGCTCGATCCGGACTCTGTGGCGGGCCGGCTCACCAGTCTGAAAGCGATGCAGATCCAGGTGCTGCAGGGCAAGCTGACCCTCGTACCCGACTCGGACTGAACCACCATGCCTTCATACCTCAGCGCCCTGCTGGCAGTGGCTATCGTCTTGCTTGGTGCCTGTAGCAGCTTGCCCGAGCGAGACCGTACGAAGAGCGTCCTGGTACTGCCACTCGTCAGCGCCAACGAATCGTTCAGTGGCTGGGGCGGTCGCTACGAGCTGGAACTCACGGAGTATTCCCTGTCGATGAACGATTGGCAGAAGCTGGCCGAACCGATCATCGTCGACCTGAACGCCGACAGCTATCAGCTCATCACCTCCATTCCACCGGGGCGCTACATCATCACAGGCATCACCCGTCAGGTGGACCCGCATTTACGTTCTACGGGTGAGCGTCAGTCTTCCTTCGTCACCAGCACGCCCTTCGTATTGCGCAAGGGTGAGGTGACCGTACTGGGGCAGGAGCTGTTCATCAGTCAGTCACAGAAAAGCGCGGTGATCTACGCCGAGTTCGCCTTTCGGCCGCTGCGCCCCTACCGTCTCCAGGAAATCGAAGACTCGCTGGAGCTTAGGCAGCAGAATGACTGGGACTACGAGCCAGCTCACTGACCCAGTGACCGAGCAGCGCGATGGCATGTTCCCGTTCGCGGCTCCAGCCCTGTGCATAGCTCAGGCGCATGCAGTTTCTGTAGTGTCCTGATACCGAGAACATTTCTCCAGGCGCGAAGAGAATGCCGTGATCATGCGCTTTATGGTAGAGCGCGGTGGCGTCGATGATCTTCGGTAGCTCCAGCCAGGCCACGAGCCCGCCCTGCGGCTTGGACATTCTCGTCGCTGGCGGGAAGTGTTCGTTCACCAGCTCTGTCAGTCGATCGAAGCGGTGGCGGTAGGTTTCCCGCGCCAGCCGGAGATGCTTGTCGAACGCGCCCTGCGAGAGAACCTCCGTCATCACCAGTTGCGGTAACGAGGGGCTCGCAATTGAATTGACGAACTTCTGATGGGTGATCTGATCGAGATAGCGGCCTGGCATGACCCACCCAAGGCGCAGCTGTGGATCAACAGTCTTCGATAGGGATGAGCACAAGAGCACGCGCCCACCAGTGTCATATGCTTTGATGGCTTTAGGCCGAATCTCGCCAAACTGCAGCTCACCGTAAATATCATCCTCCACCAGCGCGACATCATGTCGCTCCAGCAGCCCTACCAGCTCCCGCTTATGCTCATCCGGCATGAGCGTGCCCATCGGATTGGAAAAGGTGCCCACGGTCATGACGGCCTTCACCGGCCACTCATGCAAGGCGAGCTTCAACGCTTCCAGACTCATGCCAGTCTGCGGATGAGACGGAATCTCCATCGCACGCAGGCCATAAGCCTGAATGAGCTGCAGCAGGCCGTAATACGCGGGTGATTCGACCGCCACAATATCACCAGGCTTGGTCAGCACCTGCAGGCACAGGGCCATGGCGTTCTGACAACCTGCGGTGGTAATGATCTCATCTGGCGAAACGAACACACCTGCGTCGATGGCGCGCCGTGCGATCTGTTGCCTGAAAGCCGGCAGGCCTTCCGGGGCATCATAGCCGTTGCCCAGATAGCCGCGTTGACGGGCGATTCTCGTGTAGGTCTTTTTCAGCAGTCCCACGATTGGAAAATCGAGGTTGGGTATGGCCGAACTCATGGTCAGACCGTTACGGGCGGCCGCATCTCGCTGAACCTGCATGATGAGTTGGGAGATGTTGGCCGGGCGTGGCTTCGGCAGGCTGCGAATCTGTGTCGGTTGCTTGAGCTTGTCTTCAGTGGCTCGCAGTACGTAATAGCCAGACTTCGGTCGCGATTCGATGAGGCCACGGCTCTCGAGCAGGGTATAGGCGCTGTTGACGGTGGCAATGCTGACTTGCTGCTGTTTCGCAAGCACTCGCACCGAGGGCAACTTGTCTCCAACGTCGAAAAGGCCGTGGCGAATCTGGTCGCGAACGTGTTCAGCAATCTTCGAGTAGAGGTTGGATTCCATAACAGATTCACCGTGGCACGTGCATACCGGTACAGTTAAACATTCGACCGATACAGATGGTCAGGAGATGACCAGCACAGTTTACACGCTTAACAATCTGTACCGGTCACAATATTGTTACTCTACATCTGTTACGAATCAATTGACAGGTCTATCCTTGATCTACGGTTCACTAACAGAGGAGATCCAGACATGCCACGTATACGACGCTTGATTCCACACTTCACTACCCTTCGTCACTGGGTCCAGACTCAGCGTAGCCGGAGAGAGCTGGCCAGGTTGCCTGAGCACCTGCTCAATGACATCGGTATCGACGCGCTGGCGCGGAAGCACGAATTGTCCAAGCCGTTTTGGGTCGATTGATCCGATGACGGAGACACTGCTGGCGATCGTGTTGTTTGCGATAACAATGACGGGGACACCAGGCCCCAACAACATCATGATCATGACCTCAGGCCTCAACTACGGCATCCGCCGTTCACTGCCGCACTTCTTCGGTATCTGTATTGGTACGGCAGTGCTTGTGTTTTCAGTGGGCATGGGGCTTGGCGCCCTGTTCTCGGAATACGCCTGGCTTCACACCGGCGTCAAGATTCTAGGCGTAAGCTATCTGTTGTTTCTGGCCTGGAAAATAGCTAACGCTGCAGCGCCAGTGCGACCTGATGCCGATGCGGAATTCGTGTCGCTGGGCACACCGCTCACCTTCTTTCAGGCGGTCCTCTTTCAGTGGGTCAACCCGAAGGCCTGGATCATTTCGATCGGGGCGATAGCAGCCTTCACAACCGGCGATCAGTCACTGTTTCTGCAGGTCGGGGTCATCGCCACCATCATGCTGGTCTGCGCCCATCCCTGTGTGGCGATGTGGCTGGTTTTTGGATACTCGCTGCGTAACCTGCTGGCGGACCCTGTGAAGCGGCGGATGTTCAACTGGACCATGGCAGTCTTGCTCGTGGCGTCGGTTATCACTATCGTATAGGGCATGACAAAGCCCTCCTCGGAAACGATTGCACAACGCGCTAACGGCCTACCAAAAGAAGCCATCAGCGTACTCGCCTTCTGGTTCGACGAGCTCACCGAAAAAGACTGGTTCAAGAAGAGCAAGCAGCTCGACGACGAGATTCGCAAGCGCTTCGGCGAGCTGCATGAGCAGGCGCGGCGCTGTGAGTGCTGGCACTGGCGGGAAGCTGAAGGTGCCGAACGCAGCGCGCTCGGTCGCCTGGCCGAAATCATTCTACTCGACCAATTCGCGAGGAACCTGTATCGCGACTCTCCCCACGCCTTTGCGGCTGATCCACTGGCGCTCGCGCTTTCCCAACAGGCTGTTCAGCAACAGGCAGACCAGCAACTCGAGCCGCGCCTGCGAAGCTTTTTGTATATGCCCTACATGCATAGCGAATCTGCGATGATTCATGAGGAAGCGATGAAGCTATTCTCGCAGCCAGGGCTTGAATCTAACTTCAAGTTTGAAAAACGCCACAAAGAGATCATCGATCGCTTTGGGCGCTATCCACATCGGAACGAGGTACTGGGGCGGAAGTCGACTGATGAAGAGTTGGCGTTTCTGGAGACACCCGGATCGTCGTTCTAGCCTCACGGGCTGACCCGCTAGTTAGTGGCGAGCAGTCCGACCTCGCGTCCAATTGCATAATAGCCTGCCCCCGAGGAGCCTTTCATGAGCAAAGCCGCAGCACCCGCACTGAAAACCGCGCTCGTCACGGGCCTGAATGGCCGCTTGGCCCCGCACCTGAAAAGAGCGTTAAATGAGGACGATGTAGAGGTCGTCGCTTTTGATCGAACGCGTATTGATATCAGCAACCGAGATCAGCAACAGGCACTGCTGATCAGCCAGAACATCGATGCGATCTTCCATCTCGCCACCGGCCCAGAAAGCTGGGTCGGCACACTTGCAGGGCTGGCGCGGGAACAGAACATTCCATTTGTGTTCACCAGCACCGAAAGCGTCTTCGAACCGACCAGCCCCGGCCCCTTCACCCCAGCGCATCCCGCAGATGCGACCAGTGATTACGGCCAATACAAGATTGCCTGTGAACAGGCCGCGTGCCAGGCGCATCCCGATACCCTCATCGCCCGCCTGGGCTGGCAGATGTTCGACACCTTCGATGAGGACAACCTGCTTACCCATGTGCGGGATATGCATAATGAACATGGGGTGCTCGAAGCCAGCACGACATGGCTACCCGCTGTCGCACATGTCAGACACACCATGGAAGCGCTCATCCAGCTCGCCCGAGAAGGCGCTACCGGCACCTATCATATCGACGGCAATCAGAATGGCTTGTCATTCCATGACCTGGTTACGCTGATCAATCGTCATCATCAGATGAACTGGAACATTCGCAAGGGCACGGAGCCGACACGTGATGGGCGCATCGTCGACCCGCGGCTTTCGGGTAGTGATATCGCAGCGTGTTTCAAATGAACTCCCTGCGATGCTGAGTATGGTGCCAGCGGTAGTCATGCAATCAGCACGGTACAGTGGCTACCGCGTTCCAGTATCATGCCTGCGCCATGTAATTTCCTCGACGCTTGTCAGGGTTCCAGCTCCAGTACCATGAATACACTGTTTGGATCCTCTTTATACGGCCAAAAAGGTTCGCAATAAGTGAAGCCGTGCTTCAGGTAAAGGTTTCGGGCTGGTCGGAAAAATTCCATCGAGCCGGTTTCCAGCCTGAGGGCGCGGTAAGCTCTGTTCTTCGCAACTTCCACCATGTGCCTGACCAGCTTTGAGCCGATACCGGCACCTCGTGCAGAAGCATGCACTCTCATCGATTTCACTTCACCGTGAAATGGATCTATTTCCTTCAAAGCTCCGCAGGCGACCAGCTCGGCACCACTATAGACAGTCCAGAAGGTGATTTCTGAAGCCCTCAGTCCCTCAATATCCAGCGCATGCTTGCTCTCTGGCGGCGATGTAGCCTTCATGTCTTCGATATGCTGCTGTAGAAATTCGGCTATTGCCTGGCCTTCAAGGTTGTCGAGCCGGATGTCCATATCTTGCCTCCAACAATGACACTGTGGACCATATATCTGCCACAGAATGTGGTGCCTTACTCTGCCGCCTTCGGCGAGCTGAATGCCTTGCTGTAGAAGCCTGAAGGATCGAAGCAACAGACTCTGCGCTTGCCCGAGGCGAGTTTGTCGCATGCCTCAGCAATCCGTTTCGCACGCGTCTTCCCCTGCTTCGCAGATGTCATCCAGTGGATCCAGTCTAAGCGAGCCAGGGTCGTGGTGCTATTCCAGACCAGGTGAGCTTCCGGGTTGGCTTGAAGAGCACTGCTGAAGTCTTCAGGCACGGCGGGGTCCGGCTCCACTTCCAGAGGCGCTAACCCAACAGCAACGAAATCACCGAAGTTCGCGCCCGCGGCTTCACGCAGCTGAGTGCCCACCTTGAGCCAATGACTTAACTGACCGTCGGGTTCGAGCGTCTCGCGAAAGGCGACTCCGTTGAGTGTGCCATCTACGGTAATTCGGCCTCGTCTTGGCAAACAGTCGCTGGCGCTCTTGGGCAGGACCAGAAAGCCCCAGTCTGCATCGGGGCCAATTTGCTTCGGGCGCTCGAGACGCGCTTTGAAGATGTCATGTTCATCCCTGCTGATCATTTCAGTTTCACCTGATACGCGTGACACGATGACTCCCGCCGTCAGTTCTGATTGAGGCCGAGCTCTTTCTGCAACTTCTTGCTCAAGCCCAGAGATACGATGCGGTGAGATTCCCTCAAATAATACTCGAGCTCCCCCTCGGCAAGGCAGGTCCCGTCAAACTGTTGTATCCACTTCAGCCCTCGCGAGGCAAGATACGGCGCCGGTCTGAAGCCGGGCTTGCTGCTTAAAAAATGAAAGTCGAGATCGGACGTCTTGAAACTGAAGGCGGGCTGGTCAGATTTATCCCAGCCACCAATGGCGAATACCTTTGCGCCGACTTTCCAAACATCGGAGCCTCCCCATTGCACCACGTGGGTTGAGGCTGGAAGAGAACGGCAGAGCGCGTTGAATTCTTCGTAGGTCATGTCAATCTCGCAAATCACCTTCCAGCGTTCGCTTCAACCTTGTTGATGGTACCTTGAGCAACCGCTACCGTCCGTTCGCCTTCGTCACCCACTGCAATCACCGTGCATTGGCAAACGGCCTGGCTCCTTCCAGAAGACACGACTGTTGCCTTGGCGACGAGTCTCTTCCCAATCGCAGGACGCAGGTAATTGATCTTGTACTCTGAGGTAACTGAATCGCCCAACACCGAGCCGCCCGCAAAAGTCAGTGCATTGTCTGCGAGGTAACTGACAACGCCACCATGAACGAAGCCATGCTGCTGCTTTAACTCTTCTCTGATCACGAGCGTGAGTACAGCAGTCCCGGGCTCGAACAGTTCAAGCTGAGTACCAAGAAGGACGCTGAAAGGCTGGCTCTCCAAAATCGTTCTACCGAACTCGAATAAGTCACTCATCGTTTATTTCCCTGAAGGTGCATTACCGCTCTTACTCAAGATGACCATGGCCACCCCGCCCAATATGGTAATCGATGCAAGGCCCAACCTCACCGTAATTGGCTCAGCCAGGAAAACCACGCCACCGATAGCAGCCAGTACTGGAACGGACAACTGAACTGTGGCTGCTGTGACCGCTCTCAGGTGGGGCAAAACGGCATACCAGATCGCGTATCCGGCACCAGAGGCCAGGGCGCCTGACGCGATGGCGAACCCGATACCTGACCAATCAGCCTCGATATCCTGAATGAACAGTACACTCAACACAGCGGCCATTGGCACCGCGCGGACAAAGTTGCCCATTGTTATGAATGTAGGATTCCCCGTCCCCCGACCGCGCAGGGAATATACACCCCAGGCAATGCCGGCCATGAGCATGAGGATGGAGCCCAACAGGGGCGGCGCCTGAAGTCCCGGGAGCATTAAAATCAACAGTCCCGCGACGGCCAGCAGTGCGCCCATGACTTGTCGTGATGTCAGTTTTTCACCCAGCCAGAGTCCGTAGCCGATCATGGTGGCTTGCACCGCGCCGAATAGTAGCAAGGCCCCTGTTGCTGCTGACAGGCTCACATATGCGAAGGAAAAACTCGCCGCATAGACGAATAGGGCGGATGCTGACGACCAGCTCCCACCTACGGTGAGGGACCGTCGCTTCCAGCTTACCAAGGCGACCAGCATGACTGCACCCGAAATCAAACGCACCAATGTGAAGGTCGCAGCGTCAATCAAGCCATCGGCCAAAGCCAGCCGGCAAAGCAGCGAGTTACCAGCAAAGGCCAGCATTGCCACAAGCGTGGTGATCGCCAGCCGAAGTGAAGACATTTCGTTTCCCCATTCGAAGGGTTTGCGCTGCATCTGAGAGCCACAGCAGGCTCAGGGCATTTGATTACGTTTGCCCGACTGTACTCCGCGTTGTGACTGCAGAACTCTACGCCTTTCCTATTGGTGCGCCAACGCATAATCGATAGCCGCACATACCGCGATGGCTTGCGCGGTATTGCATTGCTCGGGCGTCGCTGAAGGACTGTCTGGATAGACCTCGGTGGTGGTCCTAAAGGGAGCGCTGGTGATACTGGCGCAGAGGCCCAACTGCTTGAGCGGATACAGGATGACGCCTCGCGCCACTTCAGGTAAGCCGATAATTTCACCGTTATTATCAGCCGGCGCGATATGAGTCACCTGCTCCACGGCCTCGATTATCGCCTGCTGGAATGCTGGCTGAGGGTTCTCGCTATCACCCACCAGATAAAAGCCATCGGGAATGCTACCGGGTTCGAAGGGTTTACCGTCACGGGCAGCCAGGGCGGGGCGAAATTCGGTTTCGTCAGTATCAGTGGTTTCGTGCAGGTCGATATGCATCAGAACTCGTTCGCGTAGGGGCGCCACCAGTCGCATGAGCGCTGCGGACTCTTCAGCTGACTCCTCCGGAGAAAGTCCTGCCCGAAACGAACGGTTCGGGTCGATGGCATTCGGGTTCCAGCGATGGATGCGCTCGTAGGCCCAGGGGCTGACGCAGGGGGCTACGAGCAGGTTGATGCGACCACAGTAGCCTTCCGCATGCCGATCGATGAACTGCAGCGCGCCATGCACACCGCTGGTTTCATAGCCGTGTACGCCGCCGGTGATGAGCATGACCGGAAGGTCATCACGCCAGTCACGGCTCCGGATCGCCATCAGCGGATAAGTCTCGTGATCGTAGTTGAGACGGCCGTACTCTTCCACCTCGAAGCGAGGACTCATGCGCTCGATGACGCTGACCACCTCGGATTCGTAGCTGCGTTGACGGGTCTGTTTCGATAGCCACGTAGCGCGTTCCGAGTCGCGCCAGGGGGTGCCGGGGGTGCCGATTGGGTAGGGCGGCGGCGTAGGTGTGCTCATACGACCTTTTCCGTTATTTGCATGGCAACGCCTCGCCTCTAGCGCTCCCGGTCATTCTTTGTTTCATACATCGCTGCATCAGCCAGCGCAATCATCTCTTCTAAAGAGTGCTCTGCGTCATGTGAAAAGGTCGCAACACCGGAGCTGTATTCGATGCGATAAGGCTTGCGAATCGCTTTATTCATCATGTCCATTTCTTCTTTAAATCTGTCCAGAATGATTGTCACGCCATCATTAGTACAATCACTAAGCATCACCACGAACTCATCCCCGCCGAGCCTACCAATCACATCGCTCTCACGGAATACACTACCCATTACCTCGGCGAACTGCCTTAAGGCAAAGTCACCTTCATGATGCCCGTAGTTATCATTGATCGCTTTAAACTTATTGAGATCGAACAGAACCACCGACATCGACGTTTTCTTGCGTCGACAAACTTTCTGGCTATGTTCAGCCAGTGTCAGAAATCCCCTTCGATTCGATATCAAGGTCAGTTCATCCAGTGTTGCCATCTGGATTGATCTGATCTCTTGCTCAATCATCGCTCCAAGGTCACGTAATAACTCTTTATCCTCTTCGCTCAAATGCTTTGGCTTTGAGTCGATAAGGCATAATGTCCCCAGGTTTATGCCCTGCCTTAACTTCAGCGGATATCCTGCATAAAACCGAATGTTTGGTGCATCGGTGACCAGAGGGTTATTAGAAAATCGCTCATCCTCAATCGCATTTGGAATAATGAACAAACCATCCTGATTAATGGCGTGGCCACAAAATGATATTTCCTTCGGCGTCTCAGATACTTCCAGCCCTTGCTTCGACTTGAACCACTGCCTTTCCTCATCAACCAGGCTAACCAGTGAAATTTCAACGCCAAACATACGCCTGGCCATTCGAGTGACTCGATCGAATCGTTCTTCGTGGGACGTATCAAGAATTTCGAGCGTTCTTAAGGCATGCAGCCTTTCGGCTTCATTGGCGGGCAACTCCGGCTTAATCATCCCGTTTCCCTCTTTAATGAATTTGTCTGAGTACAGCGCGCCTGAACACGCGGCGGACTGACTACAGACATCAAGTCTGCGTAGCTCCAGTTCTGTGTGCTAGAGCAGCGTTCTACTCACACCGCACGGCGTCCTCTGGAGCAACTGCTGCGATATGATCGGTAGAAAGAGATGTAACGATAGTCAGTATAGTCAGACCCAGCAAAGCCTGCTCACGCTGGAAGGCCAGCGGACATTGGTCCCGCCCAAGCACTTGTAAGCGCTCATTTCACCGATTTCTCCATAGGGTAGCCCAAGAGGCCACACCATGATGCTGAAGGACCAGATGAAACGAAGCCATTACGCTCGTAAAACGCACGCGCCACTGCCGTACTCTCAAGGAAGAAGTTTGTACGCCTAGTCGTTTTCCAGACTCAATCATCGAGTTCAGCAAGGCCTTACCGACACCCTGATGTACGACTTCAGGCAATACGTAGCAAAGCAGAATCTCTCCCTCACAGTGCAGAAGCCCGACACCGACAATGCTGCCGTCGAAGATAGCAACTTTGCCCTCCAGTTCAGAGGCGGTAAACCAGGACGACAGGTTTTCACGGGTCTTGTTCGCCAGCCACTGTTCGATAAGCGCTCGTTCTGCACGATGATCTGCCTGACATAGTTCTATGATCGATCTATGCAGAACCAGGCATGCCTCGGCAGCATCATTCTTCGTAGCTGTGCGTGTGGTGATAGTTTGGGGCTGTGAATCCATAGGCAAATGCTTCTTATGCGCCCGCTGTGCGCGGCGTTCTGTCGGAGCGAGTCCGAGCAGTTTGCCCTGCACGACCTATTATCAGCTGGCCCCAGATCATTGCCCAACGCGCCACCTTCTCGTCCGCCGATAGCAGGCGAGGTTGAACGCGAACTGGCTTCGCAAATAGCTCAGGATCATCGAAGACTAACGCGTTGACTGCGCCTTTCGATTGCTTTGCTATATTAGCCCCCACGGCGAGAAGCTGCTCACAAGACATGCAGTGATAGAATGCCGCCTGCCCACTCCCAGTGGCACGAATCAAAAATTCCGAGTTTCTAGAATCGATTTCGATGACCAGTTTTGGATCGCAGACCATCGCAGACGGATTCGACTGGCAGAATTCGCAATCACATATGCGGGGCATCAAGCCTCGGAGGTCGAAAGCAGCTTCGATAACAAGTTCGCACTGTCCGCACTGGCATTTCCCGAAATGTTTCATCAAGCACTCGCCTATCGGTCTGCAGCCGATTGCTAAGGTTACTGTTCACTGAGCTCAACGACTCTGCCATCAGGATCTCGAACGGTGTAAATCTGCTTGCCGTTGAATTCGTGCTGATTCGCAATACTCAACTGTGATAGTACCTGCTGTACATCTTTTACCGAGAAGCCGAGCCTGCCATTCCCCACCGCGTCATTTTCCGCTAATGGATAAAGCTCGAACACGAAGCCAGCATCTTGCGATGAATAGTGCAGAGGCCCTCCACCATGCTTTTCCCTGACGAAGGTGAAACCAAGTAGTTCATAAAATTGCCTAGTCGTTTCTAACTCTTTGCACCGCATGACAAGCAGGTTAATTTGCATAGTTCTGAAGACCTGACCGATCCGGCTTGCCGGCGAAGTGTTTTGCAGCGAGGCATAAGATTGACCCAGCCAATGCCACGCTGCGGACTGTACGATTGAACGTACGGTTAGGTGAGATTCTTGGGCTCAGTTGGGCGCACCATACAACACTTCGACCAACTTACCTGATGTCGGGAAATCGAAACATGAGGGCTCCCAAGCGCCAACGATGCCAATGAAACCGCAAACTTCAGCACCATCGGTCGAATATATGGTTGCTCCCAGATCACAGCATGGGAATCGACTATCAATTAGATACACGACTCGGCCTTCATAATCGTACTTTGCAACTTGAAAGGGATTGGTACCATCCTTCTCAATGTCAGAGATTGTCCGTTCCAACCACCTCGGCAATTCGACGTCATGTGTGAGCTCATCGGCGTGAACCAACCACGGTGTTAGCATGACGAAAAAAGTGATGCTTAAGTAAGAAGTCTTCCTCTGCTTAAACTCCACTATTTCTACACCTAGTGCTTTGCTCAGTCGCATTTGCGCTGGAGCGGGTTTGCGCAACGAAGCCCCGAAACGACATGCACAAAACACGTGGAAGCGCGCATGTCGGCGGCAGCTCGTTATATTTCAATCACTTCCCCAGACCAACCCGCAGCTGTGTTCTTTGCAATAACAATGGCTGACTGGCTCTCATTTGCTAGAGCGAGCAGGCCAGAGGGCGTCCAGATAGCACTCTTGCCGCACGGTTGCCCACGGCTTGAACGCGAGTTCTGATTAGCCACCGCTACCAAGATTCCATAGGTCCGAGCATAGCTCTTCAATACTTCAGTATCTTTGACGTACCCGTTACGAGTTATCATGGCGCCTGAGATATAGATTTTCGCGCCCTTGTCGACGCAGTCGCTTACATGTTCCGGGACGTTTGTGTCTGCACAAATAGCGTTGGCTATCGTGCTGTCGCCTACGGAGACTAGTTCGTAACTCGTTCCAACTGAAAAGTATTTTTCTTCTCCAGGATGCAGATGCATCTTGGCATACGTGCGAATCGTCCCATCTGGCAGAAAAATAAAAGAGCCGATCTGCGGAAGGGCTCTTGTAGCAATCGCGGCTCCAGCAACCACTACCAGACCATGCTCACGAGCGGCGAGCTGCAATGGTTCAAGCCGGCGATCTTCGCCTGAGATCGCGAGTGACTGCGATAGCTCAGGCTCATAGCCTATAAGGGAAAGCTCTGGGAACGTAAGAAAAGAGATATTGCACCGTGCGGCTACCTCGATGGCATTTAAATGAGCCTCCAAGTTTCGGTCGATCCCTCCACTTTCGGATGAAATCTGAGCCACACCAACTTTTAAAACCGTCACACAGTCATCCTTGAACTATTATGCTGCTCAGCACGCATTCACACTGCAATTTCCGCTTAGGTCAACCTGGCTCGATTTCTCGCTTGCAACATTTGCGACGGGAAAACCATCCGACAACAGCATCTAGTTATATCCTGCCCAAGGCATACTGAACCGCCTGCTCAGCATGTATTTCTGTCGTGTCGTACAGTTTGATCTCTGTATCCGAGCTTTGGATCAAAAGGCCTATTTCTGTGCATCCCAAAATCACGCCCTGTGCGCCGCGTTCAGACAAAGAAACTACAACATCCAGATACAGCGCTTTTGAATCAGGCCTGACTACACCCTTGCACAACTCATTGTAAATTACAGAATGAATGCTCTCTCGTTGCCGCTCATCCGGCACGACAACCTGGATACCATGATCTTCGAGACGGCCAAGATAAAACACCTGCTCCATAGTAAACCGCGTTCCTAGAAGCCCTACGCAGGTTACCCCATCCTCCTTGAGCCGGTTGGCCGTGGCATCCGCGATGTCAAGAAGGGGGATACTTACCGCGCTTTCAATCTGAGAGGCGACTTTGTGCATGGTGTTCGTACAGAGAACCAAGAACTCTGCACCTGCCGATTCAACCGACTGGCCTACCGAACTCAGTATTTCACCTGTTGCCTGCCAATCCCCTTGGTGCTGCAACGCCTCAATCTCGGCAAAGTCCACACTATAGAGGACGAGCTTTGCCGAATGGAGCCCACCGAGCTCTTCTCGTATTCTCTGGTTGATCAGCCGATAATAAGTCTGGGTTGATTCCCAACTCATTCCGCCAATTAAGCCTATTGTTTTCATCGAGCACCTCCCTGTTGATACTTTGATTTAACGCTATTCTCACCGGTAAATCGGGAGCGCAGTGAGTGATTTATCCGCGTGCAGCAACTGGCAGTATTTCATTTGCACGGCAAGCAGAAATATAGTCCTGCCAATCCCCCAGAATGCGCCGACGCGTGTCCAGTTCGCTAGCATGCTGCAATGCATGAAATGTTTCTATGTACTTGCTTCGAGCTTTCATGAAGAGCTCACTGTCGAACTGCTCTGAGATCCATTCCCGCTCCTGACTCGTTGGCTCTTCGAGAAGTTCCTCGATTTCCTCGATGTAGTCCGGCTGCGCCCGGTTAGATAAGTGCCACATGTCTTGTTTCGGCATCGACCGCGATAACAAATAGGGGAGCAGATAAATATTGCTCAGCATCGAATCAAACAGATACCTCCGCGCTGTGCTCAGTGAACCTAAGCGGTAGTGCGCCAATGCGGCATATAGCAGAAATGCGGGCTCACCGATGTCATCTGCAAAGGTCTGTTTGAACCATTCCAAATATTCGGCTGCTTTCTCGGGAGCACCACTAAGCACATAATAGACGCACACCCTGTAGCGTTTTCCTGAGCCGTCCGAAATCACGTCGAACTTTTCCTTTTCCTTGAAAAGTTCTCTTCGCGCCCGGTCAGCGCGGTCTCGATACTTCTTCTGTTCATCGGTTAGCACAGACTTACCTCAAGAGATATAACGCTTGGTTCAGCAGCGAAGGTTTGGCGGCGGCCTTTTTGGGCCTAACAAAGAGGATGACAGCAAGCCTATGTCTGCTGCAGCCGCTCGTATGTACGAAAAACGGATGACCATGCACGAACGCTCAGCTTAATCAGGCAGCTGTGGGGCGCCAGCGGAAAAGCCGGTCCGCGTTCAGCTGTTGAGAGGCGATAGTAAGCCGCATCGCTTCTGGCTGCCCTTGAAATCCTAGGCTACGCCAGAACAACAGTGCCACGCAGTTATCCGCATGAACATCAAGCTGCACGGCACTCGCGTTATGCCACACCTCGCCTGCCAGAAATCTGAACGCGCTACGTCCAACACCGCCGCGGCGGTACGGTTGCCTAATCAAAAACTGACGCAGATGAATTTCGACATCACCCCTAAACAGAGCATATCCAATAGGCACGATGGACCGGAAAAACAGGACGCATTCATAGTCGCGGAACGCCAACCACGACCGCATGCGCTGTTCAAGCGCCTGCCGATCAAGATCTGTCTTGTGACCGGACGCTTCGATCATCTCTTGGTTCAGTTCCGCCAAAATCGGCGCATCCAACTCTGTTGCGTAGCGGGCTTCGTCCACCCCGGTCTCCTGCGATCTAAAGCCTTGCCCAGCCGCTTACGCGCTAGAGGAGGTTTTGGGCAATAATGGCGCGAAGCAACTTGCGCAAAGCCCGTGGAAGCGCGGATGGCAGTTGAAGTAACTCGTCATGCCCTTATGGCCCCTCGAATCCTACTTCTAGCTCGTCAGGCCGAAGCGCTGCTTTCCGAAGAAGGTCGATAACACTAGCGACGTAGACCTTAAGAACATCATCATTCACCAGCGAATGAATAAAACTAAGTTCTTCGATGACCCAAGGCAGCATGTCCCCCCGGCAAACCCAGCGATCAGAGCGGTTGCGCGAAACGTGATATGAAAATTGCAAATTGTAGGCGTTGCCAATCCCGAAGATTCTCCAAAAAACTCTCTCCGGTACGTACACCGTGTCGGCATGCAATTCGGGATAGAAGCCAGGCTGGGAACCGCAGGGAACCAGAATTACCGAATATTCGAGATCGCCCTCGAGTTCTGTTTGCTCCAACAAGAATTTCATATGAGCTCATTCATAACTTTCAGCCTAGCGGCAGAGGCTTGATGGCAAATATTGCGAACGGCAAAAAAGTGACAGCAAGCATCTTTCCGTAACAGACGCTTGTTGCCTGATTCAAATCCAGACGTCATTCTCTGCCGTCTTACCACCCACCTCGTCGCCAGTATTCACAACGCCACGTGGTTCGATAAGCAAAATCTTTGCTTCATGTTCCGCATAAGGCTTGTGCTCAACGCCTTTCGGGACAACGTACATTTCACCCTCAGACAAACTCACCGACCCATCTTTAAAATCAATTCTCAGGCTACCCGCAAGCACGATGAAAGTCTCGTCCGTATCCGCGTGGTCATGCCAAACAAATTCCCCTTGGATTTTGACTACCTTGAACTGGTAGTCGTTCATTTCAGCTATAACCTTCGGTGACCATTGCTCCTCAAAGAGCCCGAGCTTGTTTTTGAAATTGATCGCCTGATAATTCATGGGAACTCCTTTTCAGTAACACGCTTTGCTCAGCCGCATATGCGCTGGAGCGGGTTTTGCGCGACAGTGGCGCGAAGCGAAATGCGCAAAACACTTGGAAGCGGGTATTTGTTAAGAGGGACTAGCGCGCTCTGCTTCCTCAAGTTTCTTCAATGCGAAGTCACCCCGTTCTGACACCGGTGGAGATTCGTCTAACGCAAACTGTTCAGCAAGCACCCTAGCCATAGCACCTAGACTGTCAAGCTCTCGTATCAGTATTTCTGCTGAAATACGCCTTACGATTGATGAACCATCCTCTGATGATCTTTTTAATAGTTCGAGTAGCGGAGTTTCGACCTCCAATTGTCGCTCGCTAACGACCGGCACTAGCTTTCTTTCACCATATCGTATGTCAGTCCACTCCCACCTCCGACCTTCAATCCAAGCGATTCGCCTTTCAAACAAGCAACGATATGCTTTAGCCCGAACTGAAGGCTGAATGGCAGAATTAGCTATTTCTTCAATTGCTTCATCAAGTATCGGCGTGCGGCCAAGCTGTGAAAAAAGTGAAGGCATCGGCCCGGAAGCCGAGAAAATAAGCTTAGATCGAAGGCACCGAGCTATTTCTTTCTCGCAGATGATTTGCAGAAGAACCTCTCTCTCCGCCTTTTCTATCCTTCCCCAGGAGTTCCACCTGGAAAGTGCAACACAAAGCGCTTCAACCACACATTCAGGATCAGTCGATCTTGCTATTTCAGGAAGTTTTTCCCGTGCGGCCTTGCGAACTTGAGGCACCCAATCATTAAGTCTACGAACAGCAAGAGAAAAAAAGAAGGCGTTTGGTGCTGCCCCCGAGAGAGCTCGCAGTGCTTTTTCTCGCTTGTAACCATCCCAGCTTATCAGATCCAACCAAGTTACTAGTCCCGTCGGCTTGGACCATACCTTCCACTTCGGAGGAGTGGATTCTCTTAGGGCAGAAGCAAACTCCGAGCGAATCACGCGCTCCCAATAATCAAAACTCGACAGTGGCAAGCTATCCGTCACATGGATCAGTGCCGACACATCAGCCACAACCTTGCTTCCCGAATCAATCGAGCTAGCAAATTCTTTCAGCGCAGAAAGGACTTTATCTCTCAGAAGCTGCGACTGTTGCATCTACTAACCGCCTCTTAACGTCTTGCCCAGCCACCTACGCTAGAGCGGGTTTTGCGCGACAAAGGGCGCGAAGTAACTTGCGCAAAGCCCGTGGAAGCGCATATGTGGGTTGCAGTAACTGATTAAGCTGCCTCGAAGCCGATACGCTCAATACTATCGAAATCTAATCGACCGCGAGCCACCGAAAGGTCATAAAGATCCTGCATGGCAAGCCAACAGTCAGGGGACCGGTTGAGAGCACGGGATAGTCGCAGCGCCATTTCCAGACTTACTCCGCTAGATCCTTTTAGTAGCCTGGCCAGAGTGGAGGCTGAAACCTTCAGCTTTGCGACCAATTAGCGAGTGCAGCCTGAATGCCAGTGGTACTGCCGGTTTAAATCTTGGTCGCTCACAATCTCACCCAGAAAGTCGATCATCTATTTCGCATCAACCTCAGATAAGCCACATAACACCGGTCTGAACGGCGCTCAGAGCGAGCGTCCGGCGACCGAAGGGAGCGTATTGGATGGCTTAATTATGGGAGGTCACGCTATCACCTGAGTTCAGGCTTTACATGCTTAGCGCTCTCGGAGAACGATTTCAGCTCATCCATACTGTACGTCGTATGAACTCTTTTGTCCGACGCCGGTTGATGCTCGATACTTGTTCCTGACCTTCTTGCCACCTTTGGCCGAATCGGCCTTGACCTAAACCCACCCCCGCAGTTAGGGCAAACGTTCTCCAATATTTCATTGACGCACTTCTTGCAGAAAGTGCATTCGTAACTGCAAATCATAGCTACGGATGAGTCAAATGGTAAGTCTGTATTGCAGCACTCACAATTAGGTCTGAGTTCCAGCATTCTAGGTAGTTCCTGTTTTCACATAAGGTCGTGCTCAGTTGCCGGAAGTCGGGTGCAACGCTCTGTTATGAGTTGGACGTATGGACCTGGCTTACTCCAGTGACGTGACCACTAAGACTCCGCCTATAACCACTAGAGCAAACGGTACAACTGAATAAACAACGACTCCGGCCCATGATCCTGCTTTAAGCGCCTTGAGACCGTCTGCGATCGAGACGATAACGAAGATAAAACAGACGATGCCAACTGCGAGATGGCGTCGATATTCAGGCTCGAGACCTATCACAAAGAAGACGGGCCCTATAGCCGAGCCAATCCACGTTAATGCAACGCCTTTCGCCCCGATGAAGGTTCGATAAATGTCGTGACTCATGCGGACTCGATACTCTTAACGCCTTGCTTGGCGTGCATGCCGGTTGCAGCGACTTGTTAACCCCTAAGTGCGAGGTCTTCTCGAATAACCTCAGGATGACGAAAGGCGATTTTAATTAGTGCTTTGGCCGGACCTGATGGCTTACGACGACCCTGCTCCCACTCTTGCAGTGTGCGAGGAGAAATATGCAGCACCTCAGCAAACTGAAGCTGTGTCAGACCCGTCTTGCTGCGAGCCTCTGCCACCTCATTGGGCTCTGCAACGCTAACTCGTGCAGAGGTCCCAGCTTTCACCTCCTTGATAGACTGGAGCAGCTTATTGCCAAGTTCCTCCGCTGTCAGGGCATCACTCCTCATTTTCAAGAACCTCTCGGATCTACTTCAGGATATGCGCGGGTATGTTTTCCATAACGGCCTTCTTGTAAATGACCAGAAGCCAAATTTCTCCATTCACCAACTTAGTGAAGTAGGTGACTCGCACTCCACCACTTTTCCCAGAACCCGCAATCGACCAACGAACTTTTGGACACCCGCCGCTACCAGGAATCTGAGTGCCAACCTCTGGGTTAGCTGCAAGCCACGAAAAGAAGCTATTTCGCTCACCATCGAACCAGATTCTGTCAACGTCTGCCTTAAATGTAGGTGTTTCGATGATCGTATACATGACCATCATCATACGTCATTGACGTACCTGCACACGGCGGAATTTTGGAAGGGTTAACGCCTGGCTCATAGGCAAAGTGCAGTTGGCAGCTTAATATTAAGATTTGACACCACAGTCACTTGTTAGATTCTCGCTACTCCGTACCTTTAAGCTCAAGGGGGTTAAAATTATAGGCATTGCTAGACCAACTGGAAGTAATCCCTATGTCGTACCCATATGTAAGGTTAATCTGAATCATATCTTTTTGAAGAGCTTGAGGGTAATTAGCGACAATGATAGCAGCGAGCCGTCTGGCCAGATCAGAATCACTCACATCGTCGCTTTTTAGGAACGCCTGACTCCTAATATAACTTGTCGTTTTTGGGTCGTTATTGGTAGCACTAAAAGTTGAAGAGCCTACAAATAGAGTTGCGTAGGAGACAGCAGGATCATTTGAAATCGCCGATTGGACAGGCAACATACCCTTGAATGGTTCGCTTTCGACTAGTTGACTAGTGAGAGCTGGGGTGACGGCAGCTGCCAGTAAAAGCAGGCCGACGACTATCAGATGAACATTCCAAACCTTTCCTGGTTCTTGTTTTTCAACGTTCGCGTGAACGACGTAGGTACCTACGAATAAGTCATGAAGTGACTGACGAGTAGTCCGATTGAAAATATACAGGTATAAAATTGAAAGCGCACCACCAAATACAATCATTGAGATTATGTAAAACACTAAAGAAAAGGTAATCTCATCAGGAAGTCTAGCTCCATTCAGAGCAAAAGGGGTCGCTAGAATTAAATAACGAACTACAGATCTACTAAGACTTATCGAGTTATTTTTTACGTTAACCACTTTGATGTCAAAGATCTTCTTTCCTACCGTTTGGCCTCCAGAGATTGAACTATTCAATATTCCAAAGTAGACAAGGGCTATTGAGAAGCCAACTAGTCGCCCCCAGCCTCCGATTTGAACGAAATACCCCTCAAAATATAGGCCAAGGATAAAACCAAAAGCGCCAAGCACTAAAGTATCAATGATTAGCGCACCAGTTCGGCGCCAGAAGCTGGAAACCCAGTCGCGTTCTACTTTTTCAGTCATAATGATTCCCGGCGGGCGACCAAGACAATCTAACGCTGCCATCATGGGCAAATTGGAGTGGAGTATTTTGTGCAAACATTGAGCGAAGCGAAAGCACATATACGGAACGCAAATTTTTCCCTTGAATGGCTTTGTTAAGCTGCCTCGAAGTCGATG
Source organism: Allohahella sp. A8 (assembly GCF_047946665.1). Taxonomy (GTDB): domain Bacteria; phylum Pseudomonadota; class Gammaproteobacteria; order Pseudomonadales; family Oleiphilaceae; genus Allohahella. Next base: position 3,612,767 of record NZ_CP172312.1, read on the forward strand.
CGCTCAATACTGTCGAGATCTAATCGACCGCGAGCCACCCAAAGGTCATAAAGATCTTGCATGGCAAGCCAGCTTTCGGGGGACCGGCCGAGCGCACGGGATAATCGCAAGGCCATTTCCGGACTTACTCCGCTAGAACCCTTAAGCAGCCTAGCCAGAGTGGAGGCAGAAACCTTCAGCTTTGCGGCCAGTTGACGAGCGCTAATTGAGTACGGCTCGAGATAAACCGCATTAATGAACTCACCTGGGTGAGGAGGCATGTGCATAGTCATCAGTGATAGTCCTCGTAATCGAGTATGTACGCGTTGCCGTCTCGAAACTCGAAGGTCAATCTCCAATTCCCGTTGACCCAGATTGACCATCTACCCTTGCTCCTGCCTTTAAGCGGGTGCAGGCGAAAGCCCGGGACCTCCATGTCTTCGATAGTGTGTGCTGTTTCCAAGGCCACGAGTTGCATTCGAAGCTTTTGCTGATGTGCAGCCTGAATGCCAGCGGTACTACCAGTTTCGTAGAACCGCTTCAGTCCTTTGTGACGAAACGATTTAATCATCTCGCAATTGTAGCGTAGTGCGCAACACGCTACAAGGAAAGCAATGTGGCGGAGGGGCTTTTAGCTTAACGCTTTGCTCAGCTGCACAGCGGTTGTAGTGGATTTTTGTGCAACAATGAGCGGAGCGAATGCACAAAAAGGAGCGTAAACCGCTGTGTCAGTTGAAGCAACTTGATACTGATTGAGCCTTCTCCCCAGCCCAGCGGTTACCCGCTAAGCTGGACGGCGACCAAGCACGACATGGGAGAAGACTCATGAACTTTTACCATAGCACCCACTTCCATTATTGTGGAATCGATTTGCACGCCCGCAGTCTGTATGTCTGCATCATCGACCAGGAAGGCGAGGTGTTGCTCCATAGGGAAATCAAAGCCCAGCCGGAACCATTACTCGCCCTGCTCGACCCCTTTCGTGATGACCTGGTTGTAGGTGTCGAGTGCATGCACTGCTGGTACTGGATCTCTGACCTGTGTGAAGAACATGGCATTCACTTCATTCTGGGCCACGCGCTCTACATGAAGGCTATCCACGGTGGGAAAACCAAGAACGACCGCATCGACTCCTTCAAGATCGCCATGCTCATGAAGGGCGGCAATTTCTCGCTCGCCTACGTGTACCCCAAAGAGATGCGGGCGACTCGGGATCTGCTGCGCCGACGGACTCGCATCGTCCAGCACGGGGCCATGCTTAAAGCCCATGTGGTGAACACCACGAGCCAGTACAACCTGCCCCCGAACAAAGTGAACCTGAAGAACATCGGTGCCCGCGAGCAGGTTCGCCTGGCGTTTACGAACCAGGATGTGCTGCAGAACATCAACTTCGACCTGGCCATCATTGAGTGTTATCACCGTGAGCTGGACAAGCTGGAAGATCATCTGGAACAGCAGGCCAAACAACATGATCCGGCCTCACTGAGTGTACTGCGCACCATTCCCGGTGTCGGCCGTATCCTGGCGCTGACCATACTCTACGAAATCGGCGATATCCGGCGGTTTGAGTCAGTACAAAAGTTCGCTTCCTACGCCCCGCTCATCAAGTGCAAGGCCGAGTCCGCAGGCAAGGTCTATGGCACCCAGGGCAACAAGATTGGCAATGCCCATCTGAAGTGGGCCTTCTCAGAGGCCGCCGTGCTTTACCTGCGGGGCAATGACAAGGCCCAGCGCTATTTACAGAAACTGCAAAAACGCATGAACAAACCCAAGGCACTGTCCGCACTGGCCCACAAGCTGGGCCGCGCCGCCTACTTCATGCTCAAGCATCAGAGGGTCTTCGATGAACAACGATTCTTGAAGGGTTAGTCACGCCACGGGGTGAGTGTGACGTCTAACTGGATCATCCAGGATGATACCTGAACGCCGGCAGTCCACTGACTGGCACTTGATGCCGAACCGGCCTTCTATCACCGCAGTTGAAGCCAGTCGCTTGATTAGCCACCCCGTGGGCGTGCCTTAATACCATGAGCCAGTGCGCTTACACCGGTCCTGAGCCTGAAACTAACTGGAGCTCTACAACCAGACCCTTGAATAGTGCCAGTGACCGGTTAACCGATGAACGTCTGGTGCCCCTGACCCACCGATGGAACGACCGGTCAGGCAGTGGTCCAAAGCCACGTAAGAGAGCCCCTATATGTGTTTGCTGTGAGTGCCTGACAGCCTCGCGAGACTGACGAAGCAGGCGTTCTAGCTCATGGATTTAGGATGGCCGCTGGCGCGGCCAAAAAACCACTATTGCCTATTGACCCCGAGAAGGCTCATATGTGTTACATCGAGCCGCACGATTAGTGCAGCTGACCAAATACTTCAGGATGCTGGTCGGCGATTCGAAGAAGAGCTACAGCAGGTCCTTGGGGCTCTCGGCGCCCCTGCTCCCAGTCTTGTAAAGTCCGTATGCTAACGCCCATGAGCCCAGCAAATGCAGACTGCGATAACTTGAGCCTTGTGCGGATTACTTGCGGGGGGGATGGCTCTGAAAGCTCTCGAGTACGCAGGTTCGTATTGCCCTTCTTGTACTCTTTGATTTCATTGATACCTTGCAGGATTTCTGACCCAAGATCTCTGCTACTCATTTTTGATTGCCTCGGCTATCTGTTTGAGCATATGCCCGGGAATCGAAGCTCGCTCTGATTTACTGTACAGCGTCAACATCCATATTTCGTGGTCTGACTTCTTCCAGTAGTAGATCGCTCTCACACCGCCGCTCTTACCTGAGCCACTCGGCGCCCATCGAACCTTTCGGACGCCGCCTGACCCTCTAATGAGATCGCCTGCATCCGGCTTCTGCAGAAGATACACCTGCAGAGCATGGTACTCTTCGTCGGTGAGATAATTCCCCAGAAGCTTCGTGAACGTTGTGGATTCGATGAATAGCATGCGGAGAATATACGGCAACGCCGTATGTTTGGCAACAGCCTTTCACCTGCCTACCTGAGATGTAACGCTTGGTTCTGCTGCGCTGAGCGCAGCGAAGGTACCAAGGCGCACCGCGCCTTGGCGACTGCAGCAACCACTTGTTAGAAGAGCGCTCCCGCTATCGTCAGCGATACCGAAAGCATTACGCACATTAGGATAACTCCGCCGAATACCCACCCGTTCCCCATGAGCTTTCTGTAGAGCTCAGCCATCTCCTGAGCAGTCATAGGATTAGAAACAGTCATTCCTGTCCGCTCGAAAGCCACTACCCGATAAAAAATATAGCCAAACATGCCGGCCAGACAAAGGGTAATCCCGACCAGGGACAATAGGTTGTTGTTCACGTCTACTGTGAAAAGGCATAGCGCTAAAGTTATTGCAAATAACCCCACGAGCGCCACTCTAGCTCCACGCAACTTTTGAAGATGAACCTTTTCCATTTTTAACCCCGAAACTGCTCTAGCTACTGAAGCCTACTAACAGCGTATTACATTGCGCGCTCACTAAGCCCGCCATCCTCTTTCTTTAAGCCTAGCTCGAACCAATCAATTAACCACCGTAAAATCAAGCAGCTATCGCTTCTGAACAACTCGCCTAAAGCCAAGGAGGCTCGCGAACAAAGCGGCACAACCGAGCGCCTGCGCAAACCGAGCACAATGCTGCTCACTAAGTCCAGCCCGCCCTAGAGAAAGCGCTTATACAACAGCGCCTTGAGACGCGGTGACAGTCTAAAAGAAAGCACCAACTCACGGGCTTACAAAGCAGCGGCACTCGAAATCGCTTCAGCGCACCTCAATCGTTCTCCACCGGAGACTCCCTCTCCAGGCGCTCGAGCAGCTTCAAAGTCGCCCTCACAAAATCGTGGTTGGTCACTATGCCAACAAGCTGTTTATTGCGGACAATAGGCAGGCAGCCAATCTTGCGGTTGATCAGGAAATTTGCGCCATCGGCCATACCGGTCTCTGGCGAGGCGATCGCGACATTTTTCGTCATGATTCGTTCAAGAGGAATGCTGGCATCGTGTTCAGCGCGCTCGGCTTCAGACATCGCGTAGATATCGGAATCCATTGCGGCGAGCAGATCACTGCGGCTGACCATACCGACCAGGCGCCGCTTTTCCGGGATCTCGTGTACCGAGAGAATAGGGATGTGTCGCACACCCCATTCTCTCATGGCTTTCCGCGCATCCAGCACTGAATGCTCTGGTGACAGTGTACGCACTGGCGTGCTCATCATTTCCTGCATCGTTACCATAAGCCGAGTTCTCCATTACACCTGTACTCGCACTGCTCCCAGGCGGGAACAGCTATTGTTTCCGGTGATACGCTTCATCATAACAGTTCAGCGCAGCATCGAGCTGCGTGTCGAGAAAAGGCATGCGCAGATCGAACTCGCGGGCCTTACGACTATCCAGGCTGACATCAGCCGGTCTGGCTGCTTTCAGTCTGGCCTGCTCACGCAGGCCACTCTGGATGCAGTCCGTGGCATTGGTGGCCGCTTTGATCAGTGTAGGGTGTACAGGTCGACGATTGCTGACTTCGGCGTCGGCACGCGCTTCGCAAAACTGACGGAGGCGTTCCGCCAGTTGCAGCAGGAAATCATGGCGCGACACGGTCTGCAGGCCGCCAAGGTGCAACAGCAGATTCTGGTTTCTGGGTACAGTTTCAGCCAGCTGCAGAAGGCCACGGGCCGCGGCGGCGTAACTGATGGTGGAGCGGTACTCGTCACTGAACCCGGTTACGGTCTCACCTGAGGCCCAGCGCTCCAAAATACCCTCCATCGGGGACAGCTGCAGCCGGCCATGGCCGAAGAGCAGGGGCAGGCGGCAGATAATGCCTTTGCATCCCGCGTCCCTCACTGCCTGCTCTGCAGCGACCTTATGTCGCCCATAAGTGTTCACCGGACGAGGCGGTGCTGATTCGTCGTAGTGGCCGAGGAGGCCGTCGAAGACGAGATCAGTCGAGGTAAAAATCAATGGACAGCCGGTTTCAGCGCACAGCGCAGCCAACAAACGTGTACTTTGGACGTTAATCAGTTCAGAGGTTACAGGATCCTCTTCACAGGCCTCCGGCGAACTCATGGCGGCGCAGTGCACGACGAGTTGAGGCTTGAACTGCCGGAACAGGGCGGTGAGCATTTCTGAATCGCAGAGGTCGATGCGGGCACGCCAGCTTGCCAGCGACTCCGGGACAGGCCGGCCATGGCTGATGGCGTAAACTTCGTAGGCAGAGGCGGCCTGGAAGCAGACTTCACTACCGAGATAGCCGCTCGCACCGGTCACCAGTAGACGGGGCCGACGACCTGACTGTTGCTCATCACTGCCGAAGGCGTCGGTTTGCCCGAGGGTGTTGGACTGTGGGCCTACTGGCATGTGAGGGAGGCTCCACCGAATCGCAGGCATAAAAAAGCTCTCCTCACTGAAACAGTGGGAGAGCTAACAATCACCGCCATAGCACTAACGCTTATCCTTTGCGAGTTTCGCCCTCGCAACGAACAGAGAGTTAATATACCAATAACCTTGATATATGCCTGATACAAAGCCATTATCGGACCATGTTTTTAAATTGTCTTGAATTGCAATAAGTTATATAAGCTAGGATGTCAGAAATCTCCCCGGATAGATGCCAGACCCCTGATTCAGGCTGGAGACTGTAAAGTCATTCGACAATCCTATAACAGCGTGGTCGGCCCCGCAAACATCCCGCAACCACCGCCCAACCTGCAGTTACCTGAGGCTGTATTCGGTTACAGAAGCACCGGTAAAGTTTGGGATATACGAACACGACGAAGCCAGCAGGCGGATAGCCTGCTGCTGCGGAAGCCACTGATTCGAAAGGATGTAAAAAAATTAGACGTCTGGGGCGAGCTGACTGGCGAGACTCTGGATTTCGTCTGACATATCGAACAACGTCTCGGCGACCGTATCGGCAGTCTCGCGCGACAGATCAAGGCTTGCGAACAATTCGTCAGGAATTTCGACGACGGGACCCTGACCAATCCCCTGCCGACGGAGTAGTTGGGTGGCCAGGAACAGGACTTTCGCGATCTGTGATGGCGAATCTTCCGGACGCACGTTTTTCTGCTGACGGAGTGCATCGACAAGTTCATCCGGCATATTCCAGATATACATCAACCGGCTACCGATCTGCTCCCGGTTCACCCCGAGCACATGCTGTTCACAAAGCTCCGAATCCAGATGCGGATTCGCTTCACAGATGCGATTCACCTGTTCGAAGTGCGGTGGAAACACATGGGCCAGCACGAGATATCCGAGGTTGTGCAGCAGTCCGGCCAGATAACACAGTCCGCGATCAGGTCGCGCTTTTCGCGGAATGGCATCAGCCAGTGCGCCGCTGAGAGTGGCCGTCCAGACCGCCTGCTCCCAATATGGCGTAAACCCTTCAGGAACATTTCTTGGCACCCTGAGCATGCTGCCCAGCGACAGACCGATTGAAAGATTCATGACAAGGTCGTAGCCCAGAACGCGCATGATGGCGTCGTGCACCGAGCTGATCTTGCCTGGCGCCGCATAGAACGATGATCTGGCCCAGCTGACGACCTGCGCCGCAAGGGCGGGATCGGTTTCGACAATATCGGACAGATCATTCACGCCAGCATTAGGATCGACACGAAGCTGGATAATGCGCTGCGCCGTCTGGGGCAGAGGCGGGAGCTCGAGCGTATCCTGCAGACGCTTTTCGATTCTGAGACTGGTCAGGCTCTGTATCGCCTTGACGATCTGCTCGACGTCCTTCTCGGGCGCGTTGCGATTGACCCGCAGTGACTCGATCGGCTGCCCGAACGACAGAACTCTCGACTTCTTGTGCATACTGGCGAACAGAGACCGGTCAAGCGCTATGCAGCTGTCATCATGCTCACCATCAATGACCACCTGGTCCTGTGACATGAGCGACTTTTCGACAACGCAGGGCATCCGGGTGATCGCAGGAATAGCTGGAATACTGCTCCAGCCGAAACGTGAGGTCAGCACGTCCGTTTCGCTCACTGAAACCGCGCGAAGATCGCGGCCCAGCTGCTGGTTGAGGTCTTCGAGGTCCAACAGCGCGTTCACAGGCATAAGCACCTGTATGCGCCCAAGCGCATCATGGAGCACCTGGCTCCTGATGCGCTGCTCAGGGCGTACATTATCCGGGTTGATACTGACAGGTCGTGCAAGGGGATTGGCCGAGGGTGCGACTTCATCTAGAAGCGAGGAATACACCTGCTCTACTGCGTTTGGAATAGCCATGCGGTTACCTGTGCGACTGTCGTCATCGTGGTGAGTCATATACAGGAAATTCTAGCAGTAGATCGAAGAAACACACGTTTGATTGGCGTCGGCCTGACGCCACCTGAGCACTTTGCTCAGACCTCGACGAACTGCATCCGGTGCTGCAACCAGCGGGTGCTCAGTTCAGACTCCAGTGCCGGCGTGGCCGCGGCTGCCAGCTTCTTCACCAGTGGCAGGAGGTGCTGATCACGCTGCAGATCGGCGATTCTGAAATTCAGCGAGCCGGCCTGCCTGACACCGAGCACTTCACCCGGCCCGCGGATTTCAAGATCCTTTTCTGCGATGTAGAAGCCATCGTGACTCTCGCGCATGGTCTGCAGGCGCTGTTTCGCCAGCTGCGACAAAGGCGCGTCGTAGACCAGCAGACAATAGCTCTGCTTGGCACCCCGCCCCACGCGACCCCTGAGCTGATGCAGCTGCGCCAGACCCAGCCGCTCAGAATTTTCGATTACCATCAGACTGGCATTGGGCACATTGACCCCCACCTCAATGACTGTGGTGGCGACCAGCAGCTGAATCTCGCGGGCCTTGAACTGCTGCATGACCATACGCTTGTTTTCTGACTTCATCTGCCCATGGACGAGCCCTACATTGAACCCGGGCAGAGCGGCGGCGAGCATGGTCGCGGTTGACTCGGCCGCCTGGCTTTCGACAGCCTCCGACTCCGCCACCAGCGTGCAGACCCAGTAAACCTGAGCGCCTTCGGCCAGAGCATAGGCAATGCGTTCGATAAGGTCGTCACGGCGCTTGGACGGCACGACACTGGTCTGGATAACTTGCCGGCCGGGTGGAAGCTCATCAATGACGGAAGTGTCGAGATCGGCATAGATACTCATCGCCAGCGTACGCGGGATGGGGGTAGCGGTCATGACGAGCTGATGCGGCTGACGACCTTTGTCTTTCAATGCAAGGCGCTGGCCGACGCCAAAGCGGTGCTGCTCGTCAATAATGATGAGCCCGAGCTGCCTGAACAGGACGTCCTTCTGAAACAGCGCATGCGTGCCGATAATAATCTGGGCGCTGCCGCTGGCGATGAGTGCCTTCACAGCCTTCTTCTCGCTGCCTTTCATTGAACCGGTGAGCAGTTGCACGCTCACGCCGAGGGGCTGGCACCAGCTACGGAAGCTCTCGATATGCTGCTCGGCCAGCACCTCGGTAGGCGCCATCAGCGCCACCTGTAGACCACTATCAATACAGTCGAGGGCCGCAAGTGCGGCGACCAGCGTTTTCCCTGATCCGACGTCACCCTGCAACAGGCGCTGCATGGGCTGTCCAGTGGCCAGATCGGCACGAATTTCCTGCATTACCCGCTGCTGTGCCCCAGTCAGGCGGAAGGGCAGTGCGTCGAGCAGTCGACGGCTCAGTTTTGGTTCAGCGTCCACAACGAATCCATGGCGCGATTTCATCTGCCGGCGCAGGCGCAGCAGGCTGAGATGATGTGCAAGCAGCTCTTCCAGCGCGAGCCGATCCTGGGCAAGCTCGATTGGCGACCGGCTGGTATGTGCTAGCGAAACCTGCTCAGCTTGCCCACCTGTCGTCTCCTCAGCGTTGCCAAGGCGCTCGGGTTGGTGAACGATATGCAGAGCCTGACTGAGCCCACAGGCAAGTACGGTTTGTTCGGGTAGGGTGATATCACCACGCGGCCTGGGCAGATGCTCGATGAGTGTCGCCTGACGAAGCAGGCCCAGCGATTGCACGACGAGCTGACGCAACTGAGTTTGCGCAAGGCCGGCCAGCGCTGGATACACGGCCGTCAATCGCGGCGTACTGAGGCCCGCGAGCGCAACCCCGCTTCCACCTGGATTCTGGACCTGGTCGCCCTCCGGGGCCTCAGAGCGCCCTTCTGATACGACTTCCGGCATGACTTCAGGATGGTAGAACTCGACACCATTGCGACCGGGCCGCGGCTCACCGAAAAGATCCAGCATTACGCCCGGCAGATACAGGTTTCGCAAGGCAGCCGAAGGGTAGTAGAAGCGCAGACCACAGGTGCCGGTGGCATCCTGCACCCGCACGAACAGGCTTGGCCGCCGGCCCTGCTCACTTTGCGCGCTCACGACAGTACAGCAGATGCGGCAGCCGCGGCCGATTTCGAGGCCGGCGATAGGCACCACCCGGGTACGGTCTTCATAGCGCAACGGCAGGTGCAGCAGCAGGTCTCTGACTGTCATGATGCCGGCCTGTGCCAGCTTTTCGCTCAGCGCAGGACCTACGCCCTTAAGACACTCGACAGGCTGCTCGATGGCTTGTTCACTGGCTGGCGCGGCCTTGGCCACGCCCTGTTTCAATCCAGTATCCGACACTGCCCCGCCGCCCTGGTGAGCACATCGATGGCCTTGGGCCGCGGAAAACTCACTCGCCAGGCCAGTCCGACGGTTCTGAATGGAGAGGGTGATTCGAATGGCCGCACGGTCAGCACGCCGGGGCTGTACCGATCCGTGAGCGCAGCTGAGGCCGGCAGCACGGTAATACCGAGGCCTGAAGCCACCATGTGACGAATGGTTTCGAGGCTGGTCCCCTCGGTCATCAATCGGCCAGTGCCGCTCTGCACCTGGCGCGGATCACTGCGCTGGGCACTTCGTTGCTGCCCCATGCCCTGACCACGATCCAGATCGCGCAGTCGCTCGGTAAGCTGGGGGCAGGACTCGATAACCTGGTCGCGGAAGCAGTGCCCGGGGCCGAGCAGCAGCAATTCGTCTACCGGAAGCGCGTCGGTGGGAATGGCCTTGAAACGGGTCAACGGATGATCAGCTGGCATCAGCACCACGAAAGGCTCGTCGTACAGCGGCTTGGTCAGCACCTCTGGCTCCGTGAAAGGCAAGGCGACGATGATGGCATCGAGCTCGTTATGCCGCAGGCGCTCGCGCAGGGCCGAGGTGTAATTTTCTTCGATATACAGGGGCATGTTCGGTGCCGCCTGCCTGACCTGCGGTGTCAGGTGGGGAAACAGGTAAGGTCCGACAGTAAGAATGGCGCCAAGTCGAAGCGAGGAGCCAAGTTGATCCTTGCCAGACTGGGCAATGTTCTTGAGCACGCCGATTTCGTCGAGGACATGCCGCGATTGCTCAATGATGCGCAATCCGATATCCGTAATGGCGATGCTGCTCTTGCTGCGCTCGAACAAGGTGATGGCAAGCTCGTCCTCGAGCTTCTTGACTGCCACACTCAATGTAGGCTGACTAACATGACAGCGCTCTGCTGCACGACCAAAATGTCGCTCTTCAGCCAGCGTGACGATGTAGCGCAGTTCGGTAAGGGTCATCGGTCGGGCACTCCTGAAAACCTGGGCCGTCGCGGTTGCGCGCCCTAGGTCAAGATATATAGCCTTAGCCAATGTATTTCAATTATTTCGATAGTTAAAGACTTTTTATCCGCATAATCATCACTTCATGCTGGAACGATCCGCAGCAGGCGCTGCGGATCGTGTTCAGGGCTTTGAGCCGAAGAATCAACGATTGGTTCGCAGACTGGCTGCATGATCTGGGAAACGCGCCCGGATTGACTCAACACCTTTACGACCACCAAAGATAGCGGCAATAAGAGAGGCAAGCGTGGCAAGGAACAAGGCCCATGCCAGTCCAGTGGCATAGCTTGAGGCTGTATCCACCGCACGTTTGAAAGCCTTTATTTCCTTTCTATAGGCTTCTGACACATTGTCTACTACTGATTCCACTTCCTCATCTGACAGAGTGGTCTCCTCTGTGAGCGTGGCTTTCGCAGCTTTCGTATCGCCGCTGATGAGTTGCTTGGCTATTTCTGCGACCGTATCCGAATCAAGTTGGCCAATGGTTCTCTGAACCTCCTGCTGGCTCACTTTTGACCCTGCAGCAGAGGCAATACCGCTCGTGGCTTCGGCATATTGCTGCTGAACCATCTTCCGCACGTCCTTGATATCGGTATTGTCTTCAATGGCGCGTTCCAGCCCATTTACCAGACTGTCCACCTGACGATTGTTGAGATCAGTCTGGCTTCGGAAGGCCTTCTTTGCGGCGTCGGTGTCGCCTTCAAGAAGTAGACTCGCGATAGACCTGAGCGCTGCACCATCGAGCTGATCAAACGCTTGCGTGGCATCTTCCTGACTGATGCCATCGCCAGCTTCGGCTTCCGACGCAAATTGGGCAGCCTCCCGTCTCAACTGTTTGCCGATCTTCTTCATGTCACCTGGATCGACAAGCGCTTCGATGGCAGACGCTGTACCCGTTGCTGCGCTCGAGCCAATCGAGCCTGCTGCGGATAGCACCGACTGCCCAGCTGATACCACACCACCCGTACCGAACGCTGCAAGTACTACAGTCACCACGACCGCTGAACTCCAGAGCGTCAACGCCTGCAGCATGCCCTGCTGTTCATCGATATTTCTGGCCAGCCTGGTCGTCATATAACCAGCAGCGTAGTAAGTAACGATGCCTGAGAGAATGATCCAGATAAAAGTACCAAAACCAAGTCCGTTACCCATCGCTGCCATATCTGAGGCGTCCGCGATACTTACACCGATCGCTGTGCCCAGCAGAAACAGCAGCCAGTTGGCTGCTAAAAGAAACACCAGTCCGGCGAACACTGCCTGCCAGTCCACCGATTTCATCGCACTCGGGAGTGTTGAGAGAGTTTTATCTTCCATAGTCCGCTCCTGCTATTGAGTAGGCCAAATCGGCTACTCTTCGTGTAACAGACTTACGGAAAAAATGCCCCTCAAGTGCAATTTTTTCGATTGCAGGCTCATGTAATGCTCTTGTGAGTACTAGAAAACGAGTTATTTGCAGTCGAGACAGCTCCACTCGACGACACCACTGCCAGAGCCAAAACGGTCCATCGTGTGTTTCTCGATATCAATGAGGAAGCCCGTCTCACGCGAGTTGGCGGTGCAACAGCCGTTGCAGTCAGAGTCCGAGCACATGTCGTAGACCTTGACGTCAATCGACTTCGAACCCTGCCGCAGACGCAATGTCTTCAACTTGTAGGCACCAGCATCCTTGGAATGCACTGCAGCGATGTTGTTCGCGCTCACCCAATCCTGCGATTGCTTGCCGTTTAGAAAGGCAAAGTAACCGGCCCACATACAGCCGTTGTAGTTTACGCACTCGTCACTGCCAGGATCAGGATACGAGGTGTAGTTGGTGAGGTTGGCACGCTTCCAGACCAGGCCGGGGTCAACGCCTGGGGCTGGTGTATAGGGGTCCCAGTACCAGGTGCTGATGGTTGGATCGTAGCCTGGATTGGCGTGTTCGGCGATGTACAGTCTGCCGTTGAACCTGACCACTGCGCCTTTCGCATACTGTGTGCCCGCCCGCCATTCCGGATAGGTGGGCGTGCCGCCGTTCCCACCGCCAGTGCTGGTGTAAGGGTTCCAGAACCAGGTGCTGATGGTCGGGTTATAACCGGGGTTGGCGTGCTCTGCGATGTACAGCTTGCCTTCGTATCTCACGATAGCGCCGACGGCGTAGTACGTGTTGCTGTTCCAGTCAGGATAGTTGTCGCCCGGGGTGCCACCGTCGTTGTCGCCACCATTACCACCGCCCGCTGCATGGCCGACGGTGTCCCAGATGGTCTTCATCAGAGACAGATTGTCGCGGGTATCCTGCGAGATTTCCCAGAACATGATGCCACCGGCCTCATTCAGTGCGAGTTCCGACTTGGCCTTGATTGTGGGCTGGCCGTTATAATCCAGACCACCAGCGTTGTCGACCTGCGCAGCACCGGCGCCATAGCGGGCAATGATGTCGCGATAGGCGATATAGTTGGTGCGCGAGTAGAAGGGCACGCCAAGCACGGCCTTGCTCTTCGGCAGGCCCTCGCTGAACTTCCAGTGCGTCAGCGCCGCTTGTGCCGCCTGATAGGTCGAGTGTGGGTAGTTCAGGTCGTACACCATCAGATTGAGAAAATCGACGGCTTCGATGACAGCAGAATCCACGCTACCGGGCCAGTCGTTGTGGGTCACCGCTGCTGTAAGCAGCTTGCCACGCGGCTTGAGCGCACGGCTGAGATCCTGCATCAGCAGCCTGAAGTTATTCGCTTCGGCACCGGCATCCGGATACTCCCAATCGATATCCACGCCGTCCAGGTCATACTGATTGACGAAGTTGACGATATTGTTGACGAAATTTGCCCGGTAGCTGCTGTTGGCTGCCAGGCTGCGGAAAGCGGAGTCATCGCCATCGTTCCAGCCGCCGACGGCAATGAGCACTTTCACGTTCTTCGCATGTGCCTGGCTGACCAGGGTGTTCAGACGCGCGCCACCACCTTCCAGGGCCTGCAGACCACCGCTATTGGTAGGCAGCACGAATGAGTAGTTGATGTGGGTCATCCGACCGTAGGGGATACTGTTCACATCGCCCTGCCATGTGGGGAAATAGCCGACCACCTTGAAGGCGGCGGCCGGCCCTGCTGCAAACAGCGCAGCGAGTGCCAGCGTGAGCACGCTGCGTTTGACGCTCCTCGAATTCATATCCCTGTGTTCCTTTTTGGCTCATAGTCGTTGAGGGGGGGTTCAGAACGCTCTAGGGTAGGCGCTATGCTAAGTTTTCGAATCGTTCAGAAGGTCGGCTTGTACTCAACCGTTTGGATGAGGCTGCATCGCTGAGGGGTCTTGAGCAAAGCGCGCCGATGCGCCATTCTGCCAAACCGCCCAAGCCTGGAGAGGTACTGCCCACGATGATGACCGGATCAGCACACACAGCAGAACTGCTACTGCTGGGCTACGGCCAGCTCAATAGCGCCCTCGCCAATTTGCTGCTTGATGAGCCACTACAGCAGGGTGCCATCGCTAGCCGGCTTAGAATCTGCGCGGTTTCGCGCTCACGGCGTGACCTGGTGACACCAGCAGGAAGTCCGGTGGACCTCGAACATGTGGCGATGGATCTGCGGAGCCCGGATTTCAGCAGGCTGCCTGAACGACCGCTGGCCATCGTCTACTGCCTGACGCCTTCAGAAATGAGTCCAAAAGGCTATCGTGAGGCCTATGTAGCGCCTCTACGGGCGATATTGGCTCATTATGAAGCTGCGCTCGCGCGCTCAGCCGACGATGGGCCGGCACCACATGTCTTCTTCATTTCCAGCACCGGCGTCTATGCTCAGGAGGACGATGTCGAGGTCACCGAGGAATCGCCCACGGCACCTACACGATTCAGCGGGCAGATCATGCTCGAAGCCGAGCAGCGGTTGCAGGCAAGCACGCTGCCGGGGACGGCCGTGAGATTCAGTGGGATTTATGGACCGACTCGGCTGGGGATGCTGCGCGGAATTGTGGCAGCCGCCTTAGGGCAGGCAGCAGACGCAAGTTCGGGAGGGGAACAGGAAACACCTGACCGTTCGCCATTTACTAACCGGATTCATGACGCCGACTGCGTCAGGGTGCTGAAGTTCCTGTTGCAGCGGCTGATCGATGGCAAGCCACTCGACGCGCTGTATCTGGCGAGCGATCCGTCGCCGACACGGCGGGCGGAAATCGTCGATCGGCTCGGCGACCACATTAGAGAGCTGCCACCACAGCAGCGTGAGCAGCTGGCATCCCACTTTGGCGATAGCCTCAGTAAGGGCGGCCTACCTGAAGGCTCCGGTCGTGCCAGCAGCAAGCGCTGTATACCAGAGCGCCTGCGGCAGGCAGGCTTTCGATTCCTCTATCCGGACTATATGAGCGGCTACAGTCACATCATCGAGGGCTTGTGTGGCGGCCCGGAGCGGTCCTAGATCACCATGACCGCGTCCATTTCCACCGGCACGCCCTTCGGCAGCTGTGATACCCCGATAGCCGCACGGGCTGGGTAGGGATCGCGGAAATAGGTGGCCATGATTTCATTCAGCTGGGCGAAATTGCTCAGGTCTGTCAGATAAATATTAAGCTTCACGATATCCGACAGCTCGCCACCGGCAGCGCGGCAAACGGCCTGCAGGTTCTCGAAGACCTGAGTGGTCATGGCTTTGAAGTCGCCACTCACAACTTCCATGGTCGACGGATCGAGTGGAATCTGGCCAGATAGATATACAGTGTTGCCAGCCTTCACGGCCTGCGAATAGGTGCCAATAGCGCTGGGTGCGTCGTCGGTGTGAATGATCGATTTATTGGTCATGACTATGAATTCCTCATGCGTTTGCGTGATAAGTTTCTTGGAGTAAATTTGAAGTACAGGTTTGCGTGATCAGTGCCGCTTGTAGCGAGCCAGGCTGGTAACAACCTTCAGGTGCCTGAGCTTCCGCATCACGCGGGCCAGGTGATTTCTGCCCTGCACATTGAGCAGCACCTTGATGACGACATGACGGGCATTCTGCTCCATCACCTGAATATGTTCGATACTGCTCTCGGCCAGCGTAATGGTACTGGCCACTTCAGCTATGACACCGCGCTGCTTTTCGGCTTCGATGCGCAGCTCCACCACGAACTCGTCGGTGATGTTCTTGCCCCAGTGCAGCGGTATGAAATTGTCAGGATCTACCAGTAGTTCACGCAGGCGTTCACAGTCGGCGGCATGAATGACCATGCCCTTGCCTTCCTTCAGATAGCCGACGATGGGATCACCGGGAATCGGCTTACAACAGCGCGCGAAGGTAAGCACACTGTCTGCAGTGCCTTCAATCAACAGTGCCGAATGCGCCTCCTGCGACGGACCCTTCGGCACAACTTCATCGACACTGTCCGGAATACTCAGCAACTGACGCGCCACGATAAAGGGCATGCGGTTGCCAAGGCCAATTTCCTCGAGCATCTTATCAAGCCCGGTAAGCGAGTTGTGCTTCAGCACCAACGCGATCTGTGCGTCGCTGATGGACTCCAGTTTGTAGCCCAGGTCTTCCAGCGCCTTGTTG
Source organism: Allohahella sp. A8 (assembly GCF_047946665.1). Taxonomy (GTDB): domain Bacteria; phylum Pseudomonadota; class Gammaproteobacteria; order Pseudomonadales; family Oleiphilaceae; genus Allohahella. Next base: position 3,628,812 of record NZ_CP172312.1, read on the forward strand.
AGCAGCCGGTAGCCCAGGTCGCGCGCCTCTTCGAGCTGGATTTTCCTGAGATGATGGCGAACTGAACTTCTGGCCTTGCCGGTAACTGCGAAATCCATCCAGGCATCCTTCGGCATGGCGCCGGGGGTGGTGATGATCTCCACCGTCTGGCCGCTCTTCAGGCTGACACTCAGCGGCGCCAGATGCTTGTTGATGCGACAGGCAACTGCCGAATTACCGACATCGGTATGAATGGCATAGGCAAAATCGATCGGTGTGGCGCCAGCGGGCAATTCGAGAATTCGGCCCTTGGGCGTAAAGACATAGATCTCGTCCGGAAACAGGTCGATCTTGACGTGTTCAATGAAGTCGAGCGAGTCCGAGGTCTTCTCACGCAGTTCGAGCATTTCTGTGACCCACTTCTGCGCCCGTTTCTGCTGGTTATCAGCCAGGTCAGAACGTTTGTAGAGCCAGTGTGCAGCGATGCCCGACTTCGCGACCCGATCCATCTCCTCAGTGCGGATCTGCACTTCGATATTGACCTGCGAATTGAATAGCGTGGTATGCAGCGATTGATAGCCATTGGCCTTGGGCAGGGCGATGTAATCCTTGAAGCGACCAGGCAGCGGCTTGAACAGACTGTGGACCACGCCGAGTATGCGGTAACAGTCGTCCGTGCTTGAAGTCACCACTCGCAGCGCATACACGTCCATTATGTCCTGGAACGACGAACGCTTCAGCTTCATTTTCTGGTAGATGCTGTGAAGATGCTTCTCGCGGCCTTCCACCCGGGCCTGGATGCCCCTCTCACGCAGGCTGGTTTCGAATGAGCGCTGGATCTCTTCGATGATGCCAATATGGTTACCGCGTAGCTTGCGTACCGCTTCCCGGATGTACTTGGCCCGCATCGGATACATGGCGCCAAAGCCGAGGTCCTCCAGCTCCGTGCTCACCGAATGGATACCGAGGCGATGCGCGATGGGTGCGTAGATATCGAGGGTTTCAGTTGCGATACGGCGACGCTTCTCAGGCTTCAAGGGACCAAGCGTTCGCATGTTGTGCAGGCGATCGGCGAGCTTGACGAGAATGACGCGGATATCGCGCGACATGGCCAGCGCCATCTTCTGAAAGTTCTCGGCCTGGGCTTCTGCGCGGGATTTGAATTCGATCTGGGTCAGCTTACTGACACCGTCCACGAGTTCGGCGACTTCGCGGCCAAACTGGCCATCGATGGCCTCTTTCGGGATACCGGTATCTTCGATGACATCATGCAGCAGGGCGGCCGCAAGGCACTCGCTATCCAGTTGCAGGTCTGCAAGGACATTGGCTACAGCGAGAGGGTGGGTAATATATTCTTCGCCACTCTGCCGATACTGGCCATCATGGGCCTGTTCGGCATAGTAGTAGGCACGCCTGACCCGGTCCACTTCCTGTGGATCGAGATAGCTACCCAGTCGATCTGCGAGAATTTCAATGGTCATGCGTAGGAATATAACGCAGACAGCCTGTCAGGCATAGACATGCATAACAGGCGCTGACATGACGTGCCTACATCAAGTTCTGGCAATCTCAGTCGTCGAGATCTTCTATGGTTTTCTTGGTGATGAGGCCCTTGGCAATTTCGCGCAGGGCAACCACGGTAACCTTGTCATTCTCCCAATCGACCTTGGCATCGCGCACGCCGTTGGCGAGCTGACGTGAACGCTTGGTCGCAAGCAGTACGAGTTCGAAGCGGTTTTCAACGTGATCAAGACAATCTTCGACAGTGACTCGAGCCATGAACAGGACCTTTGGGGAAATTAAACGGGCACGAAGTGTACAACATTCAGGCCAGCTGTATCAATGGCCGGTGTCGGCGCCACAGAGATCACTCAGTATGTCTGCCAAGGCAGGCGCCTGCCGGGCAAGACTATGTCGCTCCGCCAGGAACACCGCAGCCAGGGCTTCCAGCGCCGTATCGAAGTCGTCGTTCACGATCAGATAGTCATATTCAGGATAATGCGTCATTTCCGAGGACGCCTTGCCAAGACGCTTCGCAACGACATCATCGGCATCCGACTTGCGATTGCGCAGCCGCGACTCCAGCACCGTGAGCGAGGGCGGGAGAATGAAAATCGACCTTGTTTCTGGTCTGAGCCGCCGGACCTGGGCGGCGCCCTGCCAGTCAATTTCAAGGATGACGTCGATACCGCCCTTGATTTGCTCATCAACCCAGTCTGAACATGTGCCATAGAGGTTGCCAAAAACATCCGCCGATTCCAGAAATGCTCCGGCAGCCTGCCGTTCAAGGAAGTCCTGCTGGGTCACGAAATGGTAGTGCTCACCGTCGACCTCACCCTGACGAGGCGCACGCGTCGTGTGGGAAACCGATACTTTAAGCTGCTTCTGACGCGCCAGCAGCGCCGTGACCAGACTCGTTTTGCCTGTCCCTGAAGGCGCAGAGATGACGAAGAGCTGCCCATGCACGCGACTGTCCGCAGGTCTCTCCACAGGATCGCCTGATGCTGGATGAGCCTTGTCGTGAGATACTGGGGCTGATTTAGCGGTCATGATATTTGGCCGTATGACAGAATGTGGCTGATGGGCGACCGGACCCCTTTTGCGGATCGGCTGCTATGACGATATACAAGAATAGCCGGTCTTGGCCGGTTCGGGCCAGTCTGATGCGCCCAATCTCCCAGTTGACGAGAACTCCAGGATACATGTTGCTGATATGAATAAAGCTTATCCAGACGGTCTTGATGACCATGATCATGGGGCTGCCAGGACGACTTCAGAGCAGTCTGGTACGGACTTGGACGATCGACTGCAACAGCTCGAGACGGCACTGGCAGACCTACAAAGCCGATTTCTGTTTCAGGAGGACACGCTGCTGCAGCTCGACGATGCCCTGGTGGCGCAGCAGAACACGATTGATCGCCTCGAAAAGATGCTGACCGATTTTGCCGACAAGGTGGACCAGCAGCTGCACGACCGACAGGGCGGATCACCAGAGCACGAAAAGCCACCGCACTATTGAGACGCCTGAGGTCTGCTGATTGACGCACCCAATCATAGTCGACGTATTCCTTAGCAAACGTCGGACGAAGAGGGTTTGAAGATGGCAAAAACCAGCATATTGCCGCCAGGGCGATTGTTGCAGATCCGGGAATGCACCATGGGTCTCGACCTCATGCACTACGTCGCTGCCTCCGCCTCGCCTTTCAGCGACCGTTTCATCGGCCGACGTGCCTATAACGCCTTTCGGCGCCCGGTAAACAAGCGCACGGCGCTGCTGGTTCCCGGATTCGGTGGAGGCCCGCGTTCATTGTTTGCGCTCAAACAGACGGCTGAAGACGCGGGCTACCAGGCCTTCGACTGGGGCCTGGGCACCAATAACGGCGATGTTCGCCACTTCCTGCCCCTCGTACAACAACGCCTGATCGAGCTTGCCGAACGAAGTGGGGAGCCGGTTACGCTGATTGGTTGGAGTCTGGGCGGTTACATCTCACGTGAGGTCGCCCGCGACCTGCCCCAGCACGTCCGTCAAGTCATTACCCTTGGCACACCGGTGGTTGGCGGCCCCCGGTACACCATCGTGGCCAAGTTCTACGAGAGACAAGGGCACGATCTCGAAAAAATTGAAGCTGAAATCAAGGCGCGGTACGACGACCCGATTCAGGTGCCTGTGAAAGCCATCTATTCGAAACGCGATGGCGTCGTCTCCTGGGAAGCCTGCATCGACCACTGGACCCCTGACATCGAACATATTGAAGTCCGTCAGGCGCATCTCGGGCTCGGCTTCTCACCTTCTGTCAACCGCATCGTCAGCCGTCTGCTGACGGCAGCCGACAAGCTATCGGAAGTATCGGAGCCGAAAAATTCCAGCGCGATGTCGAACGTCGTTAGTGGTGGCTGACGTACGATGCTCCCGTGCACCGTTTTAAGTTATTAATTTTTAAAGCATGAACGCGACATTACAAATTCATTACAGCGTAGGTAATTGCCGAAGTTTGTTAATCACTACGCCTTATCGGCGGCGTAGCAATTGGGTGAGTTACGGAAGTTCAACCCAAAACAGCGATTATCGAACTGGAGTTACTATGAACATTAAAGGGAAATTCGCAATTGCCGCCCTGTGCAGCGGCCTGTCAGTTGGCGCCGTTGCTGAACCGCAGACCGGAGATATGCTTTTGACACTCGCTGGCTCGGGTGCAAGTAACAAGGATTTCGAGGCGAATGTTTTCAATCTGAGCTTCGACTACGGTAAGTTCATGTCACCGGAATCTGTTGTCGGCGTGCGCCAGAGCGTCGGCATTGCTGATACCGGCGACGACAATAACTGGAATGCTGCAACCCGAATCTTCTATGACTACCACTTTGGAACCACGCAATGGCGTCCGTTCGTAGGTGCGAACATTGGTGGTGTCTACGGTGATGGCATTGAAGAAACCGGTTTCGCCGGCCCCGAGGCTGGCGTGAAGTACTTCGTCAAAGATGACACCTTTGTTCAGCTACAGGCCGAATATCAGTTCTTCTTTGATTCCAGCGATGAGGCCCAGGACAACTTCGACGACGGTTCGTTCGTTTACAGCCTCGGTATGGGTATAACCTTCTAAGGTTTTCCCTGCTGATAGAAAGGCCGTTACTGTTAGTCAGTAATGGCCTTTTTTTATGGCCACGCCTGAATCAGGCTACTCGATGTTCTGGATCTGTTCTCGCATCTGCTCGATCAGCACCTTGATCTCCACCGCCTGCTGACTGGTCGAACTGGCAAGCGATTTGGAGGACAGGGTATTGGCTTCGCGGTTGAGCTCCTGCATAAGGAAATCGAGACGACGGCCAACCGGTTCGTTCTTCACCAGATTATTGCCAATTTCCTTGAGATGGGACTCCAGCCTATCGAGCTCTTCAGCCACGTCGGCTTTCTGCAGCATGATCACGAGCTCCTGCTCAATACGATGATCGTCAATCTGCTCCTGAAGGTCGGCAATCCGTGCACGTATGGCATCAGCCTGACGGTCCATGATGGTGGGCAGTTGATCACGCACGGCACGAACCTGGGCGCGGATGCCATCGATCCGGGATTCGATCATGGGCAGTATGCGGGCACCTTCGCGAGCACGCATGGCGCATAGCTCTTCCAGCGCCTCTGCAAACAGCGTGAGCGCATCCTGCTGTATCGACTCCAGATCTTCTTCAGTACGCTGCCACACGCCGGGGAACTGAAGTATGTCGAGCGCGCTGATATGGGCGGGGTTGTCGAGGATACGGGCGATTCGATCCATGGCCCCATGAAGCTCAGTGACGAGTTCGAGATTAAGCTCGATGGGCTGTACCTCTCCGGAAGAGGCTTCGTAGCGCAGCATGCACTCCAGCTTCCCTCTCTGCACATGACTACGCATGATGGAGCGAAGCTCGGTATCGATCTCCCGAAAGCCGTCTGGCAGGCGTATCGAAGGCTCCAGATAGCGATGGTTCACCGACCTGAGCTCCCACACCAGTGTGCCGGACTCGGTCTGAGATTCCTTTCTGGCATACGCCGTCATGCTGTTCAGCATCGTTTGCTCCAGTTGTTGTTATGGCTGCTTCAGCGATCATACAGTCGCGCGAGATGGCCTGCCATAGCCGGCAGATCATCATGAGCACCATGCCCCCATGGCCGGGATAGGCTGGCAACGCTGTGGTATGATAGCGTCCCCATCGCGGAAGTCAGCGTCAAGGGCTTCCGGAAATGAACACTGAACAGAGAAACGAGACGATATGCGCCCAAGCGGACGACAGAACGACGAAACCAGAGCAATTACCATTCAGCGACAGTTCACGAAGCATGCCGAGGGCTCGGTTCTCGTTTCTTTCGGCGACACCAAAGTGATTTGCACTGCGACCATCGAAGCAGGTGTGCCGCGTTTTCTGCGTGGTGAAGATCAGGGCTGGTTGACGGCTGAATACAGCATGTTGCCGCGCTCGACCAACACGCGTAATCAGCGAGAGGCCGCAAGGGGCAAGCAAGGTGGTCGAACGGTGGAAATTCAGCGACTAATTGGCCGAGCGCTTCGTTCCGCCGTCGATATGAAAAAGATGCCGAATGTGTCGATCACACTGGATTGTGACGTCATCCAGGCTGACGGCGGCACCAGAACGGCGTCGATTACCGGTGCTTATGTTGCGCTTGCCGACGCCATCGCTTTCGGTATGGCAAAAGGCCTGCTGAAGAAGAACCCGCTCGTGCACAAGGTGGCTGCGATTTCTGTAGGCGTGGTCGGCGGCGTACCGGTGCTGGATCTCGACTACGTCGAGGATTCGAAGGCAGATACAGATATGAATATCGTCATGACCAGCGCAGGCGGCTTCGTTGAAGTGCAGGGCACTGCCGAAGCAGAACCCTTCACTGGCGCCCAGTTTGCCGAGATGTTGAAGCTGGCGGAGGTGGGCTGCCGTCACATCTTCGAAGTGCAGGAAGCCGCGCTGAACAGCTAGTAAGGAATGTCGTAATCTACGACGACCGGAAAGTGATCCGAAAAGGTTGCGTTCCGGTCAATCCAGGCCGCTTCAACGGTACCCGCCAGTCCTGGCGAGGCGATCTGATAGTCGACCCGAATACCAGGCTTACGCTTCGACATGGCACAGGCTTCTGGCTGCCAGCTGAACTCTGAAGTACCTTTCTCCACAGCCCGGAAGCTGTCGATATACGCCATCTCGTCAAAGATCTTGTCCAGCATCGCCCGCTCCGGCCCCAGGAAACCGGAAAGCTCCGTCTTATGGAAGATCGGATCCGCGTCCGTGACCAGGTGCGCTGTCTGCAGATTACCGCAGAACAGGAACTGTCGACGCTTGCGCAGCGTCTTGTTCAAATGCGCTGTAAAAGCCTCGAGAAAATCGTTTTTCATATCCTGCAACGGCGGATTCGTCAGCGCGTCCGGCAGAAGGAAAGACGACACACTGACCGCATCGAAGTCAGCCTGTAAGAAGGCGCCACGCATGTCGGCCTGTGGATAGGCAAAGCCCATCATGATGGCCTTCGGCACCTGGCGTGTGTAGATGCCTACGCCACCGTCTTCAAGATTTTCACCATCGAGGAAATAGCCTTCATAGCCATCCGGTCTATACGGACCGTCTTCGAGTTCATAAACCCGCATACGGTGATCCTGAATACAGATGACGTCAGCATCAGCTCCCTTTATCCAGTCGAAAAAACCCGCTTCGATTGCTCGTTGCAGACCGTTCAGACTGACCGTCACAACCCTCATCCGATGTCACCTGTCCATTATTCGGTGTATGATACTAAACTTCATTTCTATTCATCAGTTCTATTCAGATTCGTCTTCAATTACAAGTATATGCATAATTTTCAGAAAAACTTCATCGAATTTGCCATTCATTGCCAAGCCTTGCGCTTCGGGCGCTTCACGCTGAAATCGGGCCGAATCAGTCCGTATTTTTTCAACGCAGGTGCTTTTAACACATCAGGCGCGCTGGCGCAGCTGGGAAGTTTCTACGCCAAAGCGCTGCAGGTTTCCAGCCAGCAATTCGATGGACTCTTCGGACCTGCATATAAGGGCATCCCCCTGGCCACTTCAATGGGCGTGGCTCTTTACCGCGACCACGGACTCGATTTGCCAGTGACCTTCAACAGGAAAGAGGCCAAAGCACATGGAGAAGGCGGCGTACTCGTCGGTGCCCCTCTGAAGGGCCGGATTCTTATTGTCGACGATGTCATCACTGCCGGTACTGCCATCCGTGAGTCCATCACCATCATTCGTGATTCGGGCGCCGAAGCAGCTGGGGTGCTGGTTGCCCTTGACCGCCAGGAAACCGGCCCCGACAGCAAGCAACGCCTCTCAGCGATCGCTGCCGTGACTCAGGAATTCGGCATTCCCGTCACACCTATCATTACCCTTGCCCAAATTCTCGACTACCTCAACGAGCATCCGGATCTGGGCGAGCACCGCGATGCCGTGGCGGCATACAGGGCAAATTACGGCGCCGCCTGACCCGCGCCGGCAGGCTTCGCCATCCGCTGGCGTGGCCGCTTTGACTGTCCTGTACTACACTCAGAATCTGACACCAATTCAAACTGGCCAGGATTCCGACCTCACCATGACAGCACCGTTGTACGCCGCTGGCGCTGCCTTGCGCCGCTGGCAGATGCTCACACTGGTCATATTGACCTGCCTGCTGGCGCCGCCGTTGCAAGCTGAAGTCGTTTACTATCGCTACAAGGACGCCAACGGCATGACCGTGCTCGGCAGCTCCGTCCCCCCGGAACTGGCCCGGCAGGGTTATCAGGTCGTCAATATTCGCGGCCGGGTCATTCGTGAGATCGCACCGGCACTCACTGAGGATGAACTAGCTGAGAAGGAGCGACTGCAACGTGAAGCCGCAGAAGCCCGACGAAAGCAGATCGAGCGACGCGAGCAGGATCGTGCATTACTTCAGCTGTATCGCACGCCGGCAGACGCCGAGCGGGCCAGGGATCGACGCCTGCAGGAACTGGACGCGCTCATTCAGTTCAAAAAGAACCACCTCAGTTCACTAAGCAAAGATCTCTTGCAGTATGAAGCAAAGGCTGCCGAGATAGAACGCCTCGGCAGACAGATCCCCCAAGCCGTACTCATTGATATTGATCGCACTCAGAAGAGCATCGGAACCCTTGAAACTGAGATCATGGAAGCTGAGCGTCAGGCTACTACTGTGAATGCAGAGTTCGTCGCCATTATTTCACGACTACAATATCTGCAGACTCTGCAGAGTCAATAAAAAGCCGGGCAAAACCCGGCTCTTCATGCTCGCTTCGAATGCAAGCCATGCAGACTGGCAATCAACCAGCCTGCAAGCTCAGCACTAGAGCGCGTCTACTGCGTCTTCAACCTTGCGGGTCGCAGCCTTGGTGTTGCGCTTGACGCTGGTCCGGGCCTTGTCACTTACTTTCTTCGCATCAGCTTTAACTTCTTTTTCGGAAGTTTCGAACTTGGCGATCAGGTCCTGTGCAAACGCATTGACCTTGGTGTTCAGGCCGAGAACTGATGAGTACAGTGAGTCGAGCGCCTTGTCGTGCTTGGCACGCAGGTCCTTGACTGAATAGCTTCGGGCTTCTGCTTCGATTTTCTCAGCGTACTCGAAAGGCTTGGCAATCACTGCGCGATGCTGCTCTTCGATTGTCTTTACTGCTTTTTCGACAGCTTCCTGAACCTGTTCCTGATATGTCTTGAGCTTGCTCATTGTAAAACTCCGTTTCTAATGTCTGAGGTGCAGTTCATTCCGGTAGTCACGCAGGCGTGAAGAAAAACCGGAAAGTGCTGCTATGCCATTTCAGGCCAGTCGAGTCGTAGAACGTCTCAATCTGGCTCGCGATCTTAAAATCACTGGGCCAACTACATCAGGCTGGTGTGTTCAATGATCTTGAGCTGATCCTACTTATAACAATTAGAATGTTCATACTAATAGAATGCCAGAAATTACAAGCCATAGTTGAACCAGGGTTTTACGTTTGATGCAGCGCCGCCCGCATCCGCAAGAGCATGGCAGCCGGATCTTTCAAAACAGAAGCAGCGGCTGGATCCGCTTCTGCTGCCTCACGCTGATAGCTTGCGGTATGTTGACTCAACATTCGTGCAGCATAAAAGCGGGCACTCGCGAAGCCCAGTAGCTCGGGCCAGAGGGCCTTCTCCTCTGGCGTTAGAACGCGCTCTGTTTCATAGCCGGCCAAAATGGCATCCAGACGCTCAGGGTCGAGTTGTGTACCTGACCAGCACCAGTCGTTGGCTGCGATGGCCAGATCCATTGCAGCGCTGTCAGGCCCTGAACGATAGAAATCAATGATACCGCTTAGCCGGTCCGGTGGTTGCCGTGTTGGGCTAGCGTCGTAGCGAAAAAGTGCGTTATCGATGAAGAGGTCGCCGTGAGTCCAGCACATTGGCAGGGCTTCGGCCTGTGAGACTACACCGGACAGTCTTGCGTGAATCTGTTCAAGCTCTGCCCTGTGCTGAGGTTTGGCCCAGGTTTGGCAGCGGGCCAAGGCATCCACCGTCCAGCGGAAGTCACGCGCCACCCGTGCCGGCTTCCCGGCGCTCCCGGTCAGTCTGTGCAAGGCACCAAGGAACTGACCAGTCTGCCAGCAGTGCACCGGCTGCACTTCGTCGGACTGCAACACGCGCCCTTCGAGCATAGGCACCACCATCAGCGGCTTGCCCGCATGCCTGAAAACACTCTCCCCGAGTTCGTCGGCGAACATCCCGGGCACAGGCAGACCGGCATTCGCCATGAGCGACAGCTTCTCGACGACATTTTCGAGCTGAGTAAGCTCAAGCATTTCCACGATTGTGACGATGAGCCGAACGGAACGCTGCGAGCAGGACATACCCGCAAGCTCTGGCAAGCCGCTTATGATGCGTCCTCTCAGGCCACGGGCGGTTATCCTTACCAGATAGTTACTGTTTTCAATACCGTCACTGATCTGTTGCAACCCTTCGATGACTGGCACGACAAACAGCCGTTCGAGTATCGGTTGCAGCGAATCAGCATCGAGCGCAGTGAATGCAGCCATGGGTCAGGCCGTCTGCGTCGTTTGATTGCCTACCACTGAAACAGGCGCCAGGTCGGGTAAGACGGGTTTGGGCCATCAGACTGCACCAGCGCACCATCCTGTCCTGGAATGAGGTAATAGGCAGGCCCGACTTTCGGCTGCACCTTGACCTGGACGAGCTCGCCGTTAACGCGATATTCATAGCGCGTTTCGTTCTCGCCGTAGCGGATCTCGATCTCAGGCTCTCCGGTCAGCTCCTTCCCGGTTTGTGGATCTTCCGGCAGTGGCGCAGCCGCGCCCGGCTCGATCTCTGCAAGTGCATGAGGCGTTGCCACCGCCATCACCAGGCCGATCAATAGCCGCTGTACCATTCTGCTCATACCAGATTGCAGCAGGCTCAGTCGATGACCAGGGAAATATCCGCTGGCGAATGCTGCGCCCTCAGGCTGCTTGCTGTTAATATGCTTCACACGTTTCTCCACGCTCTACCGATACGCTGCGCCAGGGGCTTTTCGAAGTCTGCCCCAGGACGCGCTGTTGATTTCCCCGAACCCCGAACAGCTTCTGGTCCGACTGATATGAGCAAGCAAACACAGGCACCCGTCATCCTCGTCGATGGTTCCTCCTACCTGTTCCGCGCCTTTCACGCATTGCCTAACCTGAGCAATGCGGAGGGTCATCCAACCGGCGCCATCAAGGGCGTGATCGGCATGACCAAGAAACTGCAGAAGGAGTACCCCGGAAGCTGCATTATCGTGGTCTTCGATGCCAAGGGCGATACCTTTCGCAACGAGCTCTACGCAGAGTATAAGGCAAACCGGCCACCAATGGCGGAAGACCTTGGTGTGCAGATCAAACCTATCCACGACATCATCCGTGCCATGGGTCTGCCGCTGATCATCGAGAGCGGTGTAGAGGCAGACGATGTTATTGGTACGCTTGCGCGACAGGCTACTGAATCGCAGCATGAATGCATCATCTCCACCGGCGACAAGGATCTTGCGCAGCTGGTATCCGAGCACGTCACACTGCGGAATACCATGACTGAACTCTGCCTGGACAGGGCTGGCGTCAAGGAAAAATTCGGCGTCTGGCCAGAACAGATCGTCGACTATCTCGCATTGGTCGGGGACACCTCTGACAATATCCCGGGCGTGCCGAAGTGCGGCCCGAAGACAGCTGCCAAATGGCTTGAACTTTACGAGACGCTGGATGGTGTGGTCGCCAACGCTGACAAGATCAGTGGCAAAGTGGGTGAGTACCTGCGAGATTCACTGGAACAGTTGCCGCTGGCAAAACAGCTGACCACGATCAAGACCGATGTCGAACTCTCGCATCCGCTGCACGAGATAGCGGCCCACGAACCGGACGTGGACGCTCTGAAGGCGCTGTATCAGCAGTTCAACTTCAAGGCCTGGCTGACTGAACTCACAGACCCGGGCGAAGCCGTGGCGCGAAGCGCTTCGACGCCTGTTCGTCCGGGTTCCATCACTACGGTGACACCGGCCGATCTGCAGCTCGGCATCAATAGCGAGGCCATTGCGGCTTTGGCGGCCCCGCTCAGGGCGATCGAGCCGCAATATGAGACAGTGCTGACAAGAGAATCGCTGGATCGCTGGTTGAAGCTGATCAGGGCCGCCGAGCTGTTTTCTTTTGATACCGAGACCAACAGCCTCAATTACATGGAAGCTGAGATCGTCGGCTTCTCCCTGTGTGTCGAGCCTGGCATCGCCTGCTATGTGCCATTGAAGCACGACTACATGGATGCGCCGGAGCAGCTTGACCGAGACGAAGTGCTCGAATTGATGCGGCCTATTCTGGAAGATCCCGAGCAGCGAAAGCTCGGGCATAACCTCAAATACGACGCCCATGTGCTGCTCAACTGTGGCATCACTCTGCGTGGTGTTGCCGAAGACACCATTCTGGCGTCCTATGTGCTGAACTCGGTGGCGAGCCGTCACAATATGGACGCGCTGGCGCTGCACTATCTACAGCTCAAGACGACAAAATTTGAAGATGTGGCGGGCAAGGGTGCGAAGCAGCTGACTTTCAATCAGGTCGCGCTGGAACAGGCCACACCTTACGCCGCTGAAGACGCCGATGTGACACTCAGGCTGCATCTGTTGCTGAGCCAGCTGCTGGCGCAGACGCCCTCACTGGACTCGGTCTATCGTGAGATCGAGCTGCCACTGGAACCGATTCTTGTCGATATCGAACACACGGGCTGTCTCATCAACAGTCATGAGCTACGAATCCAGAGCCAGAAGCTTGCGGAGCGCCTGGCTGAGATCGAAACGCAGACCTGCGAGCTCGTGGGCGAAAAGTTCAATCTGGGCTCACCAAAGCAGCTGCAGACCATCCTCTATGATCAGATGAAGCTGCCGGTGCTGAAGAAGACACCCAAAGGGCAGCCTTCGACTGCCGAAGCTGTTTTGCAGGAATTGGCAGAGAATCATGAGCTACCAGCTTTGATCCTCGAGCATCGCGGGCTCGCCAAGCTGAAGTCCACCTACACCGACAAGCTGCCACTGCTCGTCAACCACCGTAGCGGACGCATACATACCTGCTACCAGCAAGCCGTGGCGGCTACGGGACGTCTGTCTTCAAGTGACCCGAACCTGCAGAACATTCCGATCAAGTCGGTCCTCGGCCGTGAAATTCGCAAGGCTTTCATTGCCGAAAAAGGCATGAAGCTGATCTCAGCCGACTATTCACAGATCGAGTTACGGATCATGGCCCATCTGTCCGAAGATGAGACGCTCATTGCGGCCTTCAACGAGGGCAAGGACGTACACACCGCTACCGCTGCGGAGATTTTCGGTATCGATATTGCCGCTGTAGAGTCGGAACATCGGCGCAAGGCCAAAGCGATCAATTTTGGCCTGATCTACGGCATGTCTGCCCATGGCCTGGCCCGTCAGATCCAGGTCGACCGCTCCGAAGCCGCGGCCTACATCGACATGTATTTCAAGCGCTATCCCGGCGTCCGGCAGTTCATGGATACCATTCGTGAACAGGCCGCCCGTGACGGCTATGTTGAAACGCTCTTCGGCCGGCGCCTGTATCTTCCGGATATTCACGCCACCAATCGCAATATTCGTGAGGGCGCCCAACGTACCGCCATCAACGCGCCGATGCAGGGAACTGCCGCAGATATCATCAAACGGGCGATGCTTACGGTTCACCCCTGGCTAAAGGCTCAATCCTTCAAGGCGCGGATGGTCATGCAGGTTCACGATGAGCTGGTTCTCGAGGTCGAGGAGGCTGCAGCGGCGACTGTGAGTGATGCGGTGAAGCGGCTGATGTCTGGTGCAGCGTCGCTTAAAGTGCCCCTCATCGTCGAAGCGGGGATTGCTGATAATTGGGAGGCGGCGCATTAATGACGCTATAGGCGAATTTGTGGTCAATTACTGGTTTTCTGCTAGATTTGAGGGAGACCTCACCTTTGCTCTCTGAACTCATCTGGCAGTGCATCACTTATGAACTGGTATCACAAATTACCGATCGCCTACAAAATTCTCACGGTCCCGGTTATCGGGTCTCTGGGCTTTATCGTGTATCTTTTGCTCAACCTCGATACGGCCAGTGGGAATGCGAGCCGTCTGGCGGCAGTGCAGCAGGTCCAGTTCCCGCTCCTGCAGCTCTCAGAGCGGGCCATCGTGCGTGTGGACCGGATCAAGGAGACTTTTGCATCTGCTGTCTCTACAGGTGATTCCGATTCACTCCTGGTCGCTGATCGCATGCGGCAGGAAATGGAGGAGGATTTCCGGGAGGCCAAGCAACTGGCTGCGCAAGCAGACACCGATGTAGCCACTGTTACGTCGCTCGATGCCGAGTTTCGCAACTATTATAAAAGCGCTCGTGAGATAACTGCTGGTCTCGTGGCGGGCGATATCGATTTCTCCACGCTTGGTGATCGTAGTGAAGCCATGACGCGCCAGCTGCAAAAGCTGGATTCCGATCTTGCAGATTTCCGTGAAAAGCAGTTCTCCCAGTTTACCGGCTCGCTGCAGGAGGCCGATAAAGCGGCGCAGTCAGCGGTCCAGCTCGGCATCATCATCGGTCTGGTGATGATCACCATCCTGTTTGCGATCTCGATCCCTATTGCCACCGGCATTCGACGCAACATCGTAGGCGTAGTCGCCTCGCTAAAATCGATTGCTCAGGACAATGGTGATCTCACTGTTCGCTTGAAAACACCTTCGAAAGACGAGATCGGTGATCTCGTATTCTGGTTCAACAATTTCATGGACAAGCTGCAGGGCGTCATCAGACGCGTGGTTGATTCGGCGCTGCCTTTGAACGATCTCGCAGGCAATCTGAACAACCTCATGATTGAGCTGAACAAGACTGTCGAATCGCAATCAGCCAGCTCTAACAGAGCCAAGATGGCGGTCGAGGACATGAACCTGAATGTCTCTGCGGTAGTCACCAACGCCAGCGGCGCGGCCTCTGCGGCAGAAGAAGCCGACAAGGCTGCGCAATACGGCCACGGTGTCGTGAAGAAAACCGTCAGCAGCATCGAGCGTCTTTCAGCCGATGTGGCCGATGCATCTGAAGTTATACGCAAGCTGGAAAAAGATGCGGAAAAGGTCAGCATCGTGGTCGACGTAATTCGCGGCATTGCCGACCAGACCAACCTGCTCGCACTGAACGCGGCCATCGAAGCTGCGCGAGCTGGCGAGCAGGGACGAGGCTTCGCGGTCGTCGCTGACGAGGTGCGCAGCCTGGCCTCGAAGACGCAGGAGTCGACCGAAGAGATCAACCGAACCATCGAGCAGCTGCAGACCGCCTCTCAGAACGCTGTTACCGTTATGCGTAAGGGTAGCCAGCAAGCGGCAGAGAGCGTCTCTACCGCCGAGTCAGCCGGTCAGAGCCTGTTGGCGATTACCGAGATCATCTCCAAGATCAACAACATGAACGGTGAGATTGCTGAAGCCACCAATCATCAGCAGGACATCAGCCGCTCAATCGTCAGCAACGTTGCCGATATTCACGACCGTACCGAAGAGACTTCGCAGCGCTCGCTCCAGCTCGGCAGGGTTGCTGGTGACCTCGGCATGTTGGCCCGTCAGCTCGACGAGATCGCGCGGCAGTTCAAGATCTGACGCTTTACCAGCGTTCATGACAGACATAAAAAAGGCGGCTCCGGAATGGGCCGCCTTTTTTCGTTGTGCTATCTGAACTCAGCGTGGCAGGTAGTCCTGCTCATCACTGAGTGACAGCTTGCCAGCGCCACCCTGGATATTCGCCACGCTATTATTGGCGCCCAGTTTTATCATCAGGCGGAGGTCATTGGCTGAGTCGGCATGAGCCAGCGCATCTTCGTAGGTAATCTCGCCAGCACTGTAAGCCTGATACAGCGCCTGATCGAAGGTCTGCATGCCTACGTCGCCGGACTTGGTCATCAGCTCTTTCAGCTTGTGTACTTCGGCCTTGCGGATAAGATCAGAGACCAAGGGTGTATTGATCAAAATTTCTATGATCGCACGTCGTCCCTTGCCATCAGGCGTCGGTACGAGCTGCTGCGCTATAATCGCCTTCAGGTTGAGCGAGAGATCCATCCACACCTGATTGTGCTGCTCGGACGGAAAGAAGTTGATGATACGGTCCAGCGCCTGGTTGGCGTTGTTGGCGTGCAAGGTGGCCAGACAGAGGTGACCGGTTTCCGCAAACACGACAGCATGCTCCATGGTGTCCGGACTACGCACCTCGCCAATCATGATCACGTCGGGGGCCTGACGCAGGGTGTTCTTCAAGGCCATTTCGAAGCTTTCAGTATCAAGCCCTACTTCACGCTGCGTAACGATGCAGCCCCTGTGCTGGTGAATGAATTCGATCGGGTCTTCGATGGAGATGATGTGACCTTTGCTGTTCGCATTGCGGTGGCCAATCATGGCTGCCAGCGAAGTCGATTTACCGGTACCGGTCGCGCCCACGAAGATGATGAGTCCCCGCTTGGCCATAGCCAGTTCCTTGATGGTTTCTGGCAGCCTCAGATCGTCGACCGATGGGATATTGGTTTCGATGCGTCGCAACACCATGCCGCAGAGGTTGCGCTGATAGAACGCGCTCACACGGAACCGGCCAATTCCCCGGGCACTGATCGCGAAGTTGCACTCATGATGCGCTTCGAAATCGGACTGCTGCTTGTCCGACATGATCGAGAACACGATCTCGCGGGTTTCTTCGGGCGAAAGCGAAGTCTTTGTGATTGGCAGCATGCGGCCGTTGACCTTCATGCTGGGCGGCACTCCGGCTGTAATGAACAGGTCGGACGCGCCCTTCTCAACCATGACCTTCAGAAGCTTGTTGAAATCCATAACAGTACCAGTGACTCAGAAAGTGGCTCTAGGTTTTGACAACAGAAACGACGGCTGCGATCAGAAGTTCTCGGGAATCTTGGCTTTCTCACGCGCCTGATCACGAGTGATAAGACCCTTGGACAGCAAGCCCTGCATGCATTGATCCAGCGTCTGCATGCCGATGTTGCCGCCGGTCTGAATAGACGAATACATCTGTGCGACCTTGTCCTCACGGATCAGGTTTCGAATCGCCGGGGTGCCGATCATGATTTCGTGGGCGGCGATACGACCACCGCCAACCTTCTTCATGAGCGTCTGCGAAATGACCGCCTGCAGTGATTCAGACAGCATCGATCGAACCATTGATTTTTCTGCGGCGGGAAACACGTCGACCACGCGGTCAATGGTCTTGGCCGCAGAGGTGGTGTGCAGTGTGCCGAACACGAGGTGACCCGTTTCCGCCGCAGTCAGCGCGAGACGGATGGTTTCAAGGTCACGCATCTCGCCGACGAGGATGATGTCAGGGTCTTCCCGCAGCGCTGAACGCAGGGCCTCGCTGAAGCCCAGGGTGTCACGGTGCACTTCGCGCTGGTTCACCAGGCATTTCTTGCTCTCGTGAACGAATTCGATCGGGTCCTCGATGGTGAGGATGTGGTCGTAGCGATTGTCGTTGACGTAGTCGATCATCGCCGCAAGGGTCGTACTCTTGCCCGAACCGGTTGGCCCAGTGACCAGACACAGGCCGCGCGGTTTACTGGCGATGTCTTTGAAAACCTGACCAAGCCCGAGGTCGTCCATACTCAGGACCTTCGAAGGAATGGTCCGGAACACCGCACCTGCACCACGGTTCTGGTTGAAGGCGTTGACACGGAATCGCGCGACGCCGGGCACTTCGAAGGAGAAGTCGGTTTCGAGGAATTCTTCGAAGTCCTTGCGCTGTTTGTCATTCATGATGTCATAAATGAGCGCGTGAACTTCCTTATGTTCGAGGGCTGGCAGGTTGATGCGTCGTACGTCACCATCGACACGAATCATCGGCGGCAGTCCGGCAGACAGGTGGAGGTCCGAGGCTCCCTGTTTGGCGGAGAACGCGAGCAATTCAGTAATATCCATGGCATCCCTCGATACGGTGCGGTCAATATTGGACAAGTCTTGGAAATTCAATCGTTGCAGACGGCTCTGACCGCCCTTACGATGCACTAATGAGCATAGCAGACAAGCTGCAGACCGTTAGGGCGCAGATACGAAATTCAACAGTCGCAGCAGGGCGGCCTGAGAGCGCCGTCACGCTGCTGGCGGTGAGCAAGACCATGCCTGCCGAAGACGTTGTCATGGCCATCCATCACGGCCAGCGTGACTTTGGTGAGAACTATGTGCAGGAAGCCATAGCGAAGAAGGCTGAGGTTGACCGGTTGCTGGCAGGCGATCCCGAATGGGTGCGGCCAGTGTGGCATTTCATAGGGCCGTTGCAGTCGAACAAGACGAGTGACGTTGCTGCGCATTTCGACTGGTTCCATACCCTGGATCGTCTCAAGATTGCACGACGACTATCGGAGCAGAGGCCTGAAGGCCTGCCGCCCTTGAACTGCTGTTTACAGGTCAATATCAGCCGGGAAGACAGCAAGGCAGGACTGCAACCTGATCAGGACGCAGTCAATGAGCTGGCGGCAGCTGTGGCTGCCTTGCCGGGACTGTCACTGCGCGGATTGATGTGCATTCCTGCGGCAGATCTCGATGACACTGGCTCAGCCGAGGCCTTCGGCCGGCTGCGTGACATGCTGGCGCAGGTGCGTGAGCATGTCGGCAGGGCTGGCTTTCAGGCGCAGGCCAGCAAGATCGATACACTCTCTATGGGCATGTCAGCCGATATGGGCGTCGCCATCGCACAGGGCGCGACCATTGTACGAATCGGGCAGGCGATTTTCGGCGCTCGCAAACCCAACCACCATTGACCAAGGGCACATGATGTCGACACAGCAAGACAAGCGAATTCATTTCATCGGCGCAGGTAATATGGCCAGCGCCATGCTGCGTGGCCTGGTCAGTAGTGGCTTCAAGCCGGGATCGCTTTCGTGCAGTTCACCCGCTGAAGCAGAAACGAAGCGCCTCGTCGATGAGCTTGGAATCAGCGCTTCTGCCGACAATCTCGAGTACCTGCGAGATTGTGATGCCATCGTGCTCGGGGTAAAGCCGCAGATTCTTCAATCGGTATGTCAGGAGCTTGCGCCCTTTCTGGCATCAGCCGACCGTCAGCCAATAGTCATTTCGATTGCAGCGGGCACGACAACCCAGTCCATTTCCAGTTGGCTGAAGCAGGATCCTGATCTGCTGCCACTGGTACGCAGCATGCCGAACACGCCAGCTCAGGTGGGCATGGGCGCCTCTGGACTGTTCGCTACAGCTGCAGTTAAGCCTGACCAGAAGGCGCTCACCCAGGAAATCTTTGAGGCCTTTGGCATTGCGGTGTGGGTTGAGGATGAGTCGCAACTGCATGCCGTCACAGCACTTTCTGGATCAGGGCCGGCCTACGTATTCGAGTTCATCAAGGGTCTGGCAGATGCAGGTGTGAGCCTGGGCCTTCAGCCGGACGTCAGCAGGCAGCTCGCTGAAGCTACGGTGGCAGGCGCCGCAAAGCTGTGTGCCGTATCGCATGCTGAAGAGATCGCGGGATTGCAACGCAAGGTCATGTCACCAGGTGGGACGACCGAACAGGGTGTGCGCGTGCTGCAGTCTGAAGAGCTCACCGCGACCGTTCGCCGCGCCATGGAGGCAGCGCGTGATCAGTCGCTGTACCTGGCTGGCGAGGGGCCGGCGCTGGCAAAAAATTAGCACCATCAATCACTTTGGCCTTAGAATCCGTATGATTGCGGTTCCATTGAAGGACATCCTCCAGGAGATTTGTAGCTCATCATGTTTAGTCAGATACTGATATCGACGCTGGAAATACTCGGCTCCTTCTACATCACCCTGGTGATTCTGCGTTTCCTGCTTCAGCTGTCGCGGGCAGACTTCTACAACCCAATCACGCAGTTCATCGTCAAGGCGACGAACCCGCTGATACTGCCATTACGTCGGGTTATTCCGGGGCTCGGCGGTGTCGACCTGGCCGCAATCGTGCTGGCGCTCATTCTGCAAATCGTGCTGCTGCTGATTATTCTGACGGTGGCCTCACCAGCGGGCGCGGGCTTCCCACCGCTGCTACCGCTGCTGGGCGTGGCGATCATCAAGGTGCTTCAATTGACCCTGCAGATCTACTTCGTCGCGATTATAGCGGTGATTATCCTTAGCTGGGTCGCGCCAGGTAGCCGGCACCCGGGTGCCATGCTGCTCGTTCAGCTTACCGAACCGGTACTCGCGCCGATTCGCAGACTCCTGCCCAGTCTTGGCGGTCTCGACCTCTCCCCGATCGTCGTGTTTCTCATCATCAATGCGCTCACGATCATGCTCGATCATAGCGCCACACTGATGCTTCGTTAGACGCCCCTGGCGTCAAAAATCGGCGGGACTTCCTGAGAAGCCCGTCGAGATTTGACAATTGTTTACAACTGCGGACATTTCTTGACCAGTATCTTGCTTATAATTCATGCATCGAAAGGCTCGTTGCAGGAGAAGCATGGCCATGGCAGTATCTACAGCAGTTCCAGGTGGCCGGAGCAATAAGGGTTTAAGTCAGCAAATCGAGGCGTATCACGCCTGGAAAGCGGCCATGATCCGCGAGATCCATCATTATCGCAGCTGGCTCGAAAGTAACGACCTTGCCTCAGCAGACATTATTGGCCGTCTCGACCATTGCAGCACCGTACTACGTGAAGACAAGGTCACCGTTGCCCTGGCTGGCGAATTCTCCCGCGGCAAGACCGAACTGATCAATGCGCTTTTTTTCGCCTCATTTGGTCAACGCATGCTGCCTTCGCATGCCGGCCGTACCACCATGTGCCCCACCGAAGTCTTTTACGATGAAGCAGGCTCGTATCTCAGGCTGCTGCCTATCGAGACCAGGGAGTCACAGGTCGGCATCGCCGAGCTCAAGCTTCAATCGAAGCACTGGCATTGCATTCCGCTTGATGGCCTTTCACCAGATGCACTGAAAGCTGGCCTCGAGCCACTCAAGCAAACGAAATCTGTTCCGATTGCCCAGGCCGTTCTACTGGGCTTCAGTCTTGAAGGACTGGATCGTGATCCTGAGAAGAATGGTCATGCCCTTATCCCGGCATGGCGCCACGCCCTGATCAGTCTTGATAATCCGCTGCTCAAACAGGGCCTGCGCATTCTGGATACGCCCGGCCTCAATGCGCTGGGCTCAGAACCCGAACTGACTGTGAGCATGCTGCCCAAGGCCGATGCCATTCTGTTCATCCTGGCTGCCGACACCGGTGTGACTGCCAGCGATATGACTCTGTGGAACGATCATATCAACAAGAGCGAACACAAGGCTGGTCGTTACGCCATTCTGAACAAGATCGACGTGCTGCTCGAAGACATTGAAGGTGACGAACACGCGTGGCGTTTCATCGACAATGTGCGCGAGAAGACGGCAATGCAGCTCAAGCTGGACCCCGCACACATTGTGGCCATGTCGGCCAAGCAGGCCCTGATTGGCCGGACCCAGCATGACGCAGAGCGCGTGGCCAAGAGTCGCATCGACGAGCTTGAAACCCTGCTGGCAGATCAGATACTGAATCGCCGTGAGCAGGTCATTCAGGACAGCGTGATGCAGGACGTGCTCAGCATGATTCATAACAGCCAGGCTGTGCTCAGGGATCGTCGCGACATGCTGGAAGACCGGCTGGAGAAGTTCCGTGCCTCCACCGTGAGCAAGGACTTCCTCGGCGATTTGTCATTGAAAACGCAGGAAGACTACGACTACTACTACAAGCAGCTGTTCACACTGCGCTCGAGTCGTAGGCTGATGAAGAGCCAGGCAGCGATACTCAATTCGATGATCGAGCCGCAGCGCTTCGATGCTTACGTTACCGAGACCAGGATCCGGCTCATGAATGCCTGGACCACCTTTGGCATGGGCTCGGCCATCGATGACTTCTATACCTCCATTGAAGATGACCTGAAGAATCTCAAGTATGAAGCCATTCTGGCGCAGCGCATGATCGACTCGATCTACAAGCGTTACACCACGGAGGCTCGCAACCGTCATCTCAAACCGGCCTATCTGAAGGTGGACCGGCAGATCAAGGCGCTTGAGTCACTGAGAGAGCAGGCGAAGTCATTCAAGCGCAGTCCATCGAGCCTGATGACCGAGCAGACCATCTTCATCAAGCGCTTCCTGCAAACACTCGTTGCCGAGGCAAGACGCCTGTATGACGAGATCCGCCACGAGGTTGCGCGTTGGCCGCACGAGGCCCTGTTGCCAATCTTCCAGCACACAACAGATCAGAAGCAGATGCTGGAAACTCAGATCGCTCGCCTGAAGGAGCTCGCCCAGAGCGCCTCGGTGGGTCGCAATCAGATCGAGCGTATCGAAGCCATGTCGACCGACCTCCTGCATCAGCAGAAGGCCCTCGAGCGCATCGAGAAGAAGCTGCGACGGCCGGCACCGCAGGCCTTGCGCTCGGTGGTTACCCGTCTGCCGTCAGTGGTGCCGGTTGCGTCGTCCAGATAGCACAGTTAGACTGCGGGGCTGACCGTCCGGCCCCTGGAACACCCTATGACAAGCTCCCTGCCCGCCGATTCGGTGGGCATGGTCACCCCGCAGACTGCCCACTTCGAAACGCCTCTGAATCTGGAGTGCGGCCGCACGCTTGATCGTTTTGAACTCGTGTATGAGACCTATGGCGAACTGAACGCCTCGGCCTCGAATGCCGTGCTCATCTGTCATGCCCTGAGCGGTGATCATCATGCTGCAGGCTATCACACGCCGACAGATCGCAAGCCGGGCTGGTGGGACAACTGCATAGGTCCGGGCAAGTGTATCGATACCACGAAGTTCTTCGTCGTCTGCCTGAACAATCTTGGCGGTTGCGCAGGCTCGACCGGGCCCACCTCGATCAATCCAGCAACGGGCAAACCTTATGGCGCTGACTTCCCGGCGATAACCGTGGCGGACTGGGTGGCGGCCCAGGCGCGCCTGGCGGACCGCCTGGGCATCGGTACCTGGGCGGCCGTCGTGGGTGGCAGCCTCGGCGGCATGCAGGCATTGCAATGGACAATCAGCTTCCCGGCGCGTGTGCAGTATGCGGTCGTGATCGCGTCTGCACCCAAGCTCAGTGCGCAGAACATCGCCTTCAATGAAGTGGCGCGCAAAGCCATCAGCAGCGATCCTGATTTCCACGGTGGGCACTACGCAGAATTCGATACGATTCCCCGCAAGGGGCTGATGCTTGCGAGAATGCTCGGCCATATCACCTATCTGTCGAACGTTTCGCTGGGCAACAAGTTCGGCCGAGCCTTGCGTAGTGATGAACTGAAATATGTCCCGCTGGATATCGAGTTCGAGATCGAGAGTTACCTGCAATACCAGGGTGAGCGCTTTGCCGAGAATTTCGACGCCAACACCTACCTGTTGATGACACGCGCCCTGGATTATTTCGATCCTGCTCAGGCCTGTAATGACGATCTGGCAGCGGCCCTCAAGCCGGTGCAGGCCAGGTTCCTGGTCGTATCGTTTTCGACCGACTGGCGGTTTGCTCCGGATCGCTCCGAGGAGCTTGTCGAGGCCCTGGTCGACGCGCGAAAGGCCGTGAGCTATGCCCGTATCGATGCGCCGCACGGTCACGATGCATTCCTGATCCCGGACGACCGTTATTTTGATGTGTTCACAGGCTTCATGAATCGAATCGCGGCACAGCTGGAGCGCTCATGACATCAGCAAGCGATAAGCTTCCATCCGACCAGTCGGCCCGCAGGGCGCTGAGGGAAGACCTCGACCTGATCGTGGACTGGTTCGCCGATGGGTCGTCAGTGCTCGACCTTGGTTGCGGTGATGGTACCTTGCTGGCTTACCTGGCCGAGCACCGCGGCTGCTTTGGCTATGGTCTGGAAATCGATCCCGCCAACATCAGTCGCTGTATCCGTCGCGGCGTCAATGTGATTGAACAGGACCTGGATTACGACGACCTGAGCGTGTTCAAGGACAAGAGCTTCGACGTTGTGGTGATGACGCAGGCTCTGCAGGCGGTGAAGCGGCCTGATATTACGCTGGAGCAGATGCTGCGTATTGGCCGCGAGGGCATTGTGACCTTTCCGAATTTTGGCTACTGGCGGCTACGCTGGTACCTCTGGACCAAGGGCCGTATGCCCGAATCGCGCACGCTGCCGTATCATTGGTATGACACACCCAATATTCACCTCTGTACCTTCAAGGATTTCGAGGCCTTGTGCGAGCAGCTGGGCATAAAGATACTGCGTCGTTCAGTGGTGGATGACAGGCACAATGCGCAGTGGTTGAGTCGCCTTTGGCCGAATGCCTTCGGGCAGATCGCGCTGTATCACATTACCCGTCAGGACGCTTAGCTTATGAGGCCTGTCATGAATCAGCTCTGCGTTTTGCCCAGGGCATTGCTTGGTTTGTTCTGGCTGGCGGCCATGCCGGCGGCCGCAGAACAGCAGATAGAGCTCGACGACTTTCAGGTGCATTATGCAGCGCTGCCGGGCAGCGTGTTGTCTGAGCAGAGTGCACGGATGTATCAAATCAGCCGATCGGTTGGCTCAGGTTTCATCAATATTACTGTGCTGGAAAAACAGGCTGACGAGCAGCTCGTTTCACGCCGCTCCTTCGTTCGGGGTACAGTGAAAACAGAGCAGGGCGAAGCGCGACCACTGCCATTTCAACAGGTGACCGAGGGCGGGGTTACCAGCAGCATCGCGAATTTCTGGTATAGCCCGGGAAAGGAGTTGACCTTCGCCATCGAATTCATAGGTGACCCCAACCAACCGCCGCTCGAATTCGCCTTCAAGCAGACGCTCTACGCAGACTGAGACCACATCATTTGAACATCATCATTGCCAGTGGCAACAAGGGAAAGCTCAAGGAGTTCGCCACCTTGTTCAGTGGTGTCACGACCAAGCCCTCCCGCGAATTCAATCTGGTCGCCCAGAGCGAGCTGGGTATCGAATCCTGTGAAGAACCGGCTTCGACCTTTGTCGAAAATGCCATCCTGAAGGCTCGACATGCCTGTGCTGAAGCGCGTGCTCGAGGGCACGAAGGCGCTGCGCTAGCCGACGACTCGGGCCTCTGCGTGAACGCCTTGAGTGGGGCGCCGGGTATTTTTTCTGCGCGCTTTGCAGGCATGCATGGGCGCTTGCCTGCTGAGGGCCAGTCCGTCGATGCCGTCAATATCGAAGAGCTGCTGCATCAACTGCAAGGGATCGATGGCAATCGGCGTCACGCCTCGTTCTATTGCGCACTCGCGCTGCTCCGCCATGCTGACGATCCTGCGCCGCTGGTTGCCTGCGGGCGCTGGCATGGCCGCATTCTCGATGCGCCCGTCGGCGACTCTGGATTTGGTTATGATCCGGTGTTTTTCGTACCGGACCTTGGGAAGACGGCGGCCGAGCTCTCGCCTGGGCAGAAAAACGCACTGAGTCACCGTGGCCAGGCCCTGCGCCTGCTAGCCCTGCAACTGCCAGGGCTCTGAGACCTTGCACCCACCGCTATCGCTGTATGTTCACGTGCCCTGGTGCATCAGAAAGTGCCCCTATTGCGACTTCAATTCGCACGAGACGCATGATCTGCAGGCGCTGATCGATCCATATCTCGACGCGCTGCTGCTCGACTGGGCCGAGGAGCGCCAACGCCTCGATCGGTTCGGTGGTACACGACCACTGCAATCCATCTTTATAGGCGGTGGTACGCCCAGTCTGCTACCGCCTGATTTCTACGCCAGACTACTCGAGCGCATCAACCAGGCCATGCCGCTGTCAGAGGCGACGGAAATCACGCTTGAAGCCAATCCCGGCGCTGTCGACGCCGCCCATTTCAAGGGCTACAGGGGCGCCGGCATCAACAGAATCTCCATTGGCGTGCAGAGCTTTGCGGCTGAGCAACTGACGGCGCTCGGCCGGGTTCACTCTGGCAGACAGGCGCTGGATGCCATTGACGCGGTAGCCGCTGCCGGATTCGAACGCTTCAACATTGACCTGATGTTCGGCCTGCCACAGCAGACAGCCGAGGGCGCTGAAGCCGATCTGAAGCAGGCGCTGCAATGCGGTGCATCCCACCTATCGTGGTATCAGCTCACCTTGGAGCCCAATACCCACTTTTTCTCCCATCCGCCACCACTGCCGGAAGATGACGATATCGCGGATATTCAGTTGGCAGGCCAGGCCTTGCTGGCCGATGCGGGGCTGCAGCAGTACGAAGTATCAGCTTATGCCCGTACAGGAGAAGCCGCTCGGCACAACAGGAATTACTGGGAGTTTGGGGATTATCTAGCCATTGGCGCAGGCGCCCACGGCAAGCTGAGCGCGCCTGCCGCCGGTGAGTTCCTACGTTACCGCAAGACCAGACAACCTGAGTCCTATCTGAAAAGGGCGCATGGGCAGCAGGGACTTATCGCAACATCGGCGGCCGGATTCGTGGCTGCGGAAGAAGCCATCACGAAGGAGAGCTTGCCCTTCGAGTTCATGCTGAATGCGCTGCGTCTCACAGATGGCGTAGCTCAATCCCTCTTTACCGAGCGTACGGGCCTCGAGCTTGGACTGCTGGAGCCACAGCTATCGCAGCTGAGGCAGGCAGGCCTGATGCGGGCCGATGGGGACCGTCTGCAGACTACCGCGCTCGGCGCGCGCTTTCTCAATGATGTTGTGGGCAAGTTCAGCGATTGACGGCGGCTGCCGCTAGCGAGCCGCTTCAGCGCTTCCGAAACAACAGGTCATAGACGCCGTGGCCGAGCTTCTGTCCGCGTCGCTCGAATTTGGTCTCTGGCCGCCATTCCGGCCGCTCCACAAACTTGTCTTCTGCCAGATTTTCGAGCGTCGGTTCGGCGGCGAGGACATCGTACATATGATGGGCGTAGTGTTCCCAGTCGGTGGCAAGGTGCAGCAGACCGCCGGGCTTGAGCTTGGCGGCCAGCATTGCGGTAAACTCCGGCTGGATCAGGCGGCGCTTGTGATGACGCTTCTTGTGCCACGGGTCAGGAAAGTACACCTGAATGCGATCGACTGAGGCATCGTCTACACAGCCCTCGAAAACCTCGACCGCATCATGCTGATAGATTCTGATATTGCCGATCTCACTCGTCTGGATCTGCAGGCAGAGCGAGCCGACCCCCGGTGGATGCACTTCGATGCCGACAAAATCCGTTTCCGGTGCCGCCAGCGCCATCTCGGCCAGCGACTGCCCCATACCGAAGCCGACCTCGATAACCAACGGCGCCGACTCACGTCCAGGACTACGGCTATCACGAAGAGGTGTTCCAGGGTCCAGACCGAGTTTTGGCCAGAGCGTATCGTACGCCGCCTGCTGCCCGGCAGTCTTGCGGCCACTACGGATGACGAAACTCTTCAAACGGCGGGGGTGAGCAGCCGCCTCCGGACTCTCAGGACGCATGGAATCCTGCGTGGCGGACTGATCGCCCTCTGTTTTCTGATGATCTGACATCGACTCGGCTTACATCTCTGGGTGCATTTCGATTGGGTAATTGGCGGGAATGATAGCAAAAGTGCGTCCCACATTGGAAAGAACAGTGGTTCGATCAGGGTCTTTTGCCGTCTCAGGGCTAGCGCACTCAAAGAGTGCAGCTCCGGGAACGGGCATATTCGCTGCACCATAAGCTCACATCCCTAACGTCCTGCCGATGGGCCTGGAAGGTGCCCGATGCAGGCAGTGCATGTGATCCAGAGTCGTTCAGGGATATGGCCCCGATATTGCCTTGTATAAACCACTCGATCCGGCAGCATCAACGTTCGCTGCAGGGGCCGCCAGTTGGCCACATGACTACAGGCTCGGAAATGACCCTAGAAGAACAGAATCTGCGTCGGGCCTTTACCCGACAAAAAGACCGACAACACTGCGCGCAGCTCAGCCTGCACGCCATAGAGCTGATTTCATTACTACAGCAACACCGGGGTATGGTACTGGCCGTACTCGGTGGCGATGTCTTTTTTGAAACTCGTGTAGATGCCATTCGCCCACAGATCATCGATCAGTTGCGGGTGCTCAAGAAGTTCATTTCCGAACTATTCCCCGAAGCTGAATGGCAGCGGCTCTGCGATGAGTGGTATACGCTGTCTCACCACTGGCGCCAGGACAGTGCCTCGGAAAGCTTTGATCTGCACACGCATGTGATTCAGCAGATGTTACTGCTGTTGCGCACCTATAATAACGCCGGTGTATTCGACCAGATATCGGAACCTGACCGACGACTGGCCTATCTCACACTGAACCAGCTACCTGAATTAATGGAGACCGCCGCAGAAATTCGCGGTATCGCCACGTTTTTGTTGGCCAGGCAGTCCATGAATGAAGCCGACGCCAACGCCAACGCAGCCAATCCTTCACCGCTCGCGCTCAAGCTGCAGTACCTTCACAAGTACTTCGACGAAAGTCTGCAGAGGCTCGAGCAGCAGTCACCAGATCTGCAGGAGCCGGCCTCCCTCGAACAGGAGCGCCTTGCAAGGCATTGGCAGGAGCTGGACGTCTACTGGCAGCAGATCCAGCCCTCGCTCAAGCTGTTCGGTTTGCAGCCTCGTCCGAGTCCTTACCCGGTCAGGCGTCGCCGGTCGCTCAGCCGGGCCAGGTCCAGTGAAGTACTCACCGCCACCGCACACACGAAGGGCTCCGAAGCACAACTCCCTGATGCGCATGTGCAGCTGTTCTTCAACGAGATCAGCGAGTTGGTATTTTCCATCCAGCGCCTGATCAAGCTGGGCCTTGCCGCCATACCACGAATGACCGAGCCTTCACTGGCCGAGTGGATCGACATCGCGCCTCCGGCGCAACATCGACGCCCTCGCAGTCTCCTGCGCCATTGAGGCAAGGGTCACAGCCGGCTGGCAGATTCGCCACGGCCGGCGTAAGCAATAGCCTCCATGAGATGTGGCGTCTGAATCTCCCGGCTCTCGGCCAGATCACTAATGGTCTGGGCGACCCGGAGAATCTTGTACCAGGCACGGGCAGAAAGGTGGAGCTTCTGTGCCGCTCGCTCCAGCAGTGTCTGCTGGGGGCCACCGAGGCTGATGGTGCGCTGCGTATCTGCAGGACTCATGAGGCCATTCAGGATGCCCTGCCTGGCATGCTGTCGCTGCTGAGCTTTGGCCACACGCTCAGCTATCGCGCTGCTCGGCTCGCCGCGGGCACCCGACAGCTCCTCAAACTTTACCGGCGAGAGCGTCATCTGTAGGTCGAAGCGATCCTGAATCGGACCCGAGATACGGTCCCGGTACTTCCTGATCTGCAGCGCACTACAGGCGCAAGATTTCTCGGTATGACCATCGTAGCCGCAAGGACATGGATTCATTGCGCCGATAAGCAGGAAGCGAGCGGGAAAGGCGACCTGTCTCTGAGAGCGGGTCACACTGATGCTGTGTTGCTCAAGTGGCTGACGCAGCGCTTCCAGGGTGCGGCCGGAGAACTCAGGCAACTCATCTAGGAACAGAACGCCATGATTCGCAAGGGAGATTTCGCCAGGCTGAGGTGAGCGACCACCGCCGACAATGGCCGAAACGGAGGCACTATGATGCGGGCTTCGAAATGGTGGCTTTCGAGAGGTCAGAATCATTTCCCCTGGCGTGAGCGCTGCTTCTGGCTGACCGATATCGCTCTGGCTGACCGAATAGATCGAAGCGGTCTCGAAGGCCTGTTGACGGCTGAGATCCGGTAGCAATGACAGTATTCGCCTGGCCAGCATGGTCTTGCCAGACCCGGGCGGCCCGTTCATGAGCAAATGGTGATGACCGGCCGCAGCGATTTCGAGAGCCCGCCGTGCCTGAAACTGGCCTCTGACATCTGCCATGTCATCTGTTGCTGGGTGCTGCGCCGAGGCAGGCAAACTGTGCTGTGAGGGCCGCGCAGGGTGGATCGATGTCGGATCGTTCAGGTAATCAGTCACATCGCGCAAGGTAGTGAATCCGAAAGCCTCGATGCCGTCCAGATTGCCCAGCAAATCGATCTTGGCTGCAGCAGTCAGCAATGGGTGACCGGCTTGATGACTGGCTAGCGCTGCCGGCAATAATCCACTGACGGGCTTGATCTGACCAGAGAGGGAAAGCTCCCCGAAAATTTCACAGTTGGCGAGGGTACGCTTTGCCGCCTCGCTCAATTGTCTTGATGCAGCCAGGATGCTTAGCGCAA
The DNA here is from genome assembly GCF_047946665.1 of Allohahella sp. A8. GTDB lineage: Bacteria > Pseudomonadota > Gammaproteobacteria > Pseudomonadales > Oleiphilaceae > Allohahella. The sequence goes on from NZ_CP172312.1 coordinate 3,658,846, forward strand.
TGGCCAGGTCAAAGCGCCCCCCGCACTTCGGCAGATCGGCCGGTGCCATATTGATGGTAATGCGCCGGGCGGGAAACTCGAAGCCGGAGTTGATCAACGCACTACGAACCCGATCTTTTGATTCACGCACCGCCGCCTCAGGCAGACCGACTATCGAGAGGGCAGGCAGACCATTGGATATATGGGTTTCGATATAAACAAGAGGCGCAGTGACGCCGATGAGCGCCCTGCTACAAACAACAGATAATGACATTTCACCGTCCCTGGTGATTTTGAGAGATGGGGAGCACGACAGCGCTCCCCGCAATAGACGACCGTCCTGGTCATCGTATTCAAACTAACGCTTTATGGCTTACTGGCTAACCAGCTTGCCCTCAACCTGGTCCAGACGCTTCTCGAGGGCGGCAAGCCGCTCACGCGTACGAATGAGCACGGCTTTCTGCGCTTCGAACTCTTCACGCGACACGACATCCAGCTTGTCAAGAATGCTGCTGACCGCTGTTTTGAGTTGCATCTGCGCATCCTGCTGGGCACTGCGCGCGAGGCCTGGCACATACTGGCCAAAATTTTCGTGAAAACCCTGAAGCAGATCCACTGGAGACTTCATTGAGCTGTACCTCTTCCATTTCAAATTAGGATAAATCTTGGTGTTTGTGTGTAACGAAGACCATCCTGTTTTCCCGGTGCCATAGTAACACCACCCACATACACTAGTGGTAGGCGATTTCCGTTAAATAGTGCTCATTTTTTGATCCTTTCGAACCAAAGCTCACCCTGTTTTGGTCCTTCCTGTATTAGGCGCCGGTACAACCGCCTGGACGAGGCGCACGCTTTTGGTGCGTCGCCCATCTCGCGGGCTCGTTTGGTGCACTATTTCGCGTCATCGCGGTGCAGTCAAGCAAAGCTCATCTCCCTTACGATCGTCAAAAGTCTCATTTCGCACCGCTAACGCCATGTATCTAAACGATTTGTAATGCCTGGCATGCTTCGTGGTTAGCAAGTGCATCTCGCTCGTTAAAAGTGGGTCGACATTTTCAACGGCAGGCTAGCAACCGGCTCAATTACCAGCGTTTAGGCGGCATTAGGAGACAGATATGAAACTTGTTACTGCCATCATCAAACCTTTCAAACTCGATGACGTTCGCGAAGCACTCTCGGAAATCGGTGTACAGGGCGTGACGGTCACGGAGGTCAAGGGCTTCGGACGTCAGAAGGGCCACACTGAGCTCTATCGTGGCGCGGAGTACGTCGTGGATTTTCTGCCAAAGGTTAAAATCGAAGTCGCGATTGCGGGCGACATGCTCGATCAGGTCCTCGAATCGATCAGCAAGGCTGCAAATACCGGCAAGATCGGTGACGGGAAGATCTTCGTCGTCGAGCTCCAGCAGATCATCAGAATTCGAACCGGCGAGACCGGCACGGACGCTATCTAACGTTTACCAACTTACTACTGGCCTCGATCGGAGGGCTTCATGGAAAATAATCTATTTCACCTGCAGTACGCCATGGACACGTTCTATTTCCTGGTCTGCGGCGCGTTGGTCATGTGGATGGCTGCCGGATTCGCGATGCTCGAAGCCGGCCTCGTCCGGGCGAAGAACACGACCGAAATTCTTACCAAGAACGTGGCGCTCTATGCCATCTCCTGCGTTATGTACATGGTGTGTGGCTACGCCATCATGTACGGCGGCGACATCTTCCTGTCAGGCATTGCTGGCGGTGATACCCTGGTCGATGATGCACTGAAGAGCTTTGCTGAGCGTGAAGATGGCTTCGAAGGCGCTTCTGTCTACTCGTCTGCATCTGACTTCTTCTTCCAGGTCGTTTTTGTGGCGACTGCAATGTCCATCGTATCTGGCGCCGTTGCCGAGCGCATGAAGCTGTGGGCATTCCTGATGTTCGCTGTCGTCATGACCGGCTTCATCTACCCAATGGAAGGTAGCTGGACCTGGGGTGGCAATGCCGTGTTCGGCATGTACACGCTGGGCGACCTCGGCTTCTCAGACTTCGCGGGTTCAGGCATCGTTCATATGGCTGGCGCCGCTGCTGCCCTCGCTGGTGTACTCCTGCTGGGCGCTCGTAAGGGCAAGTACGGTCCGAACGGTCAGGTCAACGCCTTTCCTGGTGCCAACCTGCCACTGGCTACACTGGGTACCTTCATCCTGTGGATGGGCTGGTTCGGTTTCAACGGTGGCTCGGTGCTGAAGCTTGGCGATATCTCCAATGCCAATGCTGTCGCTATGGTCTTCCTCAACACCAACGCAGCAGCAGCCGGTGGCGGTGTGACAGCACTCATTACCGCAAGGCTCCTGTTCGGCAAGGCCGACCTCACCATGCTGCTGAACGGTGCGCTGGCTGGTCTGGTTGCCATCACAGCTGAACCTTCTACGCCAAGTGCTCTGCAGGCGACCATGTTCGGCGCCATCGGTGGCGTGCTGGTTGTGTTCTCGATCATCACCCTCGACAAGCTGAGGATCGATGATCCGGTGGGCGCCATTTCGGTGCACGGCGTCTGCGGTCTGCTGGGCCTCCTGCTGGTGCCAATCACCAACGGCGATGTCAGCTTCAGCGGCCAGTTGATCGGCGCAGCCACCATCTTCGTCTGGGTCTTCGTTTGCAGCCTGATTGTCTGGGGCGTTTTGAAAGCCATCATTGGCATTCGGGTTTCGGAAGAAGAGGAGTACGAGGGTACGGATCTGTCTGAGTGTGGTATGGAAGCTTACCCTGAGTTCCAGCGCGACTGAACGCGCGCTATCGGCGCAGGGACGCGCCAGTTTTACAAGAGTAAGAACCGAACCCACAGGTTTTGAGACCTGAACTGAAACCCTGATTAGATGCCCATATCGCGAGATCTGGGCATTTTTTTGGCCTTCGGTTTGGCAGGTTTCGAGTGTGGCAGTGGCGGGCAACCGTTGCAGAACCCGCCGTGAATACATCCGTGTAGGCTGCCTCGGCCATCCATGGCCGAGGATGTTCTGCAACGGTTGCCCGCCACTGCCTTTCCAACAGCCGGTGGAGCGGGATTTTACTCTCACTATTATTCCCGCCCGATGCCCCACTCCTGGACTGCGACGGCTCAAAAACCTCGACGCACCGATTGAGCCAAAGGCCTAGCTCTGCAACATGCGCTGCGCAGCGGAACATGTCTTGCTTGACGATGGGTTATGTAAGGCGCGGTATTTGCTTCAAGGCAGCACTGCAAGCCGGTGAACTAGGGAAGCGTTCAACGCAGACTTGTAGAGCAACTTTTCCCTGCTCGGAAACCGCAGTTCTAGAGCTCGCAAGTGAAGCAACGCAATGACTCAGTGCCAACTCCCATTCACCAAGTATGTTGAGACTGTTACAAGTATCGAACAGCTGCTGTGTGATGAAAGGCCGAATCAATTCCAGTGCCTCTGTAAACTGTGCTTGTTCATCCATATCGTCGCCTGCAATCCGATATGCGGATGCCGAACCGCTTTTTGGCCGCTCTGACACCCTGCTAAAGGCAGTGGTGTTCCAGTGTGCAGGACATCCTCGGCCATGGATGGCCGAGGCAGCCTACAGGGAGGTATACACGGCGGGTCCTGCGCACTGGAACACCACTGCCTTCAAGGCACAATCTCGATCGGTGTATTCAACGGCACCAGCTCCCAGATTTCTTCCATCGCAGCATTGCTGACCGCGATGCAGCCATCTGTCCAGTCTTCGAGCATGTAGCGGTCCAGCTTCTTGCGTTCGAAGCTGTTCGGACGGCCGTGAATCATGATCATGCCGCCTGGGTCGCGACCCAGTGCCTTGGCGAACTCCCGGTCGGCTTCATTGGGATAGGAGATGTGGATCGACTTGGTGAACTGGCTGTTCGGATTGCGCCAGTCGAGAAGATAAACCCCTTCTGGGGTACGCTCGTCGCCTTCAAACTGCTTGTGGCCACTGGGCTCGTCACCAAGACTGACTGGATACGCACGCAAGGGACTGTCGTTTTTCATCAGCAGCAGCAGGCGCTGGCTCTTTCTGACTACGACACGGTCGACTGGAACATCTGCAACAGCGGCATCGCTCGCTGGATCCTGCAGTACCTCGACCTCATCAGCGTCGTCCAGAGACACTGTGTCGGCTGAGGCTGCAGTGGGGGCAAGGCTCCAGACAAAAGGCGCCGCCGCCATCAGCAGCGCGGCGAGCAGGCAGTTCAATTGACGCAATGAGCTGACAGCTGAACTGCTCTTTCGTGGTGATGCACCCAGATCAGGACTGGGGGTACTTGGCGAAGACCAGACTGGCGTTGGTACCACCGAAGCCGAAGCTGTTGGACATAACGAGGTCAAGCGAATCGTCGTTCTCCGGCTTCTGTACGATGGGGAAATCTGCGGCTTTTTCATCAATGCTCTGGATGTGGGCAGACGGCGCAATGAACCCCTCCTTCTGCATGATCAGACTGAAGATCGCTTCGTGTGCACCTGCACAGCCAAGCGAATGTCCAGTCAACGATTTGGTTGAACTGATCTTCGGCAGGTCATGACCGAAAACCTCTCTAATAGAGTTTAGCTCAACTATGTCACCTGCGGGGGTACTGGTGCCATGTGTATTGATGTAAGCGATTCGCTTGCCTTTGCCGGTAGCGAACGCCTGCTCGCTGGCCTGCCTCATGGCCCGGATAGCACCTTCACCAGAAGGCGCAACCATGTCCGCGCCGTCCGAAGTTGCAGCATAACCGACCAGCTCACCATAAATGGGCGCGCCCCGGCGAAGTGCATGCTCGAGCTCCTCAACGACGACGGTTGCACCGCCACCTGCGATGACGAAGCCATCACGGGTGCTGCAATAGGGCCGGGAGGCGGTCGACGCGACATCATTGTACTTCGTAGACATGGCACCCATAGCGTCGAACAGCATGGCGAGTGTCCAGTCTTCTTCTTCACCACCGCCAGCGAAGATGACATCCTGCTTGCCGAGCTGAATCTGCTCCCAAGCGTGACCGATACAGTGGGAGCTGGTAGCACAGGCAGACGTGATCGAGTAATTGACGCCACGAATCTTGAACGCGGTGGACAGACAGGCATTTACCGAACTGTTCATAGTTCGGGTAACGCGATAGGGCCCAATTTTCTTGACGCCACGTGAGCGGGCAATGTCGCCCGATTCAACCACGTTACTGGTCGAAGCGCCGCCACTGCCCATGATGAGACCCGTTCGCTCACTGCTCAGGAGGGCTTCGTCGATACCCGAATCGGCAACAGCCTGCTGCATCGATAGATAGGCGTAGGCTGCACCGTCACCCATAAAACGCAGAAGCTTCCGGTCTATGTGCGCTTCGAGATCGATATCGACTGAACCACTAACCTGGCTCTTGAGCCCGGCATCGCGGTATTTCTCATTGAAGCGGATGCCAGAGCGGCCTGTTCGTAAAGCTTCGGTGACTGTCTTGATGTCATTGCCCAGACAGGAAATGATGCCCATCCCGGTAATCACTGCACGTTTCATCGTGGAACCTTCAGTTGATTCATTCATGGCATTTACGAAGCACGGCCGCTGGTCGGGCTTGGTCAGGTGCTGTTTACTGTTCGAAAAGACCGACTTTCAGATCTTTTGCCACATATATTGTTTCACCATCAACCTTCATCAGACCATCCGCGACGCCCATGGTGAGCTTTCGTGAAATCAGCCGCTTCATATGTATTTCATAGGTCACAAGCTTCGCATCAGGCATGACCTGGCCAGTGAATTTCACTTCACCTACGCCGATAGCTCGGCCGCGTCCCTTGTATCCTGACCAGGCGAGGTGGAAGCCGACGAGCTGCCACATAGCGTCCAGGCCTAGACAACCCGGCATGACCGGATCGTCGACAAAGTGTACCTTGAAGAACCATAGATCGGGGCGAATATCGAGCTCAGCAACAAGGGAGCCCTTGCCGAACTCGCCACCGTCGGAGTCGATATGGGTGACCCTGTCGAGCATCAGCATTTCCCGTACGGGAAGCCTCGCTGTGTCCTTTCCGAACAGGTCTCCCTGACCGCAGACGATCAGCTCTTCCTTGTCGTAGGCGTGTTTGCGTTCCGGTTTGACGTCAATATCTGACATAGCAGTCAAAAACAGATCCTCTGATAATTGCTGCCCTCGCAGTGGAAGCATTAGGTCGACAGCTCAACGGCCACTAGTTCCCGCGTTAAAAAAGGTTGACAGGCAACGTTGGTGTGTTAGCACGATATCGCTAACATATTACATTTTAATTTCAGCTGCTACTTGAATGATCGGAAACCTGAAGGAAGCTGTCATGAACGGCTCCATCATCCGGAGCCGTTCGATCACCAGCTTATTTCAATGCAGCTTTCATGAACTCAGGCACCGCGAGGGCTGCCTTGTGAATGTCTTCATTGTAGTAGCGAGTGCGAAAACTGCGCTCTGCGGCATCGGCTTCGCGGAAGAAAGTCACGTTGTCCTGCTTGCCTGCCATGGTGCAACTCCACCAGCCAGTCGGATACACCGGCTGCGGAAACGGTAAGGTCCGGCTGGTCTTGAAGCCTGCTTTGCGCATGTCGGCATGAACTTTTTTGATGATGGTATCTGCATGCAGCAGCGGCGATTCTGTCTGCTGTACAAGCAAGCCGCCTTCCCGCAGCGCCAGGTGGCAATTGCGGTAGAAATCAACTGCAAATAAACCTTCGGCCGGACCGACTGGATCGGTGGAGTCAACGATGATCAGGTCCAGTGAATTTGGGCTTGCGTCATTGATCCATTTGATGCCGTCTTCGAACAGCAGCTCGGCGCGTGGGTCGTCATTCGAGCTGCAGAGGTCTGGAAAGTGCTCTTCCGCCACACGGGTCACCCGCTCGTCGAGTTCGACCTGCGTGACCTTGCGGATATCCGGGTGCTTGAGTACTTCTTTCAGAGTGCCGCAGTCGCCACCACCAATGATAGCCACGTCGCGAGGCGCCTTGTGAGTGAATAGCGCCGGATGCGTCATCATCTCGTGATAGAGGAAGTTGTCGCGGTCTGTCAGCATGACACAGCCATCGAGCACCATCAGCTTGCCGAAGGTCTTGGTCTGGTAGATTTCGATATGCTGGTACTGACTTTTTTCCTCGTGAACCTTGGCATCGATAGCCAAAGAGAAACCGGTTCCCTGGTCCTGAAAGATTTCGGTAAACCAGCCGGGCATGTGCTCAGCCATGATAGTCGCCTCCGCGAATATTCGGATATGAAAGGTGGGGTGGGTACTTAGGCAGACACTATAAGTCACTGGCGCCTACAGTCATAGCGTACGTTACGTCGTTGAGGGGCCATGTGATCAACCTGTCCAGATGCCGGACGGTGTGGCGTGGCGGGGCCGCATGTTGTAGTGTTCCGGCTTGATTCTCGTGCTCAACAGGTAAGACGAACGATGACGATGGACGGCGGGCAGTGGACACCCGATGCGGCGATGGCCGCTTACAATGTCGCACAGTGGAGTGAAGGCTACGTCACGATCGACAGCAAGGGCATGGTGCGAGTGCGTCCCCATGCTCATCGCGCTGGGGGATCGACCGCGGTCGATCCGGATGATGGACTGGTCCTGAGTGAGCTGACGCAGGCCTGTATCGACGCCGGACTGTCGCTGCCTATCCTGCTGCGCTTCTCGGATATTCTGCACGACCGGGTAAATGCCCTGTGCGGCGCTTTCAACGATGCCCGTGAGCGCTTGAACTATCAGGGCGGCTACACGGCGGTCTATCCTATCAAGGTGAATCAGCAGCGCCATGTGGTCGAGCAGATCATCCGCGCGGAACCGGCTCGATCACGCCATCAGATTGGGCTCGAAGCGGGCAGCAAACCAGAATTGATGACTGTCCTCTCGCTCAGCCGTGCAGGTGACACCATCGTCTGCAATGGCTACAAGGACCGCGCCTTTATCAGGCTGGCCTTGCTTGGGCAGACCCTCGGCATGCGCGTGTTCATCGTGATCGAGATGCTCGATGAGCTCAAACTTGTGCTGGAAGAGAGCGAGAAGCTCGGGATCCGGCCTTTGCTGGGCGTGCGGGCGCGGCTTTCGAGTATCGGTAAGGGCAATTGGCAGAACACTGGCGGCGAGAAGTCCAAGTTCGGGCTTTCGGCCAGTCAGATTCTCAGCGTTGTCGAGCAGTTGCGTGCGGCCGGCTCGCTGGACACCCTGACCCTGCTGCACTTCCACCTCGGCTCCCAGATCGCAAACATCCGAGACATCCAGACGGGCATGCGCGAGTGCGCCCGTTTCTATGTCGAGCTCATGCAGCTCGGTGCCGCGATTGCCACCGTCGACGTTGGTGGCGGCCTCGGTATCGACTACGAGGGTACGCGTTCGCGAAGCGCCTACTCAATCAACTACAGCATGGAAGAGTATGCCTTTCAGGTGCTGCGAACCCTGCAGGAAGAGGCACGACGGAATGACCTGCCTGAGCCGGATGTCATTACTGAATCCGGACGCTCGCTCACTGCCCATCACGCCATACTGGTGACCAACATCATCGATGAAGAGCGCAGCGAGGTCGATGAACAGCAGGCGAAGGCCATGCAGGCCTCAGGCGGCGATGCTGCCCCGGATATGCCAGCGCCGCTATCGGAACTGCAGCAGGATTATCTGGCGGTGATGGATCGCAATCGCAGCAGAACAGCTGCCGAATTGTATCATGACGCTTCCCACGCCCTGCAGGAGGCACAGGCGCAGTTCATCCACGGCACCATGTCACTGGCTCAGCGCGCTGCGGCAGAACAGCTGTACAAGCAGGTTTGCCTGCGCCTGCAACAGACGCTTGACCGTTCCAAGCGCACGCATCGCGACATCATTGATGAGATCAACGACAAGCTGGCCGACAAGCTGTTCGTGAATTTCTCGCTGTTCCAGTCGTTACCGGATGTGTGGGGTATCGACCAGATCTTCCCGATACTACCTTTGGCCGGCCTCGACAGACCACCGCTGCGGCGGGCAGTGGTGCAGGATATCACCTGTGATTCCGATGGCAGGATCGACAGCTACGTCGACAGTGGCGGCATCGAAACGACGCTACCGGTGCCCGACTTTCAGCGGGAAGATCTCAAGGCTGCCAATGGCGCCCACGGCCCCTTGCTGGGCTTTTTCCTCACCGGCGCCTATCAGGAGATACTCGGAGACCTGCACAACCTGTTCGGTGATACCGACTCGGTCGATGTGCGCATCAGCGATGATGGTCGATTCAGGCTCGATCACCTGCAGCATGGCGATACCGTGAAGCGGGTGCTGTCCTACGTTAACTACGATTGGAACGAGCTGCTTTCAGCCTGTACTGAAAAGGTGCAGCAGGCTGAGCTGACAGATGAGTTGCGAAGCATACTGCTGGCTGAGCTTGAAGGCGGCCTGCAGGCCTATACCTACTTTTCCAAGTAGGTCCAGAGGCTCAGACCGATCTAGCGGCTATGGTCGTCGTGCGGCTCGAAGTAGCGCTCGCGAATGCGGCGCTCGTAATTCGTCAGCATGGAAGATTCCTCGACCAGATTCTTCAGCGGGCTGTCGAAACGTGATCTCAGCACATTGTGAATCATCGCGTACAGCGTAGCGTCATGGCTACTGGGCTTGTCACCGAACAGGTAGTCCTTGTTGCCGAGCACCATGGCCACTGAGGCCATATCGGCGTTAGCCATATCGTAGATATCCCGGGGCGTATGTCGACCCAGGCCATGCGCCTTGAGGGCCGCCTTCGCCTGCACCTGCATCAGCGTCGGCACGACGTAACGCACCACATGGGAGAACAGTCCGCTGAGCTCCTGACGGACCAGGGGCCAGTTTTCGCCCGCGAAACGACTGTAGACGATCGCCCAGTAATAGTGATTTTCCAGTGCGCGAGACAGCAACTGGCCCTGGGCATGGGCTTCCGGACTGAGCCAGGCGTCCAGGCTGATGTTATAGCGCTCATGCAGATAGGCGATGATCAGATTCGAATCATGAATGACGCGAACCTTGTCCTCTGACTCATCCTGTATATACGGCAGCTTGCCGACTGGTGCCTTCCGTGGGTCGAGCACGGTCTCAATCTGAAAAGGCACATCGATCATGTGCAGATAGGTTTCTACCTTCAGGCAGAACGTACTGGGATTCCGAACGCCAAAAAGGGCGGGAAACTGGTAAAGCGTAATCATCAATAGGCCCTGTCTGCACCGGCTCAGGTGCTGTTAAATGACTTCCCCGGACGAGCCTGATTCACTTCAGGCAGTGTACTCACAGCCAGTCCTAGCCGTAAAGCGCTCCTCAGGTCATGTGTCGCTGTCAATGTGTGCTGCAGCAGACAATAGGGTAGCCCGAGCTCATCGAGCCAGGCATTAGCGCCATCCTCTTTCAGCATGGCGATAGTGCATACGGTACCAGCCAGCAGACAGGCTTCTGCAGCCACAGAAATGCTCGCTGGCGTTCTCGCGGGCATGGCAGACTTCGGATTGAGCAGATGACAGTAGCGTTGACCATCGACAATCATGAAACGTTCGTAGTCGCCGCTTGTTGCAAAGCCGCCACTTGCCAGGCTGGTGTAGGTGATCGCGTGCTCAGGCGCTCGAGGATGACGGATGCCGATGATCCACGGTGCGCCGGCCGGGTCTGGACCGACCATGGCGATATCGCCGGCGAGATCAACGAAGCCGCTGCTGCAGCCCTGTTGTCGAAGCAAGGTAGCGACGGCGTCGCAAGCGTATTCCTTGCCGAAACCACCAAAGTCCAGCGCCATGTCTGCCAGCGGTAGTCGAACAGCGTCGCTGCTGCGCTCTACCAATTCCCATCCGATTCTGCCACGCAAAACCTGCAACGAAGCCTGCGAGGGCAGTTGATCGGACCTGAAGTCCCAGGCCTGCCGCAGTATGCCGGAGGTAATGTCGAACAGGCCGTCACTCATGGCGAAGGCCTGGTCGGCGTAGTCTAGCAAGGCTGCGGTCATGGCATCGGTCTCGGTCCACTGCCCGGTCCCGGCTCGATCATTGATGCTCGAAACGATACTGTCGGGCCGATACCTCGAATAACGCTGCTCGAAGCTCTGCAGCAGATCCACGGCCAGCGCCGACCAGCGGTCAGCCTCGACACGAGGACCGCCCAGCCGGAGCTCACAGGGGCCTCCGAGCGCTTTGAAACGATAGTGATGCAGGCCGAAGTCAGTCATGCAACTGAGTATCGGCCGGGTTGGCCGATAGCGCTAGAACGAGTACTCGAAACCGATCGAAATTCGTGTGAACTCCACCAGTGCGGGATTGGGTCGATCGACTGATTCGATGGCAAAGTCTGCATCACTGACATAGCGCTCGGCTCCGACGCTCATCTTCCAGTCATAGCCGTATGCGATCGCCTTGATGCCGGCTGTCACTGCGCCATAGGGCGACAGTCGAAAATCTGACGAACGCTCACCGGTGGTATTGATACTGGTCAGGGGTTCGTAGAAGTCTGCCTGCCCCTGCGTGTAATAGCGGAAACTGGGCACGAGCTGAAGATTGGCATTGATATTCTGGTACCACGCGAGGTCCAAAGTATGCGACATGATGCCCCAGTCATCGCCGTAGATGCGGTAGTCGACGTGCGCCGCCGCATTTGCAACTTCGATGAAGTGGCGGTATCGCGCACTCGCGGCGAGCTGCAGGCGTTCGTCCGGCCGTTCGTCCTCGAGTTTGTAGGGGTCCGAGAGATAACCACTCTTGCGGGTCGCACTCAGGCTGCCCTGGATTTGCGACACGCTGGTCAGGATCCTGGTATAGCCTGCGAAGACCGTGAGGCTGTCCTTGTCTTCGCTTTCTGGCCTTGTGAAGCCTGTCGGCTGTGTTGGCTCGACCGTGTCTATCGATACCGCAATGCCGCCGGACACAGTATCGAGGCGATCATTGAAGGTCAGGCTGCCGTCCACGCCGCCGCTAAAGGCGGTGTAGTCGTCTTCGCCCGAGTAGCCGAGGGTGACACCCACCGTAGTGTCTTCGTTGTAGCGCCGTAAAGTGCTGCTGACGTCGAGGCGTTCATCTCCGATACTGGCCCCGCTCATCACGACTTGCGGATTACCCTGAACGTCAGTCGAAATCGCCTGAGGCGATGCGCCGGACATTGTTTCACGAGCAAAATTCAGCGATAGGCCATAGCGGTCAGACAACGCGGTGATCAGGCCGAGCTGATGCACATCGATGTCGTAGCGCTCACGTGAGCCAACAGCAAGTTTGCTCGCGTCCAGATCATCCTCCTCGTACTGGGTATAGGCGTAGCTGACGGTGGTGCGCTCCGGCGGGCTTTCTGCAAAGGCCGCCGGTGCCAGGGAAGCCAGACCGGGGATACCGAGCGCAGCCGCAGAGAGCGCCAAAAGGGCTCTGGAAGACGAATTTGCTTTCATGAATGATCTACCACTTTGCTGATCAATGAGATGCTGGTGAATGTGCGGGAATCAGTTGCAGCCGCAGCCGCCACCTTCTGCCGCCGAGCCGCCGCTCGATGCCTCCTTGGCAAAGTAGATGTGAGAATCGAGTGTGGAAGCCAGAGGGTCCGGATCCCAGGCCATCTCGCTTCGAGCAAGATCGCCGCGCTCCCATGGCTTGACCTGAGCGCAAGCCTGCAGGCCTGCCACCATGGTAATCATCAGCAGAGTTGCTGCCGGCACACGCAGTCTCTTCGCAAAGCTGCTTATTTCGATTGCATGCTTCATTGTTTCGCCTTCCGCAATGTTTCAACTTCTTTTCTGAGTTTTTCGATATCGCCGTCTCTGAAGCCTTCATGCTTGCTGACGATATTGCCCTTCTGGTCGATCAGGTAGGAGGTGGGCATGCCGACGAGACCGTAGGCTTCTGGCGTCTTGCCCTTTGGATCCAGCAGTACTGGATAGCTGACAGGGAACTGACTGAGAAAGCGGGTGGCATCTTCGGTTTTCGCATCGAGGTTGATGGCGAGCACTTCGAAATCCCCTGCCTCGACCAGCTCGTTGCGCAGTTTCGACAGCTGAGGCAGCGACTTTCGGCAAGGCCCACACCAAGAGGCCCAGAAATCGACATAGACGATCATGCCGCGGTACTCGCTCAATGACTGGGTTGAATCCGAGTTCAGGACCGGAAGCTGAAAATCCGGTGCTGGTGTGGCCGCATGAGCATCGGGCGTAGTGAAGGGCACAGATGCGAGTAGACAGGCGACCGAAAAGGAACCTGTAATGCGCCACAAGCGAGGCGCCTCGGCGAGCGCTTGGGTCGCACGGTGGGATGCAAGTAAACGGGTCAGTATCATGTGGAATCTGCCTTCAGGAAAATAGGTTGAGTGTGTCGGCCGATATCGGGTAGCGACGGTCGAGATCTGCGCTCTCGATGCCAGCCAGACGGCGCAACGCGCGATGCACATGGGCCGGTGTCAACACGATACCATTGCTGTCCGGCAGGAAGGTTTCCGGGTTGACACGCAGCGCCCTGAACTCCGGATCAGTCGCGCCTATGGTACGGCCGCCTCGAATACCTGCGCCCATGGCCATTACGCTCGTGACATTCCAGTGGTCCTTGCCGTTGCCGCTGTTGTAGTAAGGGGTACGACCAAAGTCCGAGCTGATGAGCACCGTCGTTCTGTCTGCCAGACCTTCTTCTTCCAGCCGCATCCAGAGATGGTGGACGCCGTCGAGCAGGGTTCGCATTCGCGCAAAATGACTGGTGTCGTGGTTGCCATGGGTATCAAATCCACCGCTCACCAGATTCGCGCTTACGCCCAGACCTGTTGCAAATGCAGCAACGGCCATTTCAGACTGGCCCTTGAGCCCGCTGGTGGTTCGTCCAGCCAGCTTCTGGGCAATGGCGTCCAGATTATTCTGGCCGGCGCTACGGACGTTGAGCAGATCGCTCATCAACTTCTTCCGCTGTGGCAGCTGCTCGCCATTGATGAGCTGCTCGAGCCGCTGTCGCTTCTGCGCCGCCATAGCATCGAATGTGGTATCCGGAAGATAGCGATTGCTGCTGCCATTAGAGGGATGATTCGGGTTCGCCAGCGACGAGAACTGGCTAGAGCCCGAAACCCGGGCGGCAGCGACGATACCATCGGTATAGTCATAGCCACCGTTGGTCAGGAACGACATCGGTTCATTCGGTGCCGACGCGGCAGCAGCCAGTGCCGCGAAAGCGGGCATGCCAAGATCAGGGCTGCCGCTCCAGGTCATCCGGGTTCCAGTGCTATGACTGTTGGTGCGCGTATCAACACCGTTGATAACCAACAGCCGGCCAGCATGGGTCTGGAAAAACGTGTCGTACATCAGTTCGATGTCTGCTCTGGCCACAGCATCGGTGATCGTGGTTGGTATCGGCGCGTAGGCGATGCCGCCAGCCGTTTTGATATCTGCAGCGGCGAAGTTGTTGACCGGGCCCCGACCATCCGATCGAGGTGCGTCACCTTTGGGATCGCAGAGACTGGTAGGATCCCAACCACCACTCGCGTGCACACTCACCCAGAACCGGTTCGGCGCGGCCTGTGCCAGGTTGGCGGTTACGGGTAGGCCCAGGGTCATACCAGAGGCCGCCACCATTCTCATGAATTGTCTTCTGTCCATCATCATTCTCCCGATCGCGCTTATTCGTACAGGAACTGGAAGTCGGCGAACATGTAGTTCAGCACTGTCTGCCAGGAACGCATCACATAGCGCTCATCAAGGTAAATCTTGTCGACATCCGCCAGGTTCGCATCGGTAACCGGATCCTTTTGCACCGAGCAGTCCCAGAACAGCCGTTTCATCGACCAGTTGCCCGAGTTGGCCGCGATGAGCTCGTTGCCCGCATTGAACGCGCTCAGGAACACAGCGTAGGTTTCGTTGACTTCTGGACTGTTGCTGCTGACCGTATCGCCAAACAGCTTCCAGTGCAGGTGCACAAGGTTGGCACGAATAGCGGCTTCACCTGCGGCATCGACGCCACCGTTCTTATCGAGCGGGGCCTGATCCTTCGTCACCAGCGGGAAGAGGAAGCGTGACTGCTGTGACCTGTAGAAGTCGCGGCCGATCGACTGGCATGCCATCTCACTCGCCATGCGCGCCTGCACTGCAGCCATCAGACCGTTGGGCTGGGTAATGCGTGAAGTCACATCATCGGAATCCATGCCGCCGTACAAGGCGTTATATCCACCACTTTCCAGCTTGTGCAGCTTGGAGCGGCTCTGCCAGCTATATTTCCATGGCATGCCAGTCACCGCCACGATCTTTCGATCCAGCATTTCCGGTGTCAGCAATCGTGCTGTGCCAGCCGTGGCATGAATGGCCTGATTGGCGCTGATTGACTCCGCACGGAAATAAGGCCCTTTGACGATCTCCTTGATGGCCGTCTTGATATTCCAGTTGCTGTTGATCAGCTCGCGCTCTACCGCGCCGAGGAAGGCTCTCTGTGCCGTATAGGCAGCGCGCTCTACCGAATCGGCCCCGAAGAGTTCGCTTGGTGGATACAGCGCAGTCTGACCCGTCAACCCCTCATACAGCGTCTTGACGGTAGACCGTGCGAAGCGGGCGTCTTTCACCAGTTCGGCACCTAGCCACTGCACTGAATTGTCGACGTGGGTTTCGAGGGGCATGATCTTGCCATTGATACCCCGGTAGTACATATCGGCAGGCCACGGTGTCCGGCTCAGACGACGCAGACTGTAACGGCCACGGTCGTCCCAGTTCTGGAACAGCGAGGCAACAGGGTCCATGACCTTGTGGCAGACCACGCAGTCAGGATTGGTCAGCGTTGGTGAGGCACTGCTTTCATCAACCGCAGCCGCTTCACGACTGCCGGGTATCTGCAGAATATCGGTATCCAGGAAGATCTCGAATACCATCCTCGAGCGATGTCTGTTCAGGTTGGTGTTGGTCGTAGGAAAGCGGTTGAGGAACATCGGCATGGTCAGGATGCCGGCATGCGGAAGCGCTGTACCAGATTTCGACCCGCCCTGGATGCTGACGCGGACCTCTCGGAAGTCGGTGGGATCGTAGCGGGCGTACGACTGCAAGCCAGCAGGTAGCTGATCGAAGGTCTTGAACGGCTTGCGGGCGGCTGTATCGATGGTCGCGAAACCGAGCGAATCCGGATCATAGCCAAACACGCGTGCAGAATACGCGTTAACGACTGTGTAATCGGCAGTGAGTATTTCAGTGAAGGGTTTATTCTTGCGAACCACATACGACACCAGCTCGAGCGCCTCCTGCGCGATGGCCTGATTGGTCTCGTTTCTCAGGAAGTAGTGCAGGTCGCGCTCAGGACCAGCAACACTGGTGCTCGCGACGGTCGAGTACCATTTGCGGTTCGGGAACTCGGTGCTGTCCAGCAGATTCAGAGCGTCCTCATTGGGCAGATACTTGTCCTGATGCAGCCGATCGTTATAGATCTCCTTCAGACGTTCATAAAACGCTGGAGACTCCATGACCACATCGAGCACATCGTCGATGCCGCCCTCGCCGCTTTGTGCGAAGAATTCGACATCGTCGCGATCCAGCGCTTCACCCGCCAGGTTCAGTGAGGCCTTGTACAGGGTTTTCTCGGGCGACATGACCTCGATACCTTCGATGGCACAGGAGGCATCGGCAAAAGTGGCGCTCTGTTTGAACGCCGTAAGGATATAGTCGGCTGTTTCACGCGCGCAGTCGACGTCGCACTGGGTGACGTCCGCGGTGGGCATTGTAGTGGCGATGCGGTTCGTCAGCGTATCGATGTCACCGCAGGAGGTACAGCCCACTAACGATGGGCCACTCGGCGAGCCATCACCAGATGCGCCGTGGCAGCTCTGACACTGCTTCACGTAATGGCCTTGTCCAGCCACGTTGGTGGCGGCTGCTGGCAGAAAAGACGAATTGCCGGCACAACTCAGCGCACTGAGCTCCGCCTGAGTGCTATTGCCACTGTAGTCACCACCACAGGCAACCATCAACAGCGGCAGGACCAGTGAGAGCAGCGCGGATCTCACATCCCGGAAACTGCGAAACTTTCGCTGGTTTGAATCAGCCTGATCGGTACGACTCGGATCCGACGCCATGTATGCCTCCTGATAACAACCTGTGCACGGACGACAGCGCGAGCTCGCGTCCTTCAGGCATCAGTAGAGACGCTCTTCTGGCGGCTGGATAGGGGCTATTTTGTGAAAATGACGGTTTGTCCACAATTGTCGCCAACTCGCCGCAACTTAGCGGATCAGCTCACAAAAAATGATTTACCGAACACTGCGACAGGCTTACAAGGTGTGACAGGACGAAGCAGTTGGTCGTGAAAGACTCTCACGAAGTCACATTGGGTCAGGCAGACCCGATGGTGTTATCGGTCAGGCTACCGCGTGTGCGGGGGCGCGGCTGGGCCGAAAGCCAGTCGGTAACCTGTTGTCTCGACATCGGTGCATGCAGGAAGTTGCCCTGCAGCAGAGTCACCCCGGCGTTGAGCAAGTGCTTCAGCTGCGCGCTGTTCTCGACGCCCTCGGCTACCAGCGACAGCGCGAGGCTCTCAGCGATACCTGCCGCACCGTGCACCACTGCGGCCGCCACGGCATCCCGGCCCAGACTGCTGATGACACCTGGATCAAGCTTCAACATGGAGGCCGGGAAACGACGGAGCAACTCGGTTGTCGATCCACCGGCACCCACATTGTCGAGGGCAATCTGGACGCCACGCAGATCTAGCTGATTCAGGACGTCCATGATCCGATGATTGTCCGAGTCCGCCGCATCGTCAGGAGCGCCTCCTCGTTCGGCACCCTGGGTGACCTTCGACAGTTCGGCAGTTCTGATTTCCAGTATGAGCTGCTGGAAACTGAGCCCGTGACTGCTGACGGCCTCATCGAGCACAGTGCTGAATCGGGGATGTAGCAACTCGGTGATGCTCGTATTCACGGCAATGCTTAAATGCGGCCAGCCCAGGACCTGCCAGGCCTGTAAGGCTTCGCAGGCTTGCCGCAGTAGCCAGTTACCAACGGGCACCATCGCCGGATCGTCAGGATTGAGAAAAGCTGCAGCGGAAATCAGACCGCGGGTGGGGTGTTCCCAGCGGAGCAGGCACTCAAATCCGACGACCGTCAGACGACTTCGATTCACCACTGGCTGAAAGTAGACCGAAAGCTCGCCGCGCTGCCAGATGCTCTGCAGGTCGGCTCCAGCTTCCAGGACCCGTGGGTGCGGGTAGAGCTGTGTTCCGTGAGCCGGCTGATGCAAGCGGGTCCCCGCCTCATGGCGGTCCCGCAGATCTGCCACAGCATGCTTGGCGGCCCTGATTAGTGTCAGTGCATGAGTTCCCGCTTCTGGAGCGCCGGCGATGCCTATGCGGACTGGCACGTAGGGCTCGAGCGCCGCATGGAGTCGGTTGGCAAAGGCCAGACACTGCGCGACATCACGCACATGGGTCTGAAGCAGCAGCACCGTCGTCATATCGGCCTGCGCCAGCAGGTCTTCGGTTCGAACAAGTTCCCGAAGACGTCTGGCAAGTTCGATGGCCACTTCACCATGCACCGCCTCCGGCGCTATCTCTGCCGGCTCTATACAGAAAACTGCCAGACGGGTGTTGCCTCGAACGGCGGCCGCGATTTCACGCGCCAGCAGGTCGAGAAACAGCCCTCCGGAGAACAGGCCGGTGATGTCGCTATAGGCCGCGCGAGCAGTCAGCTCAAGTTCCCGCTGCCTGAGCCGGAGCGCTTGGTAGATCACATGACGGAACAGATCGATTTGCAGTTCCGCATAGCGAATCACATCGGTGACGCCCAGCGCGATGAGCCGCTGCGATTCCTGTTCACTGGACTCTTCCGCAGAGATCAAGGCGACTAGTGCGGCTCTCGGAAATCGCGTCGCTGCGCTGGCGGCGAGCACGCAATCGGTGGCGTCAGCCCGGCCCAGCGCGAGAATCAACAAATCGGGTGCATCATCAATCGAAGCCAACGCGTCTGCGGCGCAGCTCGCAAAAATCGCATCGACCGACTGTTCGAAGAAACTATTGAGAAACTTGCCAGCTTCGTGCGGGCCGCTCACAGGCAGTCCTGAATCGTGGTTCGATACGGAGTGATGAATGTAGAGCACATCGAGTACAGGCGGTATATCACCGCCCTTTAACGTATCGTCCTTCATGGCACGCTGTTGCGGCACTCCAGTGTATGACATCGAGCACTCCAGCCTACACCTAGCCAGTAACAGGTGTCACTGTGGTTTACGCAGACAGGGCTTACCCCAGATTCACTTGGCGGCCTCGCCCCTGAACGGTATACTCGGCGAAACTTTTTGAGGGTAAGTAGTGTGAAATATTCGTTGAAAGACTGTAGTTCCATGATTCGATCGAGCGTCAGCAGCCTGACTGCAGGTCTCAGACGTCGTTCACTGCTCACTTCGTTCCTGATGGTAGTCACTGCCGCTTCTGCATCGGCTGCTCTGGCCTATACCACGCCGGAGGAAAAAATCGCCAATCGCATAGCGCCAGTAGGCTCGGTCTGTCTGGAAGGTCAGCCTTGTGCTGATGCTGCGCCAGCTGTTGCAGCCGGTGGCGGCGATCAGCCAAAGACCGGTGAAGAAATCTATACGGCCTCATGCTCGAGCTGTCATTCCGTCGGTGTTGCTGGTGCGCCAAAGTTTGGTAATGCCGGTGATTGGGCGCCGCGTATAGAGAAAGGCATAAAGACGCTGGTCACCAACGCCGTCAACGGCATAGGTGCCATGCCACCCATGGGCACCTGCGCGACCTGTGACGAAGAAGACATCGGCAATGCGGTCAAGCATATGGTCGAAAACAGTAAGTAAGAGGCTACAAATCATCAGCGAGATCCTTGAACAGCGCGTCAAGGGTCGCTCTGCCTCGGGCCCGGCTTGCTTCCTTGCTGGGCCGCGTCAAGCCTTCGTAAATCACATCTTCCTGCGGTAGTTCTTCAGCAAAGCGACTTATCGTCGTCGTCAGTTTTTCGCCGTACTGTTTGCGCACGCCGGCGTAGGTCATCGTCAGTGTCTGCTTTGCCCTGGTTATACCCACGTAGAACAGGCGCCGCTCTTCTTCTATCTGCTCGGGTTCAGTGCTGTTCCGATGAGGCAGAATTTCCTCCTCGAGTCCCAGTATATAAACGTGCGGAAATTCCAGCCCCTTGGCGGCATGCAGCGTCAGCAGATTGACCGCATCTTCTTCGGCGCCATCTTCTTCCTGGCCATCAAGAATATCCTGCAATACAAGCTTCGAGACGCTGCCATTGATGTCGAGTTCTGGGTCGGCGTCGAGCATGCGCTGAATCTGCTGGCACAGCGCATTCATATTGTCGAAACGACGTTCAGCCTGGCTAGCCGAACTACTGGTCTGTTGTAGCCACTGCGGAAAATCGAGTGCGATAAACCAGTCCTTCAGCTGCTTGCCGGCATCGGACTCACCACCGTCTGATGTGCCTCGCCGTACGCTGTGCAGCTGATGCAGAAAACTCTGCAGAGACGCAGCGGCGCGTGCCGGCAGTTGCGCATCATCGCCAGCGCTTCGGGCAGCCTGCTCAGGATCTGCCAGCACTTCGGCAGCTTCGAGCAGCGAACAACTGTGCCGAGCGGCGTAATCACGCAGGCGCTGAACGGAGGAGGCGCCAATCTCGCGCTTCGGCGTATTGATGATACGCAGCAGTGCGCCATCGTCACGTGGGTTGGTCAGCACCCTGAGATAGGCCATGGCATCCTTGACCTCGCTGCGGCTGAAAAACGAGGTACCGCCACTCATGCGATACGGGATCTGCAGACTCTGCAGCTTCAGTTCGAGCAGGCGGGATTGATGGTTGCTCCGATAGAGCACCGCGAAATCACCATAGGTGCTGCGTGACTGCAGACGCCGGTCGATGATTTCCATGGCGACCAGTCCCACTTCCGCTTCCTCGTTCAGTGTCTTGACGATGCGAATCTCATCGCCCACACCCAGCTCGCTCCACAAGGTCTTTTCGAATACGTGAGGATTATTGGCGATGACAGCATTCGCCGCTTTAAGAATGCGGCTACTCGAGCGGTAGTTCTGTTCGAGCTTGATCAGTTTCAGTGTCGGGAAGTCGTCCTGCAGCCTGACCAGGTTCTGTGGCTTGGCGCCACGCCATGAATAGATTGACTGGTCATCGTCCCCAACCACGGTAAGGGCCTGGCGCGCGCCGACGAGCTGCCGGACGAGCTCGTACTGACTGTCGTTGGTATCCTGGTACTCGTCGACGAGCAGATAATGAATTCTTGAGCGCCAGTGTTGCAGTCGCTCCGGATGCTGCTGGAATAGCCGGACCGGTCCAGTAATCAAATCGTCGAAATCCACTGCGTTATAAGCCGCCAGATGCTGCTCGTAGAGTTCGAAGGCGCGCGCCGCAATGAGCAGCAGCTGATCAGGCGGCCCGTCGCTTCTGCTCTGCATGGCTATCGCTTCTGCAAGGGCCCGCTCAGGGGTTATTAGCCGGTTCTTCCAGTCTGAAATTAGCCCCTGCAGGCGCTTGAGCGCTTCGGTTTCCAGTCCGAAGTCGCGATGGGTCAGGTCCTTCAGCAAGGTCTTGCTGTCCTGATCGTCAAAGATGCTCAGTGCTGGCGTGCGACCGAGATACTGCGCTTCCTTGCGCAGAATGGTCAGGCCGAGATTGTGGAACGTTGATATCTGCAGACCACGGCTGGCCGAGGCAGGGATGAGTTTCTGCACCCGCTCACGCATCTCCCTGGCCGCCTTGTTGGTGAAGGTGACAGCCGCGATGTGCCGGGCCTGTATGCCGCACTCACCAATGAGGTAGCCGATCTTCCTGGTGATAACACTGGTCTTGCCACTGCCGGCACCGGCGAGCACCAGCACGGGGCCATCGCAGTAGCGGACCGCTGCTTTCTGTTGCGGATTGAGGCCGGTAAACATGAAGCGACTCCGGAAGACCTGATTGAGGGGCGAATTTACCAGTTGTGAACTGGACGAAACCAAACTTGGTGAACTATTAGTTAGTGCGTGGAAATGTGTTCTGCGTTGTTGTTCCGAGAGCCTGCCAGCGGGAACTGGTTTCGGGATCCGCAGTCACAAAATCAATCGATGGAGCTGAATCACCATGTTGACTGCGTTCGTTTGTACTGAGGCGCACACGGAATTTCTGAAGATTCGACATCATTGCAAACCACTTGCAGAAACACTGCAGATGACGTGGTGCCCGAAAGAGCCGTCGCTGCTGCAGAAGCTATCGGCGCCACGATCCAACCAGCCTTGCATCATTATCTGGGAGCCCAGTCCGCAAATCAATGCCGTTGCCCAGCATGGTACCGCGGACACGCTGCGTCAGCGCTCACAGATATTCGAATCGGTTCGAGAAGATCCGACATGCATGCTTCTCATATTCAGTAACGACAGTGACAGTAAGACCATCGAGACCTACATCGCGGCTGGTGCAGATGAAGTGATCTCCCGGAGCGAATTCGAGCCTGTGCGCTTCCAGCGACTCCTGCAAGGCATGGCACGACGGGCGACTTCGCTTGCGACTCGTCCGCGCTTCCCTGTAGAAGCTGCCCGCCCGGAGAAAACCGTGCCCCCCAAGGCGCAGACCTCAGAAAAAGCACCCAGCCCCGAGGCTGAATCTGCTGACAAAGATAACGAAGCAGAGATATTTCTGAACTACGATCAGTTCCAGACGCGGGTCGAACTCGCGCTTCAGCAGGAAGACCAGACTGTCGAAAGCAGCTGCTGTGTGCTCTATATCAACGTCAACAACTTCCGACGTTTGTCACAGCTCCTGGGCAAGCCACAGGCTCGTACCTTCGTACGGGCGCTCGCTACGGAGATCCGTCCGGCCATTACTGTCAGTCATATCATGGCACTGCTTGGTGGAGACGAGATTGGCGTACTGCTGAACACAGCAGTGGATGATGCGACGGTGTCGGAGATCGTCCAGCAGATTTTCCACACTCTCGAATCGGGCATCAACTTCAGGGACCAGCACCTCTCGCTTAGCCTCGCCATTGGCAGTGCTACACCTGCAGACACGACCTTGGGTGCCGAAGAACTCATCGGCAATGCGAGTATAGCCATGACCCGCGCCAAGGCTCTGCCAGGCAATAGCTGGCTGCGCTACAGCCGCGACTTCAAGGACGCCGTTCGTCAGCAGATATCTCTCGAGGCGGAGTTCAGGATGGCGCTGAGAAGCGATGAGCTGGAAGTGTACTATCAACCAAAGCTCGAACTTGCGACGGGACGTGTGCGAAGTGTGGAGGCGCTGGTGCGTTGGCCAAGTCCCAAGCGCGGCATGCTGCTGCCGAACGACTTCATACCGATGGCGGAAAGCAGTGGCATGATCGTCCCCATGGGCTATTGGGTCATCGAGCAGGTGTGTAAGGATCTGAGCATCCTGCAGCGTATGAGACACAATAACCTCACCTGCGCGGTCAATCTGTCGTTCCGCCAGTTCCACGACCGTAAACTGGCCGAAACAGTTTTCCGCATCATCTACAACGCGGACATCGCGACCGACAACATCGAATTCGAGCTGACCGAAACCGCCATGATGATGGATTCCGAGTTCACCATCCGCAGCCTGATCGAGCTGAGGAAGCTGGGTCTCCGATTCGCGCTGGATGATTTCGGCACTGGGTATGCCTCGTTCAACAATCTGCGCAGGCTGCCGATCTCGACCGTGAAGATCGACCAGAGTTTCATCCGCTCGGTCAGCGAGGTCGCGGAAGATGCCACATTGGTCGAAGGCATGATCAACCTGTCCCATGGCCTCGGCCTGAACGTCGTGGCGGAAGGCGTCGAGACGCGAAGCCAGCTCGAATTTCTGCACCGCATCGGCTGTGATGAAGCGCAAGGGTTCATCATCGCACCGGCGCTGCCCTTCGAAGCGCTCTGCAGCTTCCTCGACGCGGCAGCTTCGGCCTCGAGCGATGCTTTGGCATTCGGCAGAGGCGGCTAGAAAAAACCCGCCGACTGATGCATCCTGTACACCTGTAGATCAGGGGTCAGGTCAGTGAAAATTCGTCCAATTCAGTTCTCCACCTTCGTCAGTGATATCGCACCGGCTTTGAAACAGGCAGGCGCCATCCACTTTGGTGTGGAGCGCGAATGCCTCCGCTGCGACAAGGCAGGCATGATCGCGCAGACCGATCATCCCACGGCGCTTGGCGCCACCCTCACTCACCCGCTTATCACCACAGACTATTCCGAAGCGCTGCTCGAGCTGATTACGCCGCCGCTCGACACAGCCGGGGGCTTGCTGGACTCCCTCGAGCGCATTCACCGCTATGTTTCGCAGAACCTGACTGAGGGCGAGACGCTCTGGCCTGCCAGCATGCCCTGCAGACTCGATGGCCCCAACAGTATCAGAATTGCTGAATACGGCCCGTCCAACATCGGGCAGATGAAGCATATCTATCGGCGTGGCCTCGAGACCCGCTACGGTCGAACCATGCAGAGCATTGCCGGTCTGCATTTCAACTTCTCGCTGAGCGATGAGTTCTGGTCGAGCTATCTGGCGGTCGCGGGCTCCACGCTCGCACCACCGCCACGCGTTGCAGCGGAGAACGGCTCCCAGAGCAATGACGACATGCTCCGATCCGAGGCTTACTTCGGCCTGATTCGCAATTTCAGACGCTGGTCGTGGTTGCTCATGTATCTGTTCGGCGCCTCGCCAGTGGTCGACAAGAGCTTTCTCCAGAACCAGTCGCACAAGCTGACAGACCTCGGCAACGACAATTTTGGCCT
Source organism: Allohahella sp. A8 (assembly GCF_047946665.1). GTDB lineage: Bacteria > Pseudomonadota > Gammaproteobacteria > Pseudomonadales > Oleiphilaceae > Allohahella. The sequence goes on from NZ_CP172312.1 coordinate 3,683,417, forward strand.
GCGCTGGGCTACGTCCTTGCGTATGGGTGACATCGGCTACAAGAACAACGCCCAGGATTCGCTCAACATCTGCTTCAACCATCTGGACTCCTATACCCAGACGCTCTACAACGCCACACATACACCGTATGCGCGTTATCAGGCGATCGGGATGAAGAAAGATGGTGAATACCTGCAGCTCAACACACACATACTGCAGATTGAAAACGAATACTACAGTTCGGTGCGCCCGAAGCGGGTGACACGTAGTGGTGAGAAGCCAACGGCAGCACTAAGGCGTGGTGGTGTTGAATATATCGAGGTTCGCTGCCTCGATATCAATCCCTTCCTGCCACTGGGTGTCGATGCCGAGCAGGTAAGCTTCATGGAGCTCTTTCTGATTACCTGCCTGTTCGCCAAAAGCCCCTACATCAGTATCGAAGACTGCAATCACATTGACTCGAATTTCGCGAGCGTGGTCAATGCAGGCCGTCTTCCAGGGCTGGAGCTTTCGATTCCGGGCGATGATGGTTACGAAAATGTTTCACTGAACCTGTGGGGGCACGCCATTCTCGATGCCATGCAGGAGACGGCTGAGCTTATAGCGGGCGATGTGGCCGGGCGGCGGGCCGAGGATTATTCACGCGCGATCGGCATGGCACGGCGACGTATTGACGATGCTGCGCTGACACCCAGTGCGAGAGTGCTGGAACAGCTGGAAAACAAGCGCTTCATCGACTGGGGCCTTGAGCTTGCTTCGCAGCATCAGACAGAACTGCACGCCCAGCGCTGCGATGCAGAAGATCGCCAGCGTTTTGCCGAAGCAGCGCGGCAGTCAATCGAAGATGCCGCGGCCATTGCCGCGGCTGATGAAGTCGACTTTGACACCTTCCTTGAGAGTTATATGTCCGATCAGCCCGTGAGCGGTTAAATTGATTAAAATCCATACAGAAAGAGACCTGATCCACAGAAAGATTGGTGAGCCTCTGAAACAATACGTTGCAGAATGTAATCACCAACCCCCTTTCATGTTGAGGTATACAATGGGACGGTCGGATTCAGCCGGATGGCAGATCGAAACATTGGAGAAGGCCTATGATCAGGGCCTTATGGCAGGAAGCCTGGGCATGACCTCGAAGAAATGCCCGTATGTCAGCGAAGTCGCGTCAGCCGCCTGGGAAGCCGGTTTCGAAGACGGCCAGCTTGCTGCCCCTGCCAAGCGCCGCACACCAAAACCGAAGTTCCTCGATATCTGAATGCGTTGGCTCGAATCTAGCGCTGGACAATAAAGTTATTGAACAGCAGGTCCGTGATCGGCTTCTTTGTCGTTTCCTTTTCGAGCCCCGCATTCAACAAGGTCAGCGCCTCAAGTCTCAGCGCATCCTTGGCCGCGGAAGAGCCCATAGCATCCTGGGTCTGCTTGCTGAACAATAGCACCAACTCGTTACGCAACATCGGCATGTGCTGATTCACCAGTGCTGCAGCCTGATCTGTGTCCGTCCGCAAGGCGACATCCACCTTGAGATATCTCACCCGCTCGCTCGGCTCCTGACCGTAATTGAGCACAAACGACGGCTTCATATCGATATAGGCGACCTGCTTGACGGCTTCCGACTCCTCTTCGGCAACAGCAGGCACGGCGACTACCTGCAGCGCCGCAAGAATGGTCGTTAGTGCCAGGAATTGGCGGAGCCTTGTTAGCATAATTGTTGAACCTAACATTGTTGTCACACAAGAAAAGATTGGTAAATGATCTGTATCGGTTACCATGATTCTAGTTCAAAACAAAGGATCTGCTATGCCTATCACCAGCCCTGGAACGCCGGCGTTCTCCCCCGGTCCATTGCAGCGTATTCTCACGGGCCGCCTGTTTTACGTGTTGCTGCTACTCGCCGTTGCTGGTCTTTTTGCTTTCGCATTGTACCTGCAGTATGTAAAGAATCTTGAGCCCTGTCCGCTCTGCATGGCACAGCGTGTCGCCATGATCGCAATGGCCGTTGCAGCTGTATTCGGCCTGTTGCTGCCGTCGATGGTCAGCATGAATGGTGAGGTGCACCGCAGTCACAGTAATCTCTCCTGGCTGCAGGTTTTCTTCACGATTCTGGCTTTGCTGTTCGCACTGGCTGGCGCAGCGCTTGCCGCACGGCAACTCTGGTTGCAGAGCCTGCCGCCCGAGCTGGTCCCGGCCTGTGGTCCAGGTATGGACTATATGCTTGAAGTCTTTCCGATGTCGGAGGTCATCAGCATGATGCTGCATGGCTCAGGCGAATGCGCCGAAGTTCAGTGGAAATTCCTCGGCCTCTCCATTCCCGGCTGGACCTTTATTGCCTTCACCATATTTGCCCTCGCGTTTCTGGCGCGCCTCATCGCGGTGATGCTTCTCAAGAACGCTTTGGGTCGCCTGCAGGCGCAGGTAACAACCGGCCAACCAACAACGACGCCACGCAATCGCAGCCAGTCGCACTTGTAAGGGCTGTAAGCAGTCCTCTATAGTGCGCTTATGCTGTGCTTTTAATGCACGGAAAAGTGTGTTGTCCTGCGCCGGGTGTTCTTTGCACAGGACATACAAAAAGTTACAACTATTCAGATGCTTGCTGAGTACACTTACAAAAAAAATGTGCTGCTGGACGTCCAGTACCGCCTTGACGCGAAGACCAGGGGAAAAGACATGTTGAAAAAAGCTGATTCAGCGAAGCAGAAGTGGGGCGGCATAGATACCTCCATCGACCGCTGGCTGTCAGACCGCAAGAATCTCATCGTCAGATACTGCGACCTTATCGATACCAAGTCCTTCGATTCCTGCGAAGTGGCAGTCAATAAGTACCGTTCATTTTGCCAGGTTCTGCTCGACTACGTTTCTGCTGGTCACTTCGAAATCTATGACCGCCTGGTTGAGGAAGCCGAATCCTTCAAGGACGGTAGCGAAGCGCTGGCCACTGAGCTCTACCCCAAGATTCAGCTCACTACAGAAGCAGCACTCGACTTCAATGACACCTTCGACAAGATGCCTGAAGAGATGGAGGCTATTGAAGAATTGAAGCCACGACTATCCGAGCTTGGCCAGCAGCTGGAAGACCGCTTCGAAATGGAAGACCTGCTCATAGAGAAGCTGCATACAGCTCATGCCGGCCAGGTCGCTTAAGACCTTCAGGTTCTGGTCTCGCTCTATTGTCATCGCCCTGATGACGGCGCTCGTCTCTGCCTGTACACCCGGTCCCGAGCGCATCGATGTCGTCGCCGACAAAGGTGTGCTGTCAGGCACGCTTAGCGCCGATGGCAAGTTGTTATTGATAGGCTCCGTACACCATGGCGGCAGTCTCTGGTCTACCGCGCCTGCAGAGCGTCTCTTCGACTGGAATCACACTGCTGGCAGCTTCAGCACCCTGCGTGCCGTTGGTCTTTCACCCCCTGATGCTGCCGCACCGACCGCTGTGACCGTGGAGGAGAAGGCCGTCTCGGTGTGGGATCTCAACTCTGGACAGTCCAAGGGCTTTTACGCCGTACCCGCCGTGGTGGAGTCCATCGTCGTCTCCAGTGACGGCCGGTCGGCGATAGCAGGTCTGCGTGATTCGCGCGCACTGCATATCGATCTGGCCAACGGTGCGAGTCGCTACGAATTTGCCCACTCCGCCATCGTCAATTCGGTGGATATCGATCAGCGCAGTCAGCGCGCCATAACAGGATCGGAGGATCGGCGCGCGCGGGTCTGGTCCCTCGGCGATGGCAAGATGATCAGCGAGTTCACCCATGGCAATCAGGTCAGCGCCGTCGCGCTCAGTGCCGATGGCAGCCTGGCGTTCTCGTCCGCCCAGCGTGAGGCTTCTGTCATCTGGGATGTCGCAAGTGGTGAGACTGTTTCGGTAGTCGATCTTGGCTACGAACTGATCACCAGCGCAAGATTCGCCGACGATCGCAGCACACTCCTGTTGGGTAGCTTTCAGGGCGATATTTATCGAATAGACGTTGCTAGCGGTCAGGTTCTGCAACACTGGGCCGCTAGAGCGACTTCGCTGTTCGAGCGCAACGCCAGTAGGGTTGTGCTGTCAGTAAGCTATCGCGCTGGCAGTGCAGGACAGACTATTGTGGCGGCGGTGTCGAATGGCACAGTGCAGCATTTTCAACTCACCGCGCCTTAAGGCACGGCAAGGCCGCTCAGCGCTGTATCATTGTTTGCCCACTCCTGACAATTTCATCGGCGTCAGGACGCTTCGGAATCTCTATACCTTTCTTAGCCGCTGGCCGCTCATAGATGGCGTCGACCCAGCGCTGCAGGGCTGGCATGTTCTCAATTTCCACTCCGGACCAGCTATGCGTTCGCACCCAGGCCCAGTTCGCGATATCGGCGATGCTGTAGTCACCGGCGAGGTATTCGTTGTCGCTTAGCTGTCGATCCAGCACACCGAACAGGCGACGGACCTCGTTCTGATAGCGGTCGATAGCTGGCTGGATCTTCTCGGGGAAATAGCGGTGGAATACGTTCGCCTGCCCCATCATCGGGCCGACGCCACTCATCTGAAACATCAGCCACTGAACAACCCGTGATCGTCCCTTCGTGTCCTGCGGCATGAACTGTCCGGTCTGCTCGGCCAGATACATCAAAATGGCACCCGACTCGAAGACGACGAAATCATCGTTGGCCTTATCGACAATGGTCGGGATACGGCCGTTGGGATTCAGCTTCAGATACTCAGGCTCTTTCTGCACGCCCTTGCGCAAATCGACCGGGACCACGGTGTAGTCCAGCTGCATTTCTTCGAGCGCTATGCTGACCTTGTGGCCATTCGGAGTCGGCGCTGTGTAGAGTTCGATCATGCCTTTGCGCTCGCTCTCGACTTCATGGCTTCGTGCCAGCGTCTGGTATTGACGTGCTGCTCACCGAGGCGGATGTCGTTGACCTTGGAAAAGTCGAGCGCGCAGTAGGCGCTGATATCCGCGATACTGTAATAGTCGCCGACGAGGTATTCGTTATCAGCGAAGTGCTTTTCCATTCGTTCGATGAAATCGTGTACGCCCTTGCGACACAGCTCGCCCCATGCTGGCACCTGCGTCTTGAACTTGGCGAAATATGAGCTGGTATGCTGGAAGCACATCCCGGTCGGCATGAAGAAGTTGAGTTCGACGAAACGGTTCCATTGCTCGACCAGCGCCTTCTCCTTGGGATTCCGACCATAGAGCGGTGGCTCGGGCTGTAGCTCTTCGAAGTAACGGCAGATCGCCAGGGTTTCAGCGATGTGGGTACCATAGTCCAGTTCGAGCACCGGGACCAGTCCGAATGGACTGATAGCCCTGAATTCTGGCGTTCGGTTTTCACCGGTCTGGAGGTTGATCTCCTTGTACTCGATGTTGGTGATGCCTTTTTCGGCGAGAAAGATTCTGACACGCCGCGGGCTCGGCGCAATTTTCATTTCGTAGATGAGCATTATTGTTGTGTCCTATTGCGGATACTGGGTCACTGATGACCGTCGGTCAGTTCCAAATATGGCAAAGATGGACGATAGCCGCAACGATGGCCGCAACCGACAGTGCAGGCCCTACCGATCGTCTTCTGTATCCGCGTCGTCGGCGTCGTCATGTGTTGACTTGTAGCGCTCCCAATCTTCCCAGTCGTGTGGCGTACCCGCATTCGGGCGTTTGATCTTCCGTGCGCGTTCCTTCGAGTTCTCTTCCAGGGTGTGCTCCTTTTCCTCTTCTTCCTCGAAGCCGTGCTTCTTCATGAAATCGCTTGGGCTGATCATCTCGTTCTCCACTGGAATGCCTACAGGACGATACGACCCAGCGCGGGATAACACTCACCATTGATCGATCATGGCCGTCAAAGCAATTGCAAAATCGCGTTTTGCAATTCAGCGACAGACGGTAACGGCAGGTAACCAAATCGAATTGTACGTAGCGCCCTCGAGGCCTATTGTGCAAACCTTAATTTATCTTCATGTCTAACGACAGTTAAGGAGGCTTCCTTGAATTATCCAGCAGCACCTACCGTAGGTGGCGCAATACTCACAGGTTCAGAGGCTCAGCCTTCCGCCGTCGTTCCCGCTGCACAGACAGCGCAGCGAGTAGCCCCAGGTCATCGCCACCAGGTCCGGTTCCATGGCAACGGCGGTGAGTTCTTCCGCATCTGGATCGTCAACCTCGTGCTGACTATCCTGACTCTCGGCATTTATTCAGCCTGGGCGAAAGTCCGCACCAACCGCTATTTCTACGGCAATACCGAACTGGCCGGCAGTCACTTCGAATACCTGGCCGAACCAATGCAGATCCTGAAAGGCCGCCTGGTCGCCGTTGCGCTGTTCACCCTGTTCGGTATTGCCTCCGAATTCATGCCACTGCTGTATATTCCATTAATGATCGCGTTCTACCTGGCAATTCCACTCATCATCATGGCGTCCCTGCGCTTTGCAATGAAGATGACGGCCTGGCGTGGCATCCGCTTCAGCCACCGGGGTACTGCAGGGAGTGCGTACGTTACCTTCCTGTTGCTGCCACTGCTGATTCCATTCACGCTGTTCCTGATCGTGCCCTACATGGCACTGCGTCAGAACAAGTTCGTATTCGACAATGTCTGGTTCGGCCGCAGCAAGTTCGAACTGAACATCGGTGCAGGCGTGTTCTACAAGGTCTACGGTATCGCTACAGTGTTGTTCCTGGTGTTCGGTGGGGCCCTGGGCTTCATGGTCGCGTCTAACACGGCTGGCGTGGGCGAAGAAGCCGCTGCGGCCTGGAGCGCCGATAACATGGGCTGGATCATCGGCTCTACGTTTGTACTCATGTTCGCCATTTTCACCTATATCAGTGCTGCCTTGGCTCGCGCTGTCATCAACGCCTTAACCGTCGAAAAGCACGGTTTCGAGAGCACGATCACCACGCCGTCGCTGGCCTGGGTGCTGATCAGCAATCTCTTCATCGTATCACTCACACTCGGCCTGGGTGCGCCTTGGGCACAGGTGAGAATGGCTCGATATCGCGCCGAAACCACGACGCTGATAGCCGACGGCAGCATCGATGATTTCGTCGCTGCACAGCAGTCTGAAGTCAGCGCAGTTGGTGAAGGCGTGAGCGATATCTTCGAAGTAGACATCGCGCTGTGAGACAGTCTGCCGCAAGACTCACCGGTACTTACGCCGATGGGCAAAGTTCGCAAAGCCTGCCCGCGGTGCTGCTGGTTGATGCCAGTAGTGCGCGCCTGGATGCTGGCGACCGTGAGGTCATCTTCGCTTTGGAAGATCTTGCGGCAGAATCACGCATTGGCAATACACCTCGAGTCATCCGCCTGAACGGCAGTGGCCGCTTCGTCACCAAAGATCATGATCAGCTTGATCAGTTGGTGACGAGCGGCATCGTGCAGGGGGAGAACAAAGGCTGGATTCATCGCCTCGAGTCGCACTGGCATACGGTGCTGATGAGTATCTGCGTGCTGGTCGTCGGTACGACGGCTGCGTTCATCTGGGGTATACCGGCGGTCGCGAAAGCGGCTGCCATGGCACTGCCGCATGAAACTACAGCGGCGGTGGCCAAGCTTTCCATGGACACCATCGAGCAGATACTCGGTGGTGAATCGGAACTCGATACTGAACGACAGGATGAACTTCGCGCCCGATTCATGGCTTCGGCCACGACCTACGCGCCTGGCTTGCCTGTTCGTGTCGAATTCCGTGATGGTGGCATTCTGGGCGCCAATGCCTTGGCGCTGCCGGATGGCACCATTGTCTTCACCGATGAACTAGTGGAACTGGCGGAAGACGATAATGAGCTGGCTGCGGTATTTGCTCACGAGCTCGGGCACGTGGTGTACAGGCACTCGCTGAGACAGATCATTCAGGGGTCGATCATTTCGATTGCAGCCAGCGTCTATTTCGGTGATGTCACCGCTGGTGCGTCAGTACTGGCAGCCGCGCCGGTGTGGCTCGCCGACATGGCCTACTCTCGGGACATGGAGCTCGAGGCTGATGACTATGCCTATGATTTCATGAGCGCCGAAGGGCTGGCGCCGCATCACTTCAGCGACATACTGCAGCGCCTGACTACTGCGCACTATGAAGAAGCTGGCGCTACTGAAGAGGACGGTGAGGGCAAGGACTACTTCTCCAGCCATCCTGCCACCAGTGAGCGTGTAGCGCGGTTTGAGGCTCGGTAGTGAGAGCGATTAGTCGTTTGGAATACAGCAACTTGGAGGCGCTGCCGAAAGATATATAAAGATATTAGCGATATTATCCCTCCAGCATAATTCGACTAATTAAGTCATAAACGTGAAGCTGCAACGCTCATCTTCACTGATGAATTGCCGGGCATTGCCGGAAAAGGGCAAGATTTGGCGCCCAACTCACAGCGACACGGCCTTCACCGTGCCGCTTCTCAGCGAATCTAAACCGCGTCGATCTTCGCCAGCAGCTCCTTCGTCTTCGCCCGCATCAACGCTTCATCGCCACGCGACTCTACGTTCAGTCTGACCAGCGGCTCTGTGTTTGACTTGCGCAGGTTGAAGCGCCATTCAGGATACTCAACGCTCAGGCCGTCAGTCTTGCCTACGGAGATGGCACCCGGGGCATATTCAGCTTCAATCGCTTCGAGCACGGCATCGGCATCACGCAGGGTTCGGTTGATTTCACCAGAAGCCGGGAAACGTGCCGCGCGCTCATCGATCAACTGCGCCAGTGACTTGTTCTCGCGTGACATCAGGTTGGCGACGACCAGCCAGGGAATCATGCCGGAATCGCAATAGGCGAAGTCGCGGAAATAGTGATGCGCACTCATCTCGCCACCGTACACGGCATCTTCCTTACGCATGCGTTCCTTGATGAAGGCGTGACCGGTCTTGCTCTCGATCGCCTTGCCACCAAACTGCTTGGCAACATCCAGTGTGTTCCACAGCAGGCGTGGGTCGTGAATGACGCTGCCACCCTTCTCGCGATCCAGGAAGTATTCAGCCAGCAGACCAACGATATAATAGCCTTCAACGAAGCGGCCGGTTTCATCGAAGAAGAAGCAGCGGTCGTAGTCGCCATCCCAGGCGATGCCCAGATCCGCACCGTGCTTGTGCAAGGCTTCGACCGTGCTGGCGCGATTCTCTTCCAACAGCGGGTTCGGCACGCCGTTCGGGAACGAGCCATCCGGATCGTGATGAACCTTGATGAAGGTGAACGGTAGATGGTCTTCCAGTTCATTGATGACCAGACCAGCGCCACCATTTCCTGCGTTACAGACGATTTTCAGCGGCTTGAGATTGTCCCGATCCAGGTAGCCCAGCAGATGTTCAATATAGGGGACCATGGTGTGCAGCGTGTGATATTCGCCTGACTTCGCTGCGTCCTTGAAGGTGCCGGGAACGAGTTCCTTGATATCCAGCAGACCGGTATCGGAGCTGATTGGGCGCGAGCCTTCACGGACCAGCTTCATCCCATTGTAGTCTTCAGGATTGTGACTGGCAGTGACCATGATGCCGCCGTCCATATCGAAATGGTCCGTGGCGAAATAAATCTGCTCGGTACCGCAGAGGCCGATATCGTGAACATCGGCGCCGGCCAGAAGCAGACCCTTGGTCAGGGCCTTGGTGATCTCAGGGCTGGAGAGCCTGATGTCGTAGCCGACGACCACTTTCTTCGCACCGGTCACCTGCACGAATGCGCGGCCTATACGTTCTGCCACATCTGCGTTCAGTTGGTCCGGAACCCGGCCGCGAATGTCGTAGGCTTTGAAACAACTCAGATCCATTTGGAATACTCCCTGTTCATCTTGGCTATGGATTGCCTTTTAGGCGGAATGAATGCTTTGATCACTGTCTGTTCATTATGCCTGCTAATCGGACGCGGAAGGAAGCGACGGCAGGCAGGTGGTACTATAGCGCTCCACGGTCATCAAACAATGAGGACAGGTTACCGATGAGTTCGGATACAGATAAGAAAGCCATGAACGGTCGTCAACAGGCTATCGTCGAGCTCATCCGCACATCAGGCTCGGTTACCATCGAGCAACTCGAGCAGCACTTCGATGTGACCCCCCAAACGCTGCGCCGAGACCTCAATTTTCTTGCCGAAACGAACCAGATCCTGCGCTTCCACGGTGGCGCGACCTCGATCAGCAATAACCGGAATACGCCGTATACCGAGCGCAAGATTCAAAACCTCGAAGGCAAGCAGCGAATTGCCGAAGCCGTCGCCGCGAAGATTCCGGACCACTGCAGTCTCTTCATCAATATAGGCACGACCAACGAAGCCGTCGCCGCCGCGCTTATGCAACACCAGGGCCTGCAGATCATTACCAACAGCTTGCACGTGGCGACGGTCATGAGTCAGAAAGAGGATTTCCGTGTGATTGTCGCCTCGGGCGAGGTGAGGGCGCGGGATGGTGGCATCATTGGTGAAGCTACCATCGACTTCATCCGCCAGTTCAGACTCGATTTCGGCATCGTTGGCATCAGCGGCATCGATGACGATGGCATGCTGCTCGACTACGACTATCGGGAGGTGCGGGTAGCGCAGGCCATTCTCGACCAGAGCCGCTGTGTCTATCTCGCCGCTGATCACTCAAAATTCGGTCGAAATGCCATGGTGCAACTGGCGCCGATCGCAGCTGTGGATGCGCTGTTCACAGATGAAGCCCCGCCGCCCGCGCTGGCGGCTACATTGAAAGCTGAGGAGATCGAACTCCATATCGCCTAAACCATTTTCCATATTGAGTGGAAATACGCGTTTATGTTCGTTTTTGATTGATATTGGTTGATTAGCTTCCTGTGTGTGCGTATTATTTTCGCAAACGCTCACGCACGGAGGGTGCGTCATCATGTCTGCACAAAATCGTTTCGATCTCGCTGTCATCGGCGGGGGTATCAACGGCGCAGGTATCGCCAATGATGCCCAGGGCCGTGGCCTCAGGACCGTACTCATTGAGATGCACGATCTCGCCTGGGCCACCTCCTCAGCCAGTAGCAAGCTGATTCATGGGGGGCTCCGCTACCTGGAACACTATGAATTCAAGCTGGTGCGAGAGGCACTGAACGAGCGCGAAACTTTACTGCGCAAGGCGCCTCACCTCATCAAGCCGATGCGTTTCATGCTGCCACATCAGTCGCACCTGCGGCCGGCCTGGATGATTCGCTGCGGGCTCTACCTGTACGACCTGCTAGGCAAGCGCAAGCTGCTGCCAGGCTCCCGGAAGGTTGATCTTCGTGACAGCGGCGGACCTTTAAAGCCGGGTATCCGGACCGCGTTCGAATACTCTGATTGCTGGGTCGATGACGCACGGCTCGTGGTATTGAATGCGGTGCAATTTGTGGAAAAGGGCGGTGAAGTCCATACCCGTACACGATGCGTGGGGGCACGAGTTGAAACCAGGGAAGAAGCCGGGTCACAGAAGCCGGGCTGGATACTTGATCTGGAAGATACTGCCAGTGGCGAACGCTTTGAGATTCGCAGCGCTTCAGTCATCAACGCCGCGGGAC